>DAVZHM010000019.1:0-23521 GCA_052273845.1 Candidatus Fimenecus sp. | reverse complement strand
GAGCTGGTCAATCCCGATATCTTGCGTGCGGCTGTGCGCAGTGTTGCGCCGCGCTTCCCCATTATGTGCTCGCACTTAGAGCGTACCTTTTTCGGATATGCCCATGTGCCCGCAACGGATTTGGATGTGGTGACAGAGGGCGAACCGTTTTTCAATATGCCCGCGATGTTTGACACCGACCAACCTTCGTTTCGGCTGTATGTACGGGGCAATCGCGTGACGATGGATGTTTTTCACGGCAACGGTGACGGCTGTGCCGGCATCGCATTTCTCGCGGCGCTTTCGGCAGATTATCTGCTTTTGGCGCGAGGACTTCCGCCCGTAGAGGCGCCTGCGCCGAGCAAAGCGGATTTGGACGACCCCTATGTGCTGTACTATAAGCGGGCGAGGTCGGCAAATTTGTTTGAAAAAGGTTCATACAAAATGCACCTCTCCTACCCCAAAGAATATTGGTATGCGCGGTTTTCGTGCATTTCGGTGGATTTAAACAGCGCGAAGAATTTTACAAAAGCGCACGCGATCACCGTAAACGATTTGCTTTGCGGGGCGTTGGCATTGGCGATTTTCCGTGTGACCGACGCGAAAAACGGCGATTTGCCCGTTACGATTTCGGCACCGATAGACCTTAGAAAGCACTACAACTCCCATTCTCAACGGAATTTTGTGTTTTACGGAAATTTGCGTGCCACAAAAGAAAACGCGGTAGATTTAGCGCAAATGGCAACACAAATGCACACGCTGATGCAAACGGCTTCAAGCGACGAAGCGTTGCGCCGCGGTATTGCCGTAACATACAAAGCGGCGAACAACATTGCCGTGCAATATTCCCCGCGGGTTTTGCGCGAATGGATTGTTCGTAAGGCGTACCGCCATGTTGCCGGCAACAGCATCACCACCACGCTTTCCAATGTCGGATATCAAACGCTTCCGCAGGAAGTGGCTGACGGGCTTGAACGCTTCGAAATGTATTTGGGTCCCGGCCGCGGCAGTATCAACGCGGCGGCAACGGGGTATGGCGACAAAATTTCGCTGTGCATCACCTGTGGCAGTGAAGAAACCGTTATTGAGGACGCCGTACAGGCAATCTTAAAAGAAAACGGGATTGAAAGCACCCGCGACAGTTTCGCTTACCGCAACCGGGATTTGATTGTGTAAAAATGCGCATATAAAACACCCCTGCACACTGTATAATCGGTGTGCGGGGGCGTTTTGGTTTCAAATTTTTTTATTGCAAGACGAACCCCCTATAAGCACGCAACGAATTGCGTGCTTAGGGGCTACCCGTCAAGAAATTACATCGCGCTGTGGAAAGTGCGCATAATCACTTCTTTTTGCTGTTCTTTGGAAAGTTTGTGGAAGTTCACCGCATAGCCCGAAACGCGAATGGTCAGGTTCGGGTATTTTTCGGGGTCTTCATAGGCTTCCAAGAGCATTTCGCGATTCATCACATTTACATTGATGTGGTGCGCATGATTTTTGAAATAGCCGTTCAGAATGGAAACGAGGTTGTCCACGCGTTCGCTATCGGTTTTGCCGAGGGCGGCGGGGATAATCGAAAATGTGTTGGAAATCCCGTCGCGGCACGAATCGTACGGCATTTTTGCCACGGAGTTCAAAGAGGCAAGCGCGCCGTTCTTTTCGCGGTTGTGCATGGGGTTAGCACCGGGCGCAAAAGGCTCGCCTTTCTTTCTGCCGTCGGGCGTGCTGCCCGTCTTTTTGCCGTAAACCACGTTGGACGTAATCGTCAGCGCAGAAAGCGTATGCACGGCATTACGGTAAGTCGGGGTTTTGCGCAATTCCTGAATGGTGCTTTCCAAAAGGGATTTTGCAATGAAATCCACACGGTCGTCATCGTTGCCGTAGGTCGGGAACTCGCCCTCGGTCTCGAAATCTACCACAAAGCCGTTTTCATCGCGCACGGGGTGCACCTTGGCATACAGGATTGCCGAAAGGCTGTCCGCCGCAACGGAAAGTCCCGCCACACCAAACGCCATAAAGCGCGTAACTTCGGTATCGTGCAACGCCATTTGAATTTTTTCATAGGCGTATTTGTCGTGCATATAGTGAATGACGTTCATCGTGTTGACATACAGTCTGCAAAGCCACGAAAGGTAAACCGAGAACCGCCCTGCCACATCGGCATAGTCGAGCGTGTCCCCTTGAAGGGGTTCCATTTGCGGACCGACGCGCCGTTCGGACATATTGTCATACCCGCCGTTAATCGCCAACAACAGCAGTTTTGCCAAATTGCAGCGTGCGCCGAAGAATTGCATCTGCTTGCCGACCTGCATTGCCGAAACGCAGCAGGCAATGGCGTAGTCATCGCCGTAAATCGGGCGCATAACATCGTCATTTTCATACTGAATGGAGTCGGTATCAATCGAAACTTTCGCGCAGAATTTTTTGAACGGTTCAGGCAGTTGTTCCGACCAAAGCACGGTCAAATTCGGTTCCGGTGAAGAGCCGAGGGTGTAAAGCGTATTGAGCACGCGGTAGGAGTTTTTGGTGACGAGCGTGCGTCCGTCTGTGCATTGCCCGCCGATGCTTTCGGTAATCCACATCGGGTCGCCGCCGAACAGTTCGTTATATTCGGGCGTGCGCAAATGGCGAGCCAAACGCAGTTTCATCACGAAATCATCCATGAGTTCCTGTGCGCCTTCTTCGGTGAGGGTACCGTTTTTCATATCGCGCTCGATATAAATATCAAGGAAAGTGCTTGTCCGCCCTAAGGACATTGCCGCGCCGTTTTGCTCTTTAATAGCGGCAAGGTAGCCGAAATACAGCCACTGCACCGCTTCGCGCGCGTTGGTCGCGGGTTTGGAAATATCGTAGCCGTAAAGCGCCGCCATTTCCTTTAAAAGCTCCAGGAAATGGATTTGCTGATACAGTTCCTCGCTTTGGCGAATGGTATCCACATTCATATTCTGTGCGCCGACTTGCGCCTTGTCGCGTTTTTTCTCCGCAATCAAAACATCTACGCCGTAAAGTGCCACGCGGCGATAATCGCCGATGATGCGGCCGCGCCCGTAGGCGTCGGGCAGACCCGTCAAAAGACCGATGTGGCGCACAGCGCGCATTTCGTCGGTATAGGCACGGAACACGCCGTCATTGTGTGTGGTTTTGTAGCGGAATTCGTCTTCGATTTTGTCGGACAGTTCGTAGCCGTAAGCCTTGGCAGCAGAACGCGCCATACGAATGCCGCCGAACGGATTGACCCCGCGTTTTAAGGGGGCATCGGTCTGCAAGCCGACAATCAGTTCGTTTTCTTTGTCAATATAGCCCGCGTTGTAGGTCACCAAAGACGAAACCGTTTCGGTATCGACATCTAAAACGCCGCCTTTTTCGCGTTCCGCTTTGAAAAGGGCGTTGCATTTTTCCATAAGCGCTTTTGTGCGCTCCGTGGCGTCCGCCAAAAAGTCGGCTTCGCCCAAATACGGGGTGTAATTGCGCTTGATGAAATCGCTGACTGCGATTTTTTCGCACCATTCACCCGTTTTAAATCCGTTCCAAGCTGTAAATTCCATACTCTTCTCCTTCATATACGCTTGTTTCTATAAACTTACAAAGCAAAGGGCAACCCTGCGTTTGCAAGATTGCCCAGACGGTCGGCAAAGGGACGAAAATGTACTCCCCTGCAGTTTGCCTGCACTCCGCATTCGGATTCCGTCAGTCATACATTTCGTTTCGTTTGTATCGACAGTATACTACATATTGTGTCGAATTGCAATATGCAGTTTATACAAGATATGGAATTATTTGCATGTTTTTTTGAATTTTGTGTAGGGAAAATCACGAAAACATCTATAAAGCAATCCATTATACAGGAACGGAAAACAGTACAATATAAGGCGTGAGAAATCCTGCTTCCTGTGCCTTACACATGGTTTCGACCGCAACGCCAGTAATCGTATAATATGCCTGATTGTCATGTTCAAAGTCATATATATCATTAACATAAACTAATCTGGATGTTGGAGATTCCTTGAAATAATCAAACCTATGAACGGCATAGTACATATCCATATCTATTTCACTGTCTCCCGGTTCAAAGGAAGCGCTTCCTCTTTCCACTGTGTCATAACCGATTTGCCGGATAACCTCTGTATACTTTGCTCTTGCGCTATAAGCAGGAACATAGATTGAAGTCCTGCTCGTGTTCTCTCTGGCATATGTCAGCAATTCTGCTGCCAGGAAATAGTTCATCATATTAAAATAAGCGATAGCTGTAGCAATCGCCGGGCTGTAAATGGCGTGAAACTTGTAGGCAGAAGCACCGTTGCTGTAAAGCTTATAGTCCGTAATCAGTTCTTCTAAGGTAACAATCAAACCGGTTATTTTTTCTGACTCCTCCTGCGTAGCAGCAGATTTCGCCATTGCTTCATATTGCTCAATCATTTTGTTTAGTTCACGCACAACATCGGTATCCTTCTCTGCCAAGACATTTTCTAAAACAACCATGTTTTCAGCAATTAGATGTTCCTCACTGTTTTCTAAAGACGGAATTGCAAAAGCAATTTGCGTCATCAACAGGATAATCAGTAAACAACTAATTGTTGACATCACTATTCTTTTCATAACAAATGCCCTCCTAAGTTGATCATTTATTGATGGATAATTAAAATACGATTCATTGCATTTACATAAACCGCCCTCCTGTTTTTTCTAACTATGACTTGTAAATGCAGATGGTGTTTTCCCGTGGCTTAGGAGCGTATATACGGTGTTTGTCTGTTCGTCATACAGCACAAACATATTGTCTTCGTAAAAATCGTATTGTCTCTCTTCAAGCGTACCACCATCCTCACGAATACACTTCCACCGATAGGGCTTCTCTAAATCCGGTCTCATCTCCGTCGGAACCTGAACATATTCCAAAAAATCCATAATCCTCTCCGATGTCTTCTCACCAATCGGTACTTCTAAGCAGTCTTCAAGTGCCGCGTCGTCGCCGGGAGCGATCATATAGATGCTGAACCTATCCCAATCGCGGCCGTCCGTGCGCAGCGTATAGATTTCTTTCGCTGATTCCGGAAATTTGATATTCCATGTGTCCGCATAATAATTGGCAGGCTTGGAATCTCGCACCGCTGTTGTTGCCAAGACAATTCCTAAACCGATCACCGGAATCAATGCAACCACCGCCAAAACGCTCACGGCGGCAAGGATATATTTTTTTGATTTTGACATATAAATCACCTCTGAGAAATCATAAAAATCAAATGTTTCTCCTGAAAGCCGTGTATTCTCGATGGTATACCCCCTTTTGAAAAAACACAATATATACAAAAACGGCGCCTGCAAATTGCAGACTCAGTTTGCACCATTTGCTTATTCCACACTTTTCAGCGATTCAATCATATCGACCTTTTTCAGCCTGAAAATCATCAGCGCGTTGACAATCACCGCAAACAGAACGGTCAAAAGCACCGCGTATACATAACTCATAAAGCGCATTTCCACGCCGAACATAATCATTTCGGTTTCAACGGTTTGCATCACGAACCAATGCAAAATGAAGCCGAGCAATATGCCAAGCACCGTGCCGAACAAGGTCAAAATCACATTTTCACGGTACACATATGCCGCCATTTCTCCATCATAGAAGCCTAACACCTTTAAGGTGGCGAGTTCTCGGCGGCGTTCGGTAATGTTGATGTTGTTGAGGTTGTAAAGCACGATAAACGCCAACAGCCCTGCCGCCAAAATCATCACCGCGATAATGACATTCAAATTGCCGAGCATCTCGTTTACCTGTGCCTGTGCCGTGGCATTCATCGAAACCGAAGTTACGCCGTTTATCGCAAGCAAATCTTCGGAAACTGCCGCAATGTCCGCCCCCGCGTCTACCTTAATCAGCGCGGCGTTGAGCGACGCGGTTTCGTCGTAAAGCGCTTTGTAGACATTCGGCGTCATATAAATATAGTTGTTCAAGTAGTTTTCAACTATGCCCGCAACGCGCACATCGCCCACCGGTTCGGCGGTTTCGTCCTCTTTAATGGAAATCATATCGCCCACAGAAACGCCCAGCGTTTCGGCAAATTTTTCGGTAATCAAAATACCTTCGTCCGTAAGCGACAAATCCTCATGCGGGAAACGCGCCGTACGCAAATGCACATATTCGTTTAATTTTGCCGTATCCTGCGGCACAATCAAATATGCCGAAGTTTCGCCTTTTTCGGTTTGTGCGTAGGTGACAATGCTCTTGGTTTGCAAATACTCTGTAACGCCCTCTACGGAAGCGACTTTTGCAAGCAGTTGGCGGCGTTCCGCACGGGATAAAGAGGTATCCGCCCCAACGGTGCCCTGATAACTGAACACGCGTTCAAACTGCTTTTCGGGCACCATTTCCACGGAGTCCCGAATGCCGAAGCCCGCAAGCAACAGCGCCATACAGCCTGCCACGCCGAGTATCGTCATAAACAGCCGTTTTTTGTAGCGGAACAAATTGCGGCACGCCGCTTTTTGTGCGAAGTTCAAACGCATCCAAATGAAGTCAATATCTTCAATAAAGGTGCGCTTGCCGACTTTGGGCGCTTCAGGGCGCATCAGCGATGCGGGATCTTGTGAAAGCGCGCGCGTCGATGCCGCCACAGCACCGCCGACGGTCGCCAAAATCGCAAGCGCCGTTGCCAAAACGGCGTTGAGTATGTGCGGTTGCACCACGGTTTGCGTCAAATGCATATACACCGTTTGGTATGTACGAATAATCACAAGCGGCAACACCCATTCGCCGAGTGTTACGCCCACAGCACTGCCCAACAGCGTGGACAAAAGTGCGTACCAAACATATTTCGCCGTGATGGCGGATTTTTTGTAGCCGAGCGCTTTGAGCGTACCGATTTGGGTGCGTTCTTCTTCGACCATACGCGTCATTGTGGTCAGCGAAACCAACGCAGCCACCAAGAAGAAGATAATCGGGAACACCGTGCCGATGGCGGAAATACCCTCGGCATCATTTTTAAACGCCGCATAACTCGGAACGGACGAACGGTCCAAAATATGCCAGTTGGGCAATTTTACATTGTTGATTTCGTCCTCGGATTTTTGGAGTTTTTCCTCTGCGGCGTCAAATTCCGCCCGGGTATCTTCCACGGCGAGTTCGTAATCCTCTTTGGCGCGTTCCAAGGCGATTTCGCCGTCTTGAATCTCCTTTTCCGCTTCGGCGAGTTTTGCCTCGCCCTCCGCGATTTTTACACGGGCAGCCGCCGCCGCTTCGGGATAGTTCTCAATAAACGCCTCCGCCGTGTCCACGCGTTCGTTGGCATCTGCAATGCTCTGTTCCACCATTGGCAGTTGGTTTTTGTAATACTCCACCGTCGCCGTGGCGCGAACAATCTCTATACTGCGATTGTAATACTCTTCATTGGAAATGTAGGGCGCGTCGTCGCGTAAATCCTTTTCCATTTGCGCAATTTTTGCTTCGTCTTTTTTTATTTGCTCTTCTATCGCCTGTTTTTGGCGTTCCAAATCTGCAATTGTGGCGCGCGCTTCGGCAATTTGCGCCTTGCCGCTTTCAATGCTTTGGTCGCCCGAATCAAACATTGCGCGCAGTTCCTCAATTTGCTGGCGCTGCTGATCAATTTTCAGTTTGCCGTTTTCGAGTTCCGCCTCTTTGGTCAGTAAGGTTTGGTAAGCGTCGCCCAAATCGCTGAGGGCTTTGTCTTTTTTCTTTTGGAACTCATATTTGGCTTCGTTCAGTTTTTTGTCGGCATCCGCACGAAACTCTGCAAGACGCGCTTCGCAACGGTCGGTTTCAATCGCTTCAATGTTTGCTTTTACGGCATCAAGCGCCGTGTCGTATTCCTTGGAGAAACAGTTCATTTGTGCCGCGCCAATTATTGTGACGAGCACTTCGGAATACACTTCCGCCGTGAAGGCTTCTTTCGGAATCACCAAAAGACCGTCGGCGGTGCCGTCGCCGATTGCCGCCGTGCCGCGGTCATCGTTTAAATAATACGAGGTTTCGCCCAAACCGACAATGGTAAATGTATCGTCCGCCAAGGTTTCGGAAATTTTCTGTTCCGTACCGGTTTTCAGGCGGATTGTATCCCCGATTTGATAGCCGGACGCCTCTAAAAATTCTTTGTCTGCAATGCATTCGTTGTATTTTTCGGGGAATCGCCCTTCGCGCACTTTAATTTGGCTGATTTTGTTGGTTAGCGAGGTCACTTTTGTAACCACGGTGTTGCCCTCGGCTTCGCACAAAAAATCGCCGGTATAAATGCCTTCTGCCGCCGAAACGCCCTCCAAACTCAGAAGCGTTGCAACATCGCTGTCGGTCATCCCGAGGGTGCCCACCACGCGAAGGTCCGCCAAATTGTTGCTGTCATAAGCGGCGTCCGCCGAAGCGAGCATAGCAGGGCTTGCCGAGCGAATGCCCGCGAAAAACGCGGCGCCGAGCGCCGAAATCAGCAAAATGGACAAAAACCGGCTGAAACTGTGTTTGACTTCGCGGCGGAAGTCTTTTCTTAATCCTTTCGTCATAACCGATTTCCTTTACCACTCAATATATTCCACGGGTGTGGGACGCTTGTTCATCAAAATTTGGTCGATTTTGCCGTTCTTCACCTTAATGACCTTATCCGCCATAGGGGCAATAGCAAGGTTGTGGGTGATGACCACGGTGGTCACGCTCTTTTCACGGCAGGTATCCTGCAACAGTTTCAAAATGGATTTGCCCGTGATGTAGTCGAGCGCGCCGGTCGGCTCGTCGCACAAAAGCAGTTTCGGATTTTTCGCAAGCGCACGCGCAATGGAAACACGCTGTTGCTCACCGCCCGAAAGCTGTGCGGGGAAATTGTCCATTCGGTTGGAAAGTCCAACTCCCTGCAACACTTCTTTCGCATCCAACGGATTGTTGGAAATTTGCAGTGCCAATTCCACATTTTCAAGCGCCGTTAAGTTGCCGACGAGATTGTAAAACTGGAACACAAACCCAACATCGTCACGGCGGTACGTTGTAAGTGCTTTTTCGTCAAATTTGGAGATGTCCTCATTATCCACAAAAATTTCGCCCGCGCTTGCGGTATCCATACCGCCCAAAATATTCAAAATGGTGGTTTTGCCCGCGCCCGAAGGCCCGACAACAACCACAAATTCGCCTTTTTCAATGCCGAAACCGGCATCGTCCAACGCTTTAATCTCCACCTCGCCCATTTTGTAGGTTTTGGTGACATTTTTCATTTCAATAAAAGACATATTGCGCCTCCTGTATGCAGAGATAGTTGTATTATAACATAGTTTCGTAAAAAATTCTATACAAAAACGATGTTCTTAAAAATTTTGACATTCAGCATAAAAACAGCACCGTCAATTCGGTACTTTGACGGTGCTAATCTGCTTGCTTTGTTCACTTGTATATCGGTTGGAGTTGACAGTTCGTGAGCGCCGCCTCCAACGCAGGTACAATTTGCGTGAAATCCGCCACAACGGAATTCGGTTTGTTTTGCGTGTCGTCTTGCCGCATCGGCACGAAATACAGATGCTTCGCGTTCATTAAAAGTCCTATGTTTTTGGCCGCCGTGCCGAGTGCATCGTTGGTGGATACCGCCAAAAGCACGGGGCGGCAGTTGCGCAAATGCGCTTTGCACGCAAGTGTCACCGAAGTATCCGTAATGCCGTTGGCAAGTTTGGCAATCGTATTACCCGTGGCGGGGGCGATAATCAACGCGTCCAGCAGTTTTTTCGGCCCTATGGGCTCCGCCGCATAGATTGTATGGATAATCGGATTGCCCGTAATCTCCTCGATTTTTGCATTGAAATCCGCCGCCTTGCCGAAACGCGTGTCGGTTGTGTATGCGGTTTGTGACAAAATCGGTAAAACGCGGTAGCCGCGCTGTACCAAATTTTCTATTTCGGGAATGACTTTGCGGAAGGTACAAAATGACCCGCACATAGCAAAATCCACAGTAATTTGGGACATAAAATCCCTCCCTTATTCTGAAATCAGTCCGAGTAATTTTTCTCCGATGACCTCCGCTGCCGCCTGCGGGGTGTATTTCCCCGGCAAGGATTGCGCCTTTACAGCCTTTTTCCCAAGTGTGCGCGCGGCGTCAAAATCCACCCCGAACGGCGCCGACGCCACATCGACAATACAAACCGTCGGCTTGGTTAAAGCAAGTTCCTGCGCGGAAAACAGCGGTGCAGGGACGGTGTTGACCAACACATCAAAAGATGACGCATTTGCCCGAAGGCTGTAAAGTGAAATCACCTTACACCCCATTTTCCCCGCCTCGAACCGCGCTTCGATACTGCGCGCCGCCACTGTGGGGACAACACCCGCCGACAGAAGTTCCCGCGCAATCGCCCGCGCCACTCTGCCAAAGCCCGTTACGGCAATATTCGGCTTTTTCCCCAAATCCACGCCGTGTTCGCGTAAGACTTCCAACGCGCCCACAGCGGTCAGCGCCGCGTTTTTCAAAATCACGCCTTCATCGTAATACTCTACCGCCCGAATGCCTTTTCGGAGGCACAGTTCCGTGAGTTTTTCAGGTATTAAACCGCCGTAGACCGTGTGTTCGGCGGTAAACTGCAATAAGACATCGAACGGCAGACTTTCCCCTACAAGCGGGCAAGTCACGGTTTCCCCGTCTTTGGACACCGGCAGCGGCAAAATCAACGGGACATATTGCACTTGCAACGCGTTTTTAAGTGCCTCAAAATCTATCGGGGCATACACGCCAAAGCAATATGTATGGAATTTTCGTTCCTGAAAATATCGGTCAAGATACTGTGTGCGACGGTCACCGCCGATGAGAATCACGCTTTGCAAGGTGACGCCCCCTTTTCGATTTCTAAACTATATTATGTTTTTGTGTAAATTCTTGTGATAAAAATGCGTTTAGGGGTTTAAATTTTTTTCGGTTTGCAATATAATAAGGATATATATGTCACTTTATAAGGAAGGACTCTTCAGTATGCAAGATATAGATACCCTGTTAAAGCAGGTCAAACGGATTCATTTCATCGGAATCGGCGGCAGCGGTATGTGCCCGCTTGCGGAGATTCTGCACAGCGAAGGTTATCAACTTTCCGGCTCCGACAACAATGAAAGCGATACGCTCGCACGCATTCGTGCGTTGGGCATTCCCGTTACAATGGGGCAAAAAGCGGAAAACATCGAGGGCGCCGAAATGGTGGTCTATACCGCCGCGCTTTTAAAAGACAATCCCGAGCTTGTTGCCGCGAAAGAAAGCGGTATTCCGACCTTTGAACGCGCAAAACTGTTCGGCGCAATTTCGAGAATGTATAAAAACTGCATCGGCGTTTGCGGTACGCACGGCAAAACCACCGTCACTTCCATGACCACGCAAATTTTGCTCAAAGCCGATTTGGACCCGTCGGCGGTCATCGGCGGCAAACTGCCGCTCATCGGCGCAAACGGGCGCGTCGGCAAAAGCGAGAATTTCGTGTGCGAAGCATGCGAATTTGTCGATACTTTTTTGGAACTCTCCCCCGCGGTGGCGGTGATTCTCAACATTGACGAGGACCATTTGGACTACTTTAAAACGCTTGATAATCTGATTTTGAGTTTCCATAAATTTGCCGAAATGGCAACCGACGCCGTGATTTACAACGGCGACGATGAAAACACATTAAAAGCGCTTCACGGCGTGGACGGCAAAACGAAAATCACCTTCGGATTTGACGCGAAAAACGCGTATTCTCCGACGAATATTACGGATATTCGCGGTGCATATTATGCGTTTGATGTGGTTTACAAGGGTGAAACTTTGGGGCATATTCAGTTGAATGTCCCCGGCAAGCACAACATTTTGAACGCGTTGGCGGCTATCGCGGCAAGTATGCACGCGGGCGCTTCGTTTGACGCATGCAAACAAGGACTGGAATCCTTCGGCGGTGCGGGCAGACGCTTTGAAAATTTAGGGGAATACAAGGGTATTACCTTTGCAGATGATTACGCCCACCATCCCGCGGAATTGCGCGTCACTTTGGAAGCGGCTATGAAAATGGGATATAATACCGTTTGGGCAGTGTTCCAGCCGTTTACCTTCTCGCGCACGTATATGCTGATGGACGATTTCGCAGAAGTGCTGCAAATCCCCGACCGCTGTGTTTTAACCGAAATTATGGGTTCGCGCGAAGTAAACACCTACAGTGTTTATACATCGCAACTCGCCGAGAAAATCCCCGGTTCGGTTTGGTTTAACACTTTCGACGAAGTGGCAGATTATGTGCTGCAAAACGCAAAGTCGGGCGATTTGGTGCTGACTTTGGGCTGTGGTGACATTTACAAAGCAGCAAAAATTATGATTCACAAATTACAGGAAAACTAAATTTATCGGTCGTGATATTATGGAAAAGAAATACGATGTTTTAATTGTCGGCACAGGGCTCGGCGGGCTTTACACCGCGCTGTCGCTCCCCGAGAATCTCTCGGTTTTGATGCTGTCAAAAAAAGAGGACACCCTTTGCAACAGTTCCTTGGCACAAGGCGGCGTTGCGGCTGTGTTGAGTTTTGAAAATGACAGTTTTGATTTGCATTTTGAGGATACGATGATTGCAGGTCAACACGAAAATGACGAGGACGCCGTTCGGGTGCTTGTGGAAGAAGGCCCCGACGATGTGCGGAAAATTATGAATTACGGCGTGGAATTCGACAAAAATCCCGACGGCAGTATTCAAAAAACGCTGGAAGGCGGGCATTGCCGCCGCCGCATTGTGCACCACAAAGACACAACGGGCGCGGAAATCGTCAACAAATTGCTTGTGGAAATTCACAAACGCAAAAACATTACGCAAGTACAAAACGCAATGGTGTATGCGCTCAAAAAGGTAAAAAGTGGCTTTTGCGCCGAAGTATTGGTGAACGGCGAGGCGCACAGCGTATTCTGCGATTACTGCGTTTTGGCAACGGGCGGCATCGGCAGAGTGTATAAATACACCACCAATCCCGCTGTGGCAACGGGCGACGGCATTCGTTTGGCTTATGAACTCGGCGCGACAATTAAGCATTTGAGTTATGTGCAATTTCACCCCACCGCCTTTAACGGGGCGGACCGTGAGCAATTTTTAATCAGCGAAGCCGTTCGCGGCGAGGGTGCGTATCTTTTAAACTGCAAAAAAGAACGCTTTATGCACCGCTATGACCAACGCTTGGAGTTGGCGCCGCGTGATGTAGTTTCCAAATGCATCATTATGGAAAGCCGCAAAACGGGTAGCAATGCATTTTATTTGGATATCACCCACCGCGACCGCGACTATTTATTGAACCGTTTCCCCGGCATTTACGAGGGCTGTAAAAAGCATGGGGTGGATATTACCACCGATTTAATTCCCGTATTCCCCTGTCAGCATTATTTGATGGGCGGCATCGGCGTGGATTTGGACGCACGGACAAGCATTGCGCGTCTGTACGCAGTCGGAGAATGTTCCTGCACAGGCGTGCATGGCAAAAACCGTTTGGCATCCAACTCCCTGTTGGAAGCGTTGGTGTTCGGCAGACGCGCCGCCGAGGATATTACCCGCTGTGTAAATGCGGGCTTTGCCCATGTTACTGAAACCGAACAGACTTTGGATATTTCGGGCGCGCCGCTTCCCAAAGGGTTGCGCACCGAAATCCGTTCGATTATGCAACGCGCGTATTTCGTCATTCCAGACCCCGGCGCGGTGCGTACAGGCTTAAAGCGAGTGGACGCGATTTTAAAACGCTTACAAACCGGCAAGTTTGCCATAACCCCGGACTACTGCGAGGCGCTGAGCCTTGCTACGGTCGCGCATATCATTTTGAAAGAGGTTGATGAAGGATGAATCTGCCGCAATTTTATGTAGACGAAATCATTTTAAACGCGCTCAAAGAGGATATTAACTATGTGGATGTCGCATCGGATTATTTAATTCCCGACACCCAACGCGACAAAGCGTATTTTGTTGCCAAGGCGGACGGCGTGCTGTGCGGACTTTCTGTCGCATTGCGCACATTTGCGTTGCTTGACGACACATTCACGGTCAAAACATACAAGCAAGACGGCGACAAAATTCAAAAGGGCGATTTGATTGCCGAATTTTCGGGCAAAACCGTTTTGCTTTTAAAAGGCGAGCGCACCGCGCTCAACCTGTTACAACATATGTCGGGCATTGCAACGGCGACTGCCGCGGCGGCGGAACTTGTAAAAGGCACTTCGGCGCAAATCACCGACACACGCAAAACCCTGCCGGGGCTGCGTGCTTTGCAAAAATATGCCGTCACCTGCGGAGGTGGCAAAAATCACCGTTTCAATTTGTCGGACGGCGCAATGCTCAAAGACAACCACATTGACGCTTCGGGCGGAATTGAAAACGCTGTGCAACTTTTGCGCGGCAAATTGGGGCATATGGTAAAAATCGAAGTGGAAACGCGCAACCTTACGGAAGTGCGCGAGGCTTTGGCGGCGGGCGCGGATATTATTATGCTCGACAATATGTCGAACGAGATGATGCGCGAAGCCGTCACAATCATTGACGGGCGCGCGAAAGCCGAAGCTTCGGGCGGCATCACTTTGGAAACGATTGCAGAAGTTGCAAAAACGGGCGTGGATATTATTTCGCTCGGCGCACTCACCCATTCCGTAAAGGCACTTGATATTTCGATGAAAATGAAAAAAACATAAGGTAAAGAGAGTAGATTTTTAACGCAGTTTCAGCGAAAAGATACCGTTTTAAACCATATCGGGTTCGACTCTCTTTCCCTTAAACAAACGAACGCCCCCCGAACCAAGCAATTTGGTTCGGGGGGCGTTTCAATTATGTTTGTGTTTTTATTCCGCAGACATCATACGAATGTAGCGTTTGAAGAATTTGAGCGCATCGCCCATGCAGGCAATCGGAATTCGCTCATCGGTACCGTGGGTGGTCAACAGCAATTTTGTATCCATCACAAACGGCGCAAAGCGATAAATGTTATCGCAAACTTCTTCATAGTGATATGCGTCCGTGCCGCCCATAACAAGGTACGGCGCAACAATCATATCGGGGTCGGTGCGCGTGCAGATGTCCTCTAAAATTTTAAAGGAACGGCTGTCCGTCGGAGAAACTTTGGACGCTTCCTTGCCTTTCAAATACTCGACCTCAATCTCTTTGTTGCGCACGCTCGCGCGAATATGTTCCTCAACATTTTTCACGGTCACACCGGGCATCATACGGAAGTTCACCGTCACCGATGCTTTTTGCGGCAACACATTCGCCGCAGGGCTGCCCTGTGCCATTGTGACGGCGGTGGTGGTGTGAATCAGCGAAGCCGCCGGCGGAATCTTCTTCATAATTGCCAAAATCAGCGGTTTCAAAAGCCACAGATTGCAAGTCGCGATGCGTGCGGGGTAACTGACATTTTTCCCGATTTTTGTAAACAGGTCGTAAACGAATTCGGGCATTTTGGCTTTGAACTGATGCCCTTCAATATCCTTGATAATATCTGCCAAATCACCAAGTGCGGTATGCGCCGGCGGCTGCGAGGAATGCCCGCCTTTTGCGGCAACCGAAACGCGGTAATCTGCATACCCTTTTTCGGCAATGCCCACGCCCGCCAATTTTTTATTGAGAATGTTACCGACATTCAAATCAAGAATCGCGCCGCCTTCGTCAATGACGCTGTCCAAATGCACGCCGCGGCTTTTTAATGTATCGGCAATGCTTCCCGCACCCGAAGTGGGCGCAGCAACGATTTCTTCATCGTGCCCGAAGCAAAGGTAGACCGTGCGTTCCGGCTGAAAGCCTTCCGCAAGCAACGATTCCACGCTTTCCAAAACAGCGATGAGGTGGTTTTTCATATCGAGCGCGCCGCGCCCCCAAACAAATTCGCCGTCATCTACGCCGTCAAACGCGGGATGTGTCCAATCGCCCTCGGTGCCCTCGGCAACGGGTACAACGTCCTGATGCCCCAACAACGCAATCGGTTCCAAATCGGGATTTTTCCCTTTCCAAGTAAACAGCAAACTTGCAAGCGAAATCGCCTCGCATTTGAGGTTCTTATATACAAGCGGAAAACGCTCTTCAAACAGCGCGTGCAAACGCTTAAATTCGTTCCAATCCACTTTGTCGACGTCCACATTGGAAATCGTTTTGATTTTAATGGCGTCGCTTAAATCTTTGCGGTATTTATCCACATCAACCGTTTCGTCGGGCAACGGTGCAAAATCAGTTTGTTTAGGTGTCCAAAACGCGGCACGGATAAGCGTTATCACGATAAACGCGCCCAAAAGCCCCAAAATCGTCCACAGAATCCACATAGAAAATCCCCCCTGTTATGTATTTTTATCGACCTTGTGGAAGGTCTTTAAATTGCCCTGCTTTTGGTGGCGGCGTGCAAGTTCCGCCTTTACTTCCTCAGGGGTAATTCCTTCGTTTGCCATCATCACAACCAAGTGAAACAGCAAATCGGAAATTTCGCCTACGGTGTCCGCTTTCACACCGTTTTTTGCGGCGATGATGGTTTCGGCGCTTTCCTCGCCGACTTTTTTAAGGATTTTATCCAAACCCTGCTCAAATAAATAGCAGGTATAAGAACCCTCCTGCGGATTTGCGCGGCGTTCGAGCGCCACGGCGTACAGTTCGTCTAATACATCGTTCATTTTGATTTTTCCTCCATAATTGTATTAAAAAAGCAACTGTGACTGCCCGTATGGCAGGCAGGGCCCGTTTGCTCGACCGTTACAAGCAGCGTGTCATCGTCGCAATCGCCTTTTACAGAAAGCACGCGCTGTTTATGCCCCGAGGTTTCGCCTTTGTTCCAAAGTTTTTGCCGCGAACGGCTGAAAAACCAGGTGTACCCCGTTTCCAGCGTTTTTTGCAAAGATTCGCGGTTCATATAGGCGAGCATCAGCACTTCGCCGGTACCTGCCTCCTGCACAATGGCGGGAATCAACTCGGATTTTTTAAAAAATTTGTCTAACTCCATTTTATTCGCCAAACGATACAACATTCGCACAAAAAGCCGTAAAAAAACAGTTTGTTATACGCAGTACCGTTCCTTTCATTGTATTTTTCACACTTTGGAAAGTGCTATCGCTTCTTTTAAATCTAGCGTGCCTTTGTAAATGGAACGGCCGCAAATCGCGCCGTACAATCCTAAATCCGACAGCGCGCGAATGTCGCCGATGTCCTTAATGCCGCCGCTTGCCACCACATCGCACGAAACCGCGCGGTTGAGTGCATCCAACTGTTCAAGATTGGGCCCCGAAAGCATACCGTCGCGGTCAATATCGGTGAAAATCAGCGTGCCGACACCCGCCTGCTCCATTTTTTTTGCGAGCGTGAGGTAATCGACCGTGCCCGTTTCTACCCAACCTTCGGTTGCCACAAAGCCGTTTCGCGCATCTATGCCGACGGCGATTTTTTCGCCGTATTTGCGGCAGGCTTCTTCCACCAAGGCTGGATTTTTCACCGCCGCCGAGCCGAGTACCACGCGCGAAATCCCACGCGACAGGTAATATTCCACATCGTCCATAGAACGAATCCCGCCCCCGACTTCGACTTTCAGCCCCGAATGGGTTGCGACCTCTGTGAAAATGTGCGTATTTTGCCGCGCACCCGCGCACGCGCCGTCCAAATCGACCATATGAATCCAACAAGCGCCTGCCGCTTTAAAAGCCGCAGCGGTGTCGAGGTAACTGTCCGCCACTTGTTCGGCAGAATCCATATCGCCTTTATAAAGGCGCACGCAAGCGCCGCCCTTAATATCAATCGCAGGAAAAATCAGCATACTTCTACTCCGTAAATTCTATTTTTAATCCAACACGCCTTTTGTGGAAAGCACCGCGCCGTCGGCGGTTTTCGCACAGGCGATTTGCATAGCATGCCCCGCCGCTTTAAAGAGCGCTTCCAACATATGGTGGGAATTTTCGCCGTAAGGGGCGCGCAAATGCAAGGTAACCCCCGCGTGGAATGCCAACGCGCGGAAAAACTCCGCACCCATACAAGTGTCAAATCCGCCAACGCGTTCTTCGGGGAACACGGCGTCAAACACCAAAAACGGCCGTCCGCTTACATCCACCGCACAAAAACCGAGGGATTCGTCCATCGGCACAAAAAAACTGCCGTAGCGCGCAATGCCCGATTTGTCGCCGAGCGCTTCGTTAAACGCCTGCCCCAAAACGATGCCCGTATCCTCTATGGAGTGGTGGCAATCGACCTCTAAATCCCCTTTGCAAGTCAGTTCCAAGCCGAAGCCGCCGTGCACGGCGAATGCCGTCAGCATATGGTCAAAAAAGCCGATACCCGTTTGCACCGAAACCGCACCGCCGTCCAAATTCAACTGCACCGAAATATCGGTTTCACAGGATGTGCGCGTAACCTTTGCCGTTCTCATACGCTTGCTCCTCTCAAATACAATGTGATGTTTTCCACCACCGCGTCGTTTTCATAATTTCTGCCGGCACTCACGCGCAAACAGTCGCCCATTTTGCGCACCACAATGCCTTTTTCTTTCAAGAATTCAAAAATCCCCGCCGCATCGGCACATTCTACATAAACAAAATTCGCGTCGGGTTGAATCGGGTGAAACGCATTCGGAAATTCCGCTTCGATTTTTAAAAACGCTGCGTACAGTTCATCGCGCGATTCCACAATTCGCTGAATATCGGCACGAATGACCTCGGGATGCGAAAACAGAATTGCGCCCACGGTTTGTGTCATGGTATTTAAGTTGTAGGGGGATTTAACCGCCTGCAACACATTGATGAGCCGTTCCTGCCCGACGGCGAAGCCCAAACGCATGGCCGCCATACCTGCCGCTTTGGAGCAGGTTTTTAAGATAATCAGATTATCATACTGTGCGAACTCGGAAAGCAAACTTTGGTCGGAGAAATCCATATACGCTTCGTCAAGCACCACCAACGATTGCACAGACGTAATCAGCCGCCGCACTTCTTCTTTCGGGAGCACGCGCCCTGTCGGATTGCACGGGTTGGAAAATACCACAAGCCGCGCATTTTCGCGGTTTGCTGTCTCGATTACTTTGTCTGCATCAATCGTATAATCCGCGTTTTTTTGAACCGTCACGACCTTACATTCCACCACCGACGAATAAAATGCATACATCGAAAAATCGGGGGCAAGCGTTAAAACCGTGTCGCCTTTTTGCAAAAACGCGTTCATCAGCACCGAAATGACTTCATCGGAACCGCTGCCCGCCATCACACATTCTTTCGGCACATTGAAAAACTGCGCGAAACCCTCGCGCACCGCATTGGCGTAGGGGTCGGGGTAACGGTTAAAATGGATATTGACAATCTCCTCGGCAATTTCCGCTTTCATTTCTTTGGAGAGCGTAATGAACGATTCATTAGCATCCAAGCGAATGGGATACCGCCCTTCAATGGGGTCATACGGTGTTAAATTTTTAATTTTTTCGTTGAGTTCAAACATAAATACGGGTACTTCCTTTAAAATCTAACCTTAATAGAATTTGCGTGCGCGGTTAAGCCCTCAGTATCGGCAAGGACGACGATATCATCTTTCGCCGCACGAAGCGCATCTTCGGTATAGTAAATAAAACTGGATTTTTTCACGAAACTGTCAACAGAAAGCGGAGAGAAAAACCGCGCCGTGCCGCTTGTGGGCAACACATGGTTAGGACCTGCGTAATAATCGCCCAATGGTTCAGGTGAAAAATGCCCCAAGAACACACTGCCTGCGTTGTCAATTCTGCCGATGTACTCAAGCGGATTTTTGACCGCCATTTCCAAATGCTCGGGCGCCAATTCGTTGGCGAAATCCACAGCCTCGTCCAAATCTTTGCACACAATGATCGCGCCGAAATTGTCAAGCGATTCTGCGATAATCTCTTTGCGCGACAGGGTTTGCATTTGGCGTTCCAATTCCTCGGCGGTTTTGTTGGCAACCGTATAACTCGTGGTCAAAAGAATGGCGCTCGCCATTTTGTCGTGCTCCGCCTGGCTCATCAAGTCTGCCGCCAAGAATTTCGGATTGGCGGTTTCATCGGCGACAATCAAAATTTCGGACGGACCTGCAATCATATCAATATCGACCGTGCCGTACAACAGTTTTTTTGCGGTGGCAACATAAATATTGCCGGGTCCTACGATTTTATCGACCTTCGGGACGGTTTCGGTGCCGTAAGCAAGCGCCGCAACGGCTTGCGCCCCGCCCATTAAGAACACTCTGTCGACCCCTGCGATTTTTGCTGCCGCCAAAATGTCGGGATTTGCCGTGCCGTCTTTTCGCGGCGGCGTGACCATCACGATTTCTTCCACGCCCGCGATTTTGGCGGGAATGGCGTTCATCAATACGCTGGACGGATATGCCGCCGTGCCGCCGGGTACATAAATCCCGACGCGGTGAAGGCCTCGAATTCTCTGCCCCAAAATAACGCCGTTTTCTTTCGGCTCAAGCCAACTTTGCTGTTTTTGACGGTTGTGAAAATCGCGGATATTTTCCGCCGCTTTATAAAGCGCGTAAATAAAATCGCTGTCGCACTGTTTGATCGCTTCTTCCAGCATTTCTTTGGGGACTTCTGCCTGTTCAGGCACGGAGCCGTCAAATTTCATCGTGTATTCGCGCACGGAAGTATCGCCGTACTGTTTCACATTATTTAAAATTTCGCTGACCGCCGCGGTAACGGTGCGGTCAATTTCGCCGCTTCTCTGTTTTAACTGTTCAATGAGGTTGCGTTCGGACACGCCGTCCGCACGGGCAATTTGAATCATAATTTTGCCTCCTGCTTTGCTTTTTCAATTTCCTGTAAAAATAAGTCAATTTCCGCACGGCGCAGTTTCATGCTCGCGGTGTTGACAATCACACGCGCCGAAATCGGCATAATTTTTTCATAAACTTCCAACCCGTTTTCTTTTAAGGTTGTGCCTGTTTCCACAATATCGACAATCGCATCGGACAAATCGAGCAGAGGGGCTAACTCTACCGAGCCTTCGATTTTGATGATTTTCACATCCATCCCTTTGCCCTCAAAAAAGGCTTTGGTGACATTGGGATATTTGGTGGCAATGCGTTTGACATTGTAGCCGCTGTAAAAATCGCCGCCGGCTTTGCCTGCCAAACAAAAATGACATTTGCCAAGCCCTAAATCACAGACTTCGTAAAAACTTTTGCCGTTTTCGACAATGGTGTCTTTCCCGACAATGCCGATGTCGCAAACACCATGCTCCACATAGGCGATGACATCCGCCGCCTTGGCAAGCACGGCTTCATAACTTTCACCCACCGGCAAAATCAAGCGTCTGCCCTTATTTTCAAGTTCGGTGCAATCCAATCCCATTTTGCGAAAGAGGTCTACGGTTTGCTTTTCAAGTCTGCCTTTTGTAAGCGCAATACGCAGTTTTCTCATAAAACAACCTCCTCTTTGCCGTTTTTGCCGATTTTAAGAATTTTGGCAATCCCGTGCGCGGCGGCATATTTTTTCGCCGCGTCAAAATCGGTGCAAACGCTGTGTTCACAGGTTTTACCGTTCTTTACAAGTTCCGTTTGCAGACGCAACGCTTCGGTTTCAAATCCGTCTTCGCCGAACACCGAATATTCGGGTGCCTGCGGCGCGGGCACTTCCCCGCGGGAAAGTTTGGCGCGCGCCAAATCGTCAATATTCAAGCCGAATCCCGTAGCAGGCAAATCCGCGCCGAATTCGTGAATCAACGAATCATATCTGCCGCCCGAAAGCACCGTAACGCCGCTGCCCTCGGTGTAACCGCGGAAAATGATGCCTGTATAATAGTTGCTGCGATGCACCAAACTCAAATCCAAAATGATTTTTTCGCTCAAACCCGCTTTTTCAAGCCGTTCATACAGCGTTTGCAAATACGAAAGCGCTTTGTGCGCCTGCGGACTGTCACAAACCGCGGCGGCATCGGAAAGTACCTCTGCCCCGCCGAACATCTTCGGCAAATTGCGCAAAGCATCGGTAATCGGATTTTTGCCGATGCGCGTAAGCACCGTATCGAGTGCAACATAGTTTTTCTGCTCCATGCAGTCGAAAATCTCGCCGACGGTGTCCTCATCGCACTCCAAAGCGGCGCACAGAGATTTGAAATACCCCGCGTGACCGATTTCAATTTTATAATCGGGCGCGCCGCAGGTTTCGAGCGCTTCAATCGCCATGGTGATAACTTCCAAATCCGCGCGCAAGCCTTTTGCGCCGATGAGTTCTATACCGCTTTGGGCGTTTTCGTCATTGTGCCCCGAAAGGCGCGGACGGCGCGTGAACACATTTTGGTTGTAATAAAGGCGGATCGGCAAAGACGCCCCCTGCAAACGCGTTGCCGCCACACGGGCAATGGGCAATGTTGAATCGGGGCGCAATACCAACAGTCTGCCGTATGCGTCGGTCACGGAATAGAGCGTTTCGGGAAGTGCACCCGCGCTTTCGCGGTTGAACACATCGAAAAACTCAAAAGTCGGCGTCATCACACGGCGGTACCCACGCGCTTTGAACAAATCGGAAAGTTGACGCTCCACCGCACGGCGGGCATCACTTTCTTCAAACAAATAATCTCTTGTCCCCTCGGGGGTCAGTTTTGCATAATTTTTCATAAAAGAAATCCTTTCGGAAGTACATTGCAATTTCGGTGCGCGGCAAAGGCGCTCCCGTTTGAGGTTGCCCTTTCTACGCCGCTTTAGCGTGCTACTATGATAACACGATGAAGCAGTCTTGTCAACCGCGCATTATGACGGATTTTGTGTGCGTTTTACAGTTTACTTACCGCAAAATGCACATTCCCATGCGGAGAGCAGAATCCATTTAGCCAAACAACGAAATCTGCGCCGTTTTCGGCATATTGCCGAACGCGCCGCACGCGTCGAGCAGTTCCACAATGCTTTTGCCTGCCTTGGCGCGGCGTGCGAAATCGTCCACCGACAAAAATGCGCCTTCGCCGTCATTGCGCGCCGCTTCAAGCGGATACGCCGCAGAGTCGCCGATGCCCGACAGCGCAGAGAACGGCAGACGGATTTTGCCGTCCTCAATCGTATACGCCGTGGCTTTGGATTTGTAAACATCCACGCCCAAAAGTTCTACGCCGCGCGCCATCATTTCGTTGACGACCTGCATGGCGGTAAACTGTTCTTTTTCTTTGGCGGTGGCGGATTTATCTTTGATTTTGTTGTTGAGCAAATCCAACCGCGTGCGCACAACATCGTGCCCTTTTACAACCGCTTCGGCATCCAAATCGCCGCCGCGCACGGTGAGAAACGCCGTGTAATATTCAAGCGGACGGTAGATTTTATACCAACCCAAACGAAGCGCCGCGATAACATACGCCGCCGCGTGGGCTTTGGGGAACATGTATTTGATTTTGCGGCAAGAGTCCATATACCATTGCGGCACATTGCAAGCACGCATGGCTTCTTCTGCGCCTTCGGGAAAACCGACTTTTGCCACGATGCCCTTACGCGTTTTTTCCATAATTTGGAACGCAAGGCTGGAATCGAGCCCTTTGTGCATTAAGTAGGTCATAATGCTGTCACGCGTACCGATAACCTCTGAAATATCGCAAGTGCCGTCTTTAATCAATTCCTGTGCGTTGCCCGTCCAAACATCGGTACCGTGGGAAAGTCCCGAAAT
>DAVZHM010000018.1:0-27832 GCA_052273845.1 Candidatus Fimenecus sp. | reverse complement strand
CCCCCGACCCTCTGCTTAGAAGGCAGATGCTCTATCCAGCTGAGCTATCAGCGCAAATTCGGATTTGAGACACGCGCAAAACCATGCCGTCAATTTAAGTGCTTGATTATTATATATGCCTTGTCGCGGTTTGTCAAGGGAAAATCCACATTTTTTCACGGAAAACCGCAAGTTGCAAAGCGAATGCCTTTTGTGCGAACCCGTTCGAGGTTATTTGTAGATTTGTACCGATACGCGCAGTTTGCCCTTTTTGGTTTCACGGTCAAGCCCGCAATAGCGAAACCGCCCGAATCCGCGCGAGGAAACCATGCAGTTTTCCTGTAAAGCAATATCTGCCCGCGTCACAATGCGGCTGTCTACATATACGCGTTCGGCGGCAATCAGGTGCTGTGCTTCACTTCGCGATAAGCGGAACGCCGCCGCCAACAGCGCGTCCAACCGCGGAGAGGCAACCACCAACGATTGCGTTTCCGGCTCGGCGGCAAGGCTTTCGGGCAGACGGTCGGCTTCACTTATCCGCACGGTAGTGTGCCGCACGCGGGCTAAATTGTCCGTAAGAAAATTGGCAACCGTGTCCAGGCAAAACACATAGCCGCAGTTGTCCACCGGCAAAATATCGCCCACCATTTCGCGGCGCAGTCCCAACGCTAAAATACTGCCGAGAAAATCACGGTGGGTGAGGGGGTCGGCAAATTTCGGGGCGGCGGGCGCAATTTTTAATAGGCTGAACGGCGCACACGCGGCGGCTTCCTCTTTATCCGCCGTGCCGAATACGGCCACTTTGCGCTCTGCCAAAGCGTACCCGCCCCACAGCACAAACGGCGTGCGTAAGCGCATGGTTTGTAAAACACTTTGCTCGTTCATATTCAAAAAATCCGAATATACCAAAGTTTGCCGCGTTTCGGCGCGGTCGGCGAGTTCTAAAAACCGTCGTGTGAGCGCGCGCATTTCGTCATGCATCGTTTTTCTCCTTTTCTGCGGATTCCATCGGCATTTTTTTCTCTTTTCGGCGTTTCAAAATCGCCGCAATCAAAATGCCCACCGCCGCCACGGGCACGAAAATCAAAATCAGTGTGAAGATAAGGCGCATCGGAATATAGTCATATATCGTATCGCCCAAAATCGTGAACAGCACCACGCGCGGGGCAATGCCCAAAAGCGACAGCACGATGTACCGTCCAAACGGATATTTACTGCCGCCTAAAAACAGGCTGACGAAATCAATCGGGAACACGGGCAGTAAGCGCATCACAAATACCGAAGCCGCGCCCGAACGCTTTTCCTGCATTTCTAAAATCTTTTGCCCGCCTTTTTTCTTTCGGAGAAGATTACGGATGTAATCTCCGCCCAAAAACCACCCGAAAATATAGGAGACCAAGACTTCTAAGAGAATCCCCGCGAGATTGACCGCGACGGCAGTGAACGGCTCGAACACCATGCCGACCGAAACATAGAATAACGAAGCGGGAATCACAAACACAAGCCCTTTTAATACATACACGCCGAGTACCGTGCCAATGGCGGCGGCGGGGGAGGCGGCGCTTTGTGCAAGTGCGCGTATATCCAATTCGGTCAGCGTGTTGTAGTTCAAAAGCACACTGACAAAAACCGCGGCAGCAACCGCGATTTTGAAAATCAATTTCAAAATTTCCTTCTGTTTTGCGGAAATAGCGAACAGTCCTTCCAGTGTATGTATATTTTTTCTATTATAGCATACTTTTTCCCTTTTTTGGGGAAAAATGAGAAAAAAGTACACTTTTGCGGTGTTTTATGGTAAAATATCAAATTGAAAATCAAGAAATGAACGGAGGCGGCACAATGCGGTATTGTATTGTCGGCGCGGGCGCGGTGGGGTTGAGCGTAGCCGCCGCACTCAGTAAAGCGGGATTTCAAACGGACATTGTGGCGCGCGGCGAAAATTTGGCGGCGCTGAAAGAAAACGGAATTCGTATTTTATACGGTGCAAAAACAGAAACGGTATCTCCCGTGCAAGCCTTTTGCGAAGCGGAATACCACGGCACGCCCGATGTAATCTTTGTATCGGTAAAGGGGTATTCACTTCAAAGTATTTTGCCGCTTTTAAAACGGATTACAACGGAAAATACCGTGGTGATACCGCTTTTGAACATTTACGGTACGGGCGCACGGTTGCAAAAGGAATTGCCGCATGCACTTGTTACGGACGGCTGTGTGTATATCGCCGCAAGCAAACCGGCGGCGGGCACCGTGGCACGGCAGGGGAAGATTTTCAAAATCGTATTCGGCGTGCGGCAAAGCGGGGAATACCGCCCGATTTTGGCACAGATTGCCGATGATTTGCACTTCGCGGGCATTGAACCGTTGCTTTCGGATTTTGTACAGCGCGATACGCTGAAAAAATACGCCTATGTGTCGCCTATGGCGGCGGCAGGGCTGTATTTTGACGCCGATGCGCATGCGTTTCAGGTCGAGGGCGCGCCGCGCACGCTGTTTGTGGATTTGATGCGCGAGATTGAAGCCTTGGCAAAGGCGATGGGGTGCGCGTTCGATATCGACATTGTGCAAACTAATTTGGACATTCTCGACGCGCTTTCGGGTGATGCTTCCACTTCCATGCAACGCGATATTCGTGCGGGGCACGCTTCGGAACTCGAAGGACTTGTATTTGAACCTGTGCGTTTGGGGCAAAAATACAGTGTTTTGACAGCGCAATACAGAAAAATTGCCGAACGGTTTGAGTTTAAAGAGTAAAGCAAAAGCACTTTACAGATATAAATCATTCGCTAACAGGAGCACAGATTGTATGATTGACAAATGCTGTATTTCTACATTTCAAAACCATAATTTTGACCCGACCGCACCAACAGCGGAGGACCTTTGCATAGAGGATATTGCGCACGCGCTGTCTTATTTGACGCGTGCAAACGGGCATTTTCGGGAGTTCTATTCCGTGGCGCGCCATTCCATCAACTGCGCAAAAGAAGTAAAGGCGAGAGGCTTTACAGAAAAAGTGCAGTTGTTGGCGCTTCTGCATGACAGCGCGGAAAGTTATATTGGCGATTTAACGCGCCCCTTGCGACGGCATATTCCCGAATTTACGGTGTTTGAACGCAATTTACAAAAACTGATTTATGAAAAATTCGCCGCCACCGAGGCAACCGATGCAGAACGTGACGCCGTTAAGGCGGCGGATGACAGCCTTTTGTACCACGAATTCAAAACATTTCACGGTGCTGAATTGTTTAGCACACCGCCCGCCTTGCACATTACGCTCACTTCGGACAAATCCCCGGGGGAGACCGAAGCAGAGTTTTTGGCACTCTATTTTACATTAAAAAAGTGTTTATAAAATGAAACAGCGGATATTCGGAAACACCCGAATATCCGCTTTCTGATTGGTTTTAAAATGTAATTTCGGCAAATTCAGCATTTGCCGCTTTCGCCAAATCGGCAGGGGAAAGTTCGATTTGAAATCCGATTTTTCCGCCGCTGACCACCACGGTCTCCAACGATTTCGCGCTTTCGTCCAATACGGTTTTGAACTGCTTTTTCATACCGACGGGACTGCACCCACCGCGAATATAGCCTGTAACGGCGTTGATGTCTTTGACATGAATCATTTCCACGCTTTTTTCACCGACGGCAGATGCCGCGGCTTTTAAATTCAACTCTGCGGCAACGGGGATGACAAACACGAAATAATTTTTGGATTTCCCAACGGTGACAAGCGTTTTGTAAACGCGCCGTGCGTCAAGCCCCAATTTTTCGGCTACGCTTACGCCGTCGATTTTGTCGCCCGCGTCATAGGTGTGCATTTGGTAGTCGATGCCCATTTTTTCCAAAATGCGCATCGCGTTGGTTTTCGGAATACTTTTTGCCATAATATCACTCTTTTTCGGAAATTGGTTTTGCTTTTTGGGATTTTCTTTTTCGGGTTTTTGACCGTTTTTGGCTGAACCCGACGGCGGCAAGCGCAGCGAAATAGGGGAGATATAAGAACAGATACCGCGAACGCGCTTCAAAAAGCATTAAGAACAGCAGGAGTCCTAACAAAGACAGCTGCAAAAAGAACCGAAGTTTGTTTTGCGGTGCGGTGGCGAACTTTTGCCGCCGCAAACACGAGAGCAGCACACCGACCGAAACAAACATCCAAACGCCTTGCATTGCGTTTGCAAGGAATTGCGTGTAAAACGGCGTTTCCGTATACAAATAATTTTGCAGAACGCCGCGCAAACCGCTTTCGGCTTTTTCGTTGCCGTTGTGAAATTCGCCTTCGCCGCCGTAATAGAATGTGCCGTCTGTGGAAACCCAAACGGCTTTATTGAGACAATGCTGTAAAAATCCGGATGCACCCATATTTTTAAGACGGACGCGAATGATGGATTTGTGAAATTCGGTTTTTTCATTTTTGCCGGTAATGGATGCCGTTGTATTTACATCTGTGCGGAAAAAGCCGTAATATGCATCGGAACGCTCGTTTAACCCCATCATAAAAAAATGCGACATCGGGAATTCTTTTTCGTAGCGCTCTTCTTCGGTGGGAACACGCCCGAACACCACCGTATTGGACGCGGTAGACAGCGTGCAAGCGGTTAAAATCCCGCCCGTACAAAACAGAATACAAAGCAGGGCGGAAGTAAATTGTGCTTTGGTCGGCTTTTTTAAGCAGAGAAACAGCAAAATTACCGATGCAATCCCGGCAATCATCACCGTCGGTTTGATGCAGTACCCGAAATACAGCACAAAGCCGCAAATAAATCCAAAGCGGCATTTTTCCCGCCTTGTGTGTGCAAGCATAAATTTGGCACCGAAATAGACAAATGCCGCGGTAAAAGGCATTGCCAAAGTGTCCGAATATGGGGTGGAAACGGTCGGGTGTAGGGCATAGAGCAGAACCGACAGCCAAAGTGTTAAATAAAATGCTTTGAGCCCAAACACCTTTTGCACCGTGCGGCAAATCAAAACCAAAGCCACATCCGTCGCAAGCGCACTCAAGAGGATTGCGGCAAGCCAACAATCCATACCGAATTTATTTGTGAATTGAAACAGCACCTTGAAGCAGGCGGTCATCACCGTATTATTGGGGTAGCGAATAAAATAATTGCCAAACAGGCTTTGCCCCGAAGCCATTTCAATGATTTCCGTTACATCCCAGCCAAGCGGCACATAGGCAATCGAAAGAAACGCCGCTTGCACGCAGAATAAAAGCAGAACACTGCAAAGCATGATTTTTTCGGGGTTTTCCCGTAAAAAAGCGGAAAGTTTCGCGCTTTTACGACACAGCGCCATCCCTGAAAGTGTGACCGCCGCCGCAAGCACGGCGAACAACAAATAATACAGCGGACGAAAATTCACCACATTATAGTAATACGAAGCGATATTCACCCCCATCAGCAGACAGACCGTCAACATCCACAAGGCAAATACACCGTTTATTCCCGCGAAACAAAAGCGTTGCAAGCGCTCCAAACCGACACCCTCTTTTTTTATTTTCCTATCAAACTATCATACCAAAAATTGTATGTTTGGTCAAGCAAATATAAACGCCCTGCCGCCGAGGGCAGAGCGTAAGGGTTTCACGGTTGTATTAACATTCTACACCGAATTTGTTGCCGCACCGCGGGCAGAGCACAGAATGTTTTCCTTTTTTGCGCGGCAGGCGAAGCGTAGCGCCGCACGCGGGACATTCGCGGTAAATGTGTTCTTTGTCTTTGCGGCGTTCTTTTTCTTTTTCGCGCTGTGCTTTTTCCTGTGCGCGCTGTTCTTTTCTCTGTTGGGCGTTTGCCGTGCGAAACCGCCAAGCGTCCCGGATTTTGTATTTCCACGCCGTTACAATGCGGTTTTCGTTTTCGCGGGCGGGAATATTTTTGGAAAGCACGCGAAACAGCGTACAAAGAAGCAAAAGCGAGCCGATTATGCCGAGCACACGCGTGCGGGCAAATACATTGATAAGCGCCACCAAAAAATACACGGCAACCAACAAAAACTGCATATTGTCGGAAAGACCGCGTAAGCCGTAGCGCCCCTCCATAAATCGGAAAAACTTTTCCCGAAAACCGTTCATCACAGCACCTCCGTACGATTCTTACCAAGTATTGTATGCGTATTCCGTGAATAAACTTCTGCACCGCTGTGAACGGATTGTAAATTCATCAGCGCAAAAGGGGATTGTGCGGTAGCGGTTTATTTTTGAGAATGCAAAGCGGCGCGGTTTCGGTCGCAAAATGTAACAGGGAAGGCGTTAAAGAGGACGGGAAGAATGCTTTTGCCGCCTCGAAATCGTTGTTGCGGTGGTTGACGCCGTGCGCATCTGTGGCAATGATATCCGCAAGCCCGCTTTCCAACAGTTCCGTGGCAAATTCGCGGACTTCTTCGCCGAGATGCCCCGTCAGAGAGTCGGCGTTGATTTGAAACCGTGCGCCGAGACGGTGCAACTCCGGCACAAGGTCGGGGTATTCGTGGAAGGTGGGGTAACGCTCGGGGTGCGCGATAATCGGCACAAGCGAACGCTCTAAAATCTCCTCGGCAAACAAAAACGCGCGGTCGGGCGAAAACGGGCGCAAACTGTACTCGCACAAAAGATAACGCGAACGGTTTAAAGTGAGGTCTTCGAGTTCCTCTGATTCAAAAATCAGTTCATTCAAATACACTTCTGCTCCGCCGCAAACCTGCAACGGCATATTTTGCGTGCGTAAAAATCGGTTTAATTCCGTCAGTTTTCGGTTGCGCTCATACAAAAAATCATCTACCGTGCGCAAATCCGTCATATGCGGTGTTGCGGCAATCACGGGAATGCCGTTTTTTACGGCGGTTTCACACATTTGCACGGTTTTTTCCATAGAGGAAGCGCCGTCGTCTATATCCCACAACAAATGACAGTGCAGGTCAAACATCAATCGGACTCCTTTTCGTTTTCGGCGTCGGTCTCCGCCTTGTTTTGTACGGCTTCTGCGGGTGCGGTTTTGAAAATGTGAATAATGCCGTCATCGTTGAGCACTTTTAAAAGCATCAGCGTCATCGGCAGTAAGAACAACCCCACGAAGCCGAACAGCTGCGTGCCGATGAACATGGCCGCAAGGGTTAAGTACGGCGGCAATCCCAACTGTGCGGCAACGAGTTTCGGCTCCACGATTTGCCGCACAATGCCGATAACAGCGTAGATGACCAACAGCCCGATGCCCATGGAAATATTCCCTGTGCAAAAAGACCAAATTGCCCACGGCAACAGAATTGTGCCCGTGCCCAATACAGGCAAAATATCGACAATCGCCGTCACCAACGCGATGGCGAAAATGTAATCGCCTGTATAAATTTTAAATAGTTTCAGCACAAATAAGCCAATCACCATTTCCGTGAAGGTGATACCGATTATAATAGAATACGCTTTGCCCATTTTGCCGAGCGTGGAAAAGGTAACTTGTTTGGTGCGCACAACCGCGGTTTGCGTGTCGGGTTTGAACTGTCGCAGAATCCCGTCGCGCAAATTGCGGTAATCCGACGTCATAAAGCAGCACGAAACAATGCAGACCAATAGCCCCACGGCAAACATCGGAATTTGTTTCGCGGTGCCCCAAACCGCACCCAAAGGCGAGGAGAGCATCGAGAAATCAAACCTGCCTTGCTGTGCCTGTGCGGCGGTTTCCACCGTATTCAGTTCGGTTTCAAGTCCCAACAGTTTATTGACAAAATCACCCGCGGTGGCAATGACGGATTGCTCCAACGAATCAGGCAAGAATGCAAGGGCATTTTGAAGCCAAGCCATAATTTGTGCGGCAAAGGCGGGCGCATCTTCCAACTTCATCAGCAAATAGGAGAAAAAGTCTTTGAGTTCTAATGCGATGCGCACGAGAATAACCCCGACCAATGAACCTACAAGCACCAAAAACAACAACACCATCAATACCGAGGCAAATCCGCGTTTTAGGGGCGTTTTGCGTGTTAAAAAATTGACGGGTCGCTGTAAAACCATTGCCATAAACAATGCCACAACAAAGGGCCAAATGATGCCCAACGCGTATTTAATGCACAAATAAAACAATCCGATTACAATAACGGCATATACCGTGTTGATAATGAACGCTCTGTGCTTTTGCACTTTGTCCATTTCCTTCGCCTCCGAAAAATACGTGCCGAAACGCACATAATATGTATACATTTTATACGATTTTTTTGAAAGTTTCAATCAATAATAGAAAGTTTTATAGAAAATTCACGTTTTTGCGCAAAAATCGAAAATTTTTCTTTATTCTGCGCGGGAAGTGTGTTAAAATGCTATCTGTATCATTATATTTGGGATGTGAGAAAATGTATGTAGCTGTTATGGGATACGGCACCGTCGGTTCGGGCGTCGTTGAGGTTTTGAACAAAAACCACGCAAGCATTGTTAAGCGCAGCACGCGCGATGCTTTGGATTTGAAATATATTTTGGATTTGCGGGATTTTCCCGGAGATGCCAATGCCGATAAATTCATTAAGGATTTCAACATTATTTTAAATGATGCGGAAGTCAAAATCGTTGTGGAAACCATGGGCGGTTTGCACCCTGCGTTTGAGTTCGTTTCTTCTCTTTTGAAAGCGGGCAAAAGCGTAGTAACCTCGAACAAAGAATTGGTTGCCGCAAAGGGATATGAACTTTTGCAGTTGGCAGAAGAAAACAATGTTAACTTCCTGTTTGAAGCGTCCGTCGGCGGCGGTATTCCGATTATCCGCCCGATTACCCAATGCCTTGCGGCAAACGAAATCGACGAAATCGCGGGCATTTTGAACGGCACCACAAACTTCATTTTGACCATGATGATTGACAAGAATATGCGTTTTGAGGACGCGCTCAAATTGGCACAGGACAACGGCTATGCCGAAAAAGACCCGACTGCCGATATTGAGGGATATGACGCGTGCCGCAAAATTTGCATTTTGGCATCTTTGTGCTTCGGTAAACATGTGTATCCCGAATCGGTTTACACCGAGGGCATTACCAAAATCACCCTTGCCGATGTGGAGTATATCCGCGATTTCGGCGGCGTGATTAAACTGTTGGGCAGAGCCAAACGCCTCTCCGACGACAAAATTTCCGCAATGGTCAGCCCTGCCGTGGTTATGAACGGCAGTCAGCTTGCTTCCGTGAACGATGTGTTCAACGCCATTTTGGTGCGCGGTGACGCGATAGGCGATGTGGTGTTCTACGGCAAAGGCGCCGGCAAATTGCCGACCGCGAGCGCTGTGGTTGCTGACGTGATTGACTGCGCAAAACACGTGGACCGCAAAAAAGCCTTCGGTTGGGGCGAGAGCGTGGAAAATTATGTGGTGGACCACGAATTGCTGGAAACCGCGCTGTATATCCGCGCTGAAGTTGCAAATAAGGCTGAGGCGCTCTCTGCAATTGCCGAAAAACTCGGCAATGTAAAAGTGCTTTCGCGCGGAAATGCGCCCGAAAACGAATTGGCGTTTGTCACGGGGACGGGCACGGAAAAATCGCTTTGCGATTCCTTGCGTGCGGCGGGCATTGTGCCGCAGTCGCTCATTCGTGTGACAGATTATTAAGATAAACATTCGGCGGCTGTATGTTGCTGATTTTGGAGGTTTTTATGGGACTGATAGTTCAGAAATTCGGCGGCAGTTCGGTTGCCAATGCCGAAAGAGTGATGAATGTCGCGAAAATCGTCACCGATACGTACCGCGCCGGCAACGATGTTGTCGTGGTGGTTTCGGCACAGGGCGATACGACCGACGATTTGATTGAAAAGGCGCACGAGATTAACGCCACGCCTTCCAAGCGCGAAATGGATATGCTTTTGACTTCGGGCGAGCAGATTTCCATTTCACTTTTGGCAATGGCGATTGAAAAACTCGGTTGCCCCGTGGTGTCGCTGCTTGGTTGGCAAGCAGGCTTCAACACAAGCTCCGCCTACGGTATGGCACGCATCAAATCCATTAAGGCAGACCGCTTGCGTGCGGAAATCGACCGTCACAACATTGTGGTGGTTGCGGGCTTCCAAGGCTTGAACAAATACGATGATTTGACCACCCTCGGGCGCGGTGGTTCGGATACGAGCGCCGTGGCGATTGCGGCGGCCATGCACGCGGACCGTTGCCAGATTTTCACCGATGTGGAGGGCGTGTTTACCGCTGACCCGCGCAAGGTGGAAAATGCGAAAAAATTACAGGAAATCACCTACGACGAAATGCTTGAACTTGCCACCCTCGGCGCGCAGGTGCTCAACAACCGTTCCGTCGAAATGGCAAAGAAATATAATGTGGAAGTCGAAGTGCTTTCCAGCTTAAAAAGAGTACCCGGCACAATCGTTAAGGAGGTCGCAAAAATGGAAAAAATGCTTGTCAGAGGTGTCACTAAGGATACCGATGTTGCCCGTATTTCAGTAAAGAAAATCCCCAACAACCCCGGTGTGGCGTTCAAACTGTTCGCAAAATTGGCACAGAAGAAAATCAATGTGGATATTATTCTGCAATCCGTCGGCAGAGACGAAACCAAGGATATTACCTTTACCGTTTCCAAAGAGAATGCCGAAGAAGCCGTGAAAGCCGTGCTTGATACCTTCGATATTGACGAAAGCAATGTGGTTTGCGACAAGGAAGTTGCCAAAATCTCGGTGGTCGGCGCAGGTATGGAATCCCACCCCGGTACGGCGTCCAAAATGTTCGAGGCGCTGTATGAGCATGATATCAACATTGATATGATTTCCACAAGCGAAATCAAAATTTCGGTGTTGATTGACGCGAAAGACGCAGACCGTGCGGTTGCCGCCGTGCACAAAGCGTTTTATCCCGCTTAATGTAAATGTATATATGAAAACTCCCTTTCACACAGCGAAAGGGAGTTTTTTTGTGCTTTTTTCGTTTTAGCCTTGTGCCAGTTTCTTTTGCGATTCCATTTTCAAATAGGCGTTAATGAAGCCGTCTAAGTCGCCGTCCATCACATTGTTGATGTTGCCCGATTCAAAATTGGTTCTGTGGTCTTTAACGAGCTGATACGGCATAAACACATAGGAGCGAATTTGGCTGCCCCACGCGATTTCTTTTTGGTCACCTTTGATGTCGGAAATCTTTTCGAGGTGTTCACGCTCTTTGATTTCGACTAATTTGGATTTGAGCATACGCATGGCAACTTCGCGGTTTTGGTGCTGGCTGCGTTCTACCTGACAAGAAACGACAATCCCCGTCGGCAAATGCGTCAAACGCACGGCGGAAGAGGTTTTGTTGACCTTTTGCCCGCCCGCGCCGCTGGAACGGTACACGTCCATTTTGATGTCCTCTGGCGCGATTTCCACTTCGATGGTATCGTCGATTTCGGGCATGACTTCCAACGAAGCAAAAGAGGTGTGGCGGCGACCTTCCGAGTCAAACGGGGAAACGCGCACCAAGCGGTGAATACCCGTTTCGCTCTTTAAGAAGCCGTAGGCGTTTTCACCCTCAATCAGAATACTTGCGGATTTCAACCCCGCTTCGTCGCCGTCCAGGTAATCGAGCGTTGAGACTTTGTAGCCGTGACGCTCGCCCCAACGGTTATACATACGGAACAGCATCTGCGCCCAATCCTGCGCTTCCGTGCCGCCTGCGCCCGCGTGGAAGGTGAGAATGGCATTTTTGCTGTCATACTCGCCCGAAAGCAAAGTGGTCAACATCATGGTGTCGAGCGTTTCTTCCACCGATTGAACATTTTCCTCACATTCGGGGAGCAAATCCAAATCTTCTTCCTCGTTGGCAAGTTCAATCATCACAAGCGCGTCATCATACTCGCCGCAAAGTTTTTCATAAGCCGAAACCTTTGCTTTTAAGGCGCTTGTGCGCTTTAATACGGCTTGGGAATTCTTCAAATCGTCCCAAAACCCGTCTTGCGCCGCCTGTGCTTCCAAATCGGCGATTTCTTCTTTCATTTTTTGAAGCCCCAAAGCTTCACTAAGGTCTCTCAATGCCTTTTCGTGCCCCAAAAGACGCAAACGCAATTCTTCAAACTGCAACATAACATTTAATTCCTTTTCTGTAAAAAATTAAAACATAACTTTAGTATTCTACTATAATTTGTAAAAATATGCAACAGTTTGCGCACTATTTCAGGCACGGAATAATCTGCTCGGCGGCAATTTTAAAGCCTTGCGCGTTCAAATGCAACCCGTCATAGCAATATTCTTTGGAAAGTCTGCCTTTTTTGTCGGCAAGGGTATCGGTTAAATCCAACCAAAACGCGCCGTATTGCAACGCCGCTTCGCGCAAGACTGTGTTGAGCGCCAAAATGTCCTCGTTGCGGCGTTTGCTGACCATTTGCATGGCGGCGAGCGACAACTTGCGGTTCACGGGATAAATTGCCTGTAACACGATGTTGGTATTCGGGCGGGTTTGCGTTGTTACACGGAGTATTTCACGGATATTCTCCACCGTGAATTCCTGCGGCAATCCCAACCCCAAATCGTTTGTGCCGATTAAAATAACCAGATTTCTCGGTTGTATATTCAAAGCGTTGGATTTGAGCCGTTCCAAAAGACGGTCGCTCGTGTCGCCGCTGATGCCGCGATTGTATACGGCTTGCCCGCTTTTCTGCGTGAAATCGTAAAACAGCTCGTAGTTGTTGAAGATTTCGGTAATAGAATCGCCAAACAACACGGTCTGTCCTTTTTGACAATAGTTTTCGTTTAAAAAGAGATAGTTTTCCGCTTTGGTTTGTTGCGCCAAGTCGTATTTTGTCTTTTTTTGATATTTTTCAAATTTTGCTGTCATTATGCATCCACTCCGCCGCTATTATACAACACGAAGCAGTACAATGCAATGTACTTTTGTGACAAATTTAACAAACAAAAAGCAGATAAACAGACCTTTTTCTCTGTTTTTTTCCTTGCACTCGTTTTTTGACTTTGTTATAATATGCATATATATAATCGGTAAGTATGGTCTAAGGAGTTGGTCTCTTTGCAGAAAACACAGAAACAAATTCTCAGCGTGCTGCTTTCGGCGGTATTGTTGCTGACAGCGTTGTTACCGGGGTTTACGGTGCTTGCGGCGTCTGCAACCGTTACCGTAACGAAAGACGGCGCCGAAGTCACCGAACGGTTGGAAGTTCAGGAATACCGTTCCATTCAGCTCGGCTACACCACAGCGGGCGATGTGCCTGAGGGGGCATACGTCACTTGGGAAAGCAATCTGCCGCTGCTTGCCGGTGTGGACGATACCGGTAAGGTGACGGGCTACGATTATTCCAAAGCGGCTATCATTCACCAATGGATTGATGAAAATATCCGTTCTATGCCGTTGGTCGGCGACGCGATGGCGGATGCGATTGAAAGCCAAATCCAATCGCAATGCGAGTCCTTGGGCATTGACCTTGAGGATATGAACAACGATATGATTGTATTGATTGTGCGCACCATTGCGGGCGATACCTTGGCGGACAGCCTGAAAAACGCACTCGACAATATGAATGTGAGGATTACCGCGACCTTGCACGCGGCGGACGGTTCTGTGCTTGCCACGGATACTGTTGAAGTGGTCGTGACCAAAAGTGTTATTGCAGATGTTGCGCCGACCGCGGTACATATCACCAACAAAAACAGTGTGCCCACAACAGTTGCCGTCGGTGCGCAGGTGCAGTTGTACGGCGTCTGCACACCCGTGCGTTTAAAACAGGGCATCAAGTGGACTATGGGCGGCACGATTTTTGATACGGAATCGGGCAAACACGCCAACGTTTCCTCCGACGGTCTTGTGACCTTTACCTCGGTGGGCACGGTGACGGTTCGCTTGAATCCCGAAAGTGCGCTGTATTCCGCATTTACCGATAAAATCACTTTTACGGTGGTAGACCCCGCAGATTTGCCTGTGGAGAATTTTAACATTACCGGTACATTGAAAGTAGACGAAGGCGCGACCACGCAACTTGCCATTACCGATTTGACACCGGCAGGCGCCTATACGGGTGACCTTGTGTGGACGAGTTCCGACCCGACGGTTGCCGCGGTAGACCAAAGCGGTTTGGTGACAGGCTTGGACGGCGGCAGCGGTACGTTTGAATTCAGCAAAACCGCAACCATTACTGCCACCATCGACGGCGTTTCCAAATCGGTGGACATTACGGTCAGCCGAAACCTGATTAACGCCGTGATTTCGGGGATTGAAATCATCGGCGAGCCGGTCATTCCGAATAATGCATCTTCTTCTTATGAAATCAAAGTGACGCCCGACCGTCTCAATACCAGCAGTTCTGTATATCGGGAATGGGGCATTACCGACCCGTTGACCGAGGAAATCATTTGGGCAACGGCGGACACCCCTGCCGATACAAGTTTGGCTACCATGAGTGCCGAAGGTGTTTTGACGCCGAAGCAAAGCGGCATTATGACCATTCACGCACGCGCTACACAGGGCGAAACGGTGCTTACAACTTCCATTAGCGTCACGGCGGGCAACGCGATTACCGATTTCACCATCGGCGGCGATACGGATATTTACGAGGGCACGATTGAAACTTTGCGCGTGGAAAACATTGCCCCCGCCGATTATGACCCCGCACTTTTGGAAACGGTGGTCTGGGCGTCTTCTGACCCGAGCATTGCCGTGGTCGATGAACGGGGCGCTGTATACGGCGTGGACGCAGGCGGTTTAACCATATTCAACACCAAAAAAGTAACAATTTCTGCGAGCATCGGCGGCATTACGAAAAGCGTAACGGTCACCATTCGCGGCAACAGCGTCAACACCTTAACAAGCGCTTCCATTTACGGCAGCGATTATGTGATTAAAGACTTCCCGCGGACATATACGGCGACATTCTCGCCGTCGCGCATCAATGCGAAAAATATCCATTGGGGCGTTCCCACCGATGCAGGCGCACGCCCGTGGGTTTCCGAATGGAGCAGCACCGGCGGTAATCAGCAAAACAGCATTGCTTCCGTGGACAACAATGGCGTTGTATCGGGCAATTCCGCGGGTACAACCGACTTGTATGTGTTCGGGCGTGAGGGTGTGTCGAAACTCGACGGCTCTTATGTGGAACAGGTCAAAAAAATTGAAGTTGTCGAATTGGAACCCGACAGCATCACCCTGACTGCACCGACACGGGAAAATTACATCGAGGGCGAAACCGAACTTGACCTTACAGGGTTAAAAGTCGTGCTCAACTACAATAAGGAAGATATTGCCGCGTATTATGATGTCACCGATTGGGCAGCCTCGGATTTCTCCGTAGAAGTGACGGATTACACCGTTTCCGAAATCAACCAAAGCACTTTGGATAATGAACAGTACATTTTGGTCTCTGTCGTTCGCGCGGGCAAAGCTTACCGCGGGGTGTTCCCGATTGTGTTGGAATCAAAAAAAGTGACGGGCATTGACTTGACTGCGCCGCGCTATATCTATTCCGAGGGCGAAACCGAATTGGATCTCACAGGCTTAGAGGTTACCGCAAATTACAGCAATGCCGCTTCTGAAACCGTAACCGATTACCATGTGGATGACGATGCGTTTGACCCGACGCTTTTGGATGTGGAACAGAACATTCCCGTAACTTATACACACGCAGGGCTTTCCGCAACGGCAACATTCCCCGTCATTATTTACGGTACTCCCGTGGTGACGGTGGACACAGGCGATTATGCGGGCGGTTGGACGCCGAATGATGTCACCTTTACGCTGTCTGCTACGCACCCGATGGACGGCGTGACCTATTCGTACAGAACAGACAGCAATCCCGAATGGGTGACGCTTTCGGAAAATACGCTGACGGTTTCCGAAAACATACAGGAAACCTATTATTTCAAAGCGGTGAATTCCGTCAATGTGGAAAGCGCCGAAACCGCAGGGTTTACGGTACAACGCGACGATATTGTACCGAATTTCACCCTTGTACCCGACACAACGGCATTGATTAACCGCGATTACGCAGTTGCGGTGAACAACTTGACTTACGGCGCCTCGGGTATAAAGTCGGTGACTTTGAACGGGACGGACATCACCGATAACCACAGCGCGTTTACCGTGTCCGAAAACGGTACATATACCGTCAAGGTGACAACGGGCAACGGCCTTTCTTACGAACAGTCCGTGGAAATCAACAATATTGATAAAATTGCACCGACCGTCACTTCTGTTTCGGTTCAGCACAAGAATACGGGCGATTTCGCACGTCTCATTAACACCTTAACCTACGGCAAATTCTTCAATGCCGAAACGGAATTGACCGTGACCGCCGAGGATTCCGGAGTGGCGGGCGTTGCAAAAATCGAATACCGTTGGTACGATGCCGATACGGAGACTTACTCCGCCTGGGCAGCCTATGACGCACAAAACAAGCCGACCAAAGCCCCCGATTTCAGAGGATTTGCCGAAACACGCGCGGTAGACGGCGCGGGCAATGTTTCAGCGGTTGTAAACAGCGAAGGCTTTACGGTGGACGGCACAAAACCTGCACCCGCGAAAATCACGGCGACTTACAACGGCGCGGCGTACATCAGTTCCGCCTGGGCGGCGGACAATGTCACGCTTTCGCTGGAAAGCAGTGCGTATTCGGGAATTTATGCGTATTATTACCGTGTGGACGGCGGCGAATGGACCGTCCTTTCGGACAACACGCTGACCGCAACGCAAGATGGCAGACATATTTACGAATTTAAAACCGTCAGCAACGCAGGGCTTGAAAGCGAAGTGACGGTTAAGGTGGTGCAAATCGACCGCCAAAAACCCGTTATCCGTGTGGAGTTTGACGGCACATTCGGGCGTTGGACTTCCGAGGGTGCACGGTTCAACTTCTCCACCGAGGAAGAAAGCCTGTCGGGCATTACCTATTATTACTCCGACGGCACGGGTTGGTATGAGTTCGACGGTTCCGAATTGAATTTGACGCAAGATACCAATGCAATCTATTGCTTTAAGGCTGTGAACGGTGCGGGTACGGAAAGTACCACATCCGACAATTACCGCGTGATGATTGACACCACCGAGCCGAATATCATTTTAACCCCGTCGGTAACTGAGTTGACTGACACCGCATATTTGGTGAATTTTGAAACCGTGGTCGGGCCCTCAGGCTTAAAATCGGTAACGGTGGAAGGCCGCGACTACACCCGCAGAACTTCGTTCCCTGTTTCCAAAAACGGCAGTTATCTCGTGACGGTAACGGGCAATAACGGCAAAGCAAAAACCGTGCTTTTGACGATTGATAATTTCGCGGAAAACAACGAAACCCCGATTTTGCAAGTAGGCGTTTCCGGTGCGCTCGGCGTACAGACCGACAAGCCAATTACCTTTACACTTTCTGCGCCGAATTACCTGTCGGGCATTACCTATTATTATTCCGACGGCACATCTTGGCAGAAGATTTCGGGCAACACGCTGACGGTGGATACTGACACCAAAGCAACTTACACATTCAAAGCCGTCAATCGCGCGGGCAAGGAAAGTTATGTTTCTCCCGAATACGAGGTGTGGTTTGAAAAAACCGAAATCAAGCAAATTTTGCCGAACGAGGATGATACTACGACGATTACGGTTGACCGTACAGGCACGACATCGTATCTTGTGGGCTTGAATGCAGAAAAGACAACGGTTTCGGAATTGAAAACCGAACTGCAAAATGAAAAATCACAAATCGTTGTGCGGCGCGGCGATGCGATTTTGGCAGATTCCGATGCGATTGGTACAGGGTGCGTGGTGCAGTGTGTATCCGCAAAAGACCCTTCCGTGGTTTATGAAAGTGTTACCGTGATTTTGTACGGCGACTTGAACGGCGACGGGAAAATCGACAGCGCGGATTACCGCCAAATGGCAACGGCATCCATTACAGATGCATCGGTTATCAGCGGTATTTACAGTACGGCGGCGGATTTGAACGGCGACGGCGTAGTCGATTTCTTCGATGCGGCGCTGTTGGATTTGCAGATTTCGGGCGCAAAACCGATTGACCAAACCATGCAGTTCTATAAATAATCTGCACAGAATACAGTACGGAAACGGGGGAAGGTGGCACAACCGCCTTTCCCTGTTTTTCTACCGCCGCAGAAGCGGCGAAATGAGATTTTGGAAGCGAACAAAATGAATTCTGAAAAACAAAAGCAGTTGATTTACGGTTACTGCGACGCCGTGGGCGATTTGCTTTGCAGTGATGCAGTACAGCAAATGCGGCAATATCCGCACCACAAAACGGTCAGCACCTTTCACCACAGCGTGTATGTATCGTTTTTGACTTACCGCTTGTGCAACACCTTGCATTTGCATACCGCCGAGGCAACGCGCGCGGCACTTTTGCACGATTTTTACTTATATAATTGGTATGTGGAAAAGCATGGGGAGTACCACGTGTGGTATCACCCCAAAACCGCCGTAAAAAACGCGGAACACTATTTCGGTGCGCTCACAGAGCGGCAAAAAAATATGATTTTAAGCCATATGTTTCCCTTGTTTGTGGAACCGCCGAAAACCAAAGAGGCATTTGTACTGACTTTTGCGGACAAAATCGGTGCAACAAAGGATTTAATCGGACTGTCAAAGCGGTATGCGCCGATTTTAACTGAAATTGAAACGGAGTTGAAACATCGTGGAAATACTTGTGACCATCGCTGAATATTTTCTTTGGTTTATTTTATACAGCGTTTGCGGCTGGATTATGGAAACACTTTTGTATGCCGTCCGCAAAAAGCAAGCGGTGAAGCGCGGCTTTTTGTTTGGACCTCTGTGCCCGATTTACGGCGTGGGCGTGCTTTTGTGTATGTTCCTGTTTTACGGAAAAATCGAAAATATCTTTGTGCTGTTCTTCGTGGGTATGCTTGTGTGCACGGTGTTGGAATATGTGACGCACTTTGTGCTCGAAAAACTGTTCCACGCAACGTGGTGGGATTACTCGACGAAAAAGTTTAATATCAAAGGGCGCATCTGCCTGCAAAACAGTCTGTTTTTCGGCGCAGGCGTGGTGCTGATTGTCAAGGGTTTACAGCCGTTTGTAATTTCCTTGACGCACCGTATTCCGCAGCAGGTGCTTTTGGGATTGTTTTTCGTGTTGTATACGGTGTTCGTGGTGGATTTAACCACAACCATTGCAAGTCTGAAAAATACCGTGCAGATGTTAAAAGAAATGCAAAGTGCCATCACCGAGTATATGCAAAAGGAAATCGACGAAACCGACGCGCATATGAACGAGATTGCGGAACGGATTAAAGGAAGCACACCGTTGACACATTTGGTGGAACGGTTGCGTAAAAAATCCTCACCCCTTGTAAAATTACGCAATACTTTTCCGAATTTTTCCATGGAACGCTACAAAGAAGCGCTGCAACTCCTGTTTGAAAAGTTGGACGAACATAAGAAATAATAAAAAATGGACAGATTGCAAAAATGCAATCTGTCTGTTTTTATGTGCAGTTCAGTTTTTCTTTTGCTTTGCTTTTGTACCGAGTGTGTCGGCCAAATACAGCCCGCCGAGCACCGCCGCCGCAATCAAGGTGGAGTACAAACGGTTCCAACCGTATTTTGCCTCCAAAACTCCTGTGGCAAACAGCACGCCGACAATGGTGAGAATATAGACCCCCAAAAGCAATGCTTTGCATTTATTTTGCGGCGTTTCACGGTAGGAAAGGGCAAAGGTCACCCCTGCTGCAATTACGGACAACCCGATATAGACGCATAAAAAACCGACCATATTTACATTGTGCCGCCGTTCGCACAAAACAATCATAAAAAACTATGCGAACGGCAGAAATTCCTTTCTCCCCGATTTTCCTGACGGACGGGATTTTATCTTTCGCCTGTCTGTGCAGACAGAAGCGTTTTTCGTGTTTCAGTCACTGATTATCTTCTTCCGAATCGGATTTTGCGTCCAGATACGCCCCAATGCAGACAGCCACGCCGAAAACGCCGAACAGCACACCCACCCAAGTGCCATAAAGGTCGAATTGTGCGACAATACCGCCGAACAATAGTAAGGCAATCCCTAACAAACTCAGTAACAGCGCAAGCGTTTTTTTATCCAAGGTTTACCATCCTTTCTTTATCGGGAAAAGAAAAATTCTTTGTCTGTGCAACAGAATCTGCAAAAACACCGGAATACTGAATACTTACGCCGAAGCCTGCACTTACAAAGGAAAGAGAATAGTTGACGAGCGGGTTACGATCATGAACATAATTTATTGTACGGCAAATAAAAATGCATATTAAATCTATTCATTTGCAAGGCTTTCCGCAACCGGCATCATCACAGCGCATTCAATGCGCTTTTTAAACAGTTCACAGCCGTATGCATATACGCCTGTAATCGAGCCCGTTGCGTGGTAGGCGTTTGCCGCACAGCCGCCGCTGCAATACAGTTTTGCCCAACAATCTTTGCAGTCGGGGCGGGCATAGGCGTTGCACAGTTTGAATTCCTGCTGCAAAGCGGTGTTGGTTACGCCGTCATAAATGTTGCCCATTTTGTATTTTTCGTCGCCGACGAATTGGTGACAGGGGTACAAGTCGCCACACGGTGTCACCGCCAAATATTCCGTGCCCGAACCGCATCCCGAAATCCGTTTGTAAATGCACGGGCCGCCGGTCAGGTCAAGCATATAGTGGTAAAAGGTGATGGGATGCCCTTCTTTTTTGCGGCGAATCATATCTTTTGCGAGGATTTCATACTGCTCGTAGAGCACGGGCAAATCCGCATAGGAGAGCGCATACGGCTCATCGGGTGCGCAGACCACAGGTTCCATGGAAAGTTCCGTAAATCCCAAATCCGCCATATGAAAAATATCGTTGGTGAAGTCGATGTTGTTTTTCGTGAACGTGCCGCGCACGTAATAGCCTTTGTCACCGCGCTTTTTCACAAATTCCCGGAATTTCGGCACAATCACATCGTAACTGCCTTGCCCGTTCACGGTTTTGCGCAGGCGGTCATGCACTTCTTTGCGCCCGTCCAAAGACAAAACGACATTGTGACATTCGCGGTTGGCAAATTCGGTCACTTCATCGTCCAAAAGCACGCCGTTGGTGGTTAGGGTAAAACGGAAGTTTTTGCCTTTTTCTTTTTCGATACTGCGCGCATAGGCAACCAATGCTTTGACCACTTCAAAATTCATCAAAGGTTCGCCACCGAAAAAGTCCACTTCCAGATTTTTGCGATTGCCCGAGTGTTCCACCAGGAAATCCAACGCGCGTTTGCCCGTTTCAAAGGACATCAGCGCACGCTCGCCGTGGTATTTGCCTTGCGCGGCGAAGCAATACGAGCAATTTAAGTTGCAGGTATGCGCCACATGCAGGCACAATGCCTTTAATTCGGTGTGGCGGTTTTTAAAGTCGAACGCCTTGTTTTCGTAAACATCTTCCGTGAACAGTTTGCCTTCCTTTTCGAGGGCGGCAATGTCCGAGAGCACTTCGTCCAAGTCCTCGGCGGTTACGTCATCGCGGCCTTTGTATTTTTCCAAAAGGATTGCCTTGATTTCGTCGGCGGATTTTTCTTTATACATCGCAATGGCGTCAAACGCCACTTCGTCCACCGCGTGCACCGCGCCGCTGAACACATCCAAAACAATGTTATAGCCGTTTAATTTATATTGATGTACCATAGGAAACCTCAAAAAGAAAAGCCGTTTTTAAAAACGGCTTTTTCTTAAAAATACCAAATGATTTATTTCTGCTCCATGCATTTTTCGCATTGCTGATTTGCAACGCCGCAGGAAGTTTTGCAAGCGCTCTGGCAGGAAGTCTGGCATTCGCCGCAGCCGCCGTTTTTAACGCTTTCTTTCAAATCACGGGTTTTCACGGTTTGAATTCTTTTCATATCTATCTTCTCCTTAGAATTATTCTGTCAATATAGTAGCACAAGGCAGGTGGTTTGTCAATCAAAAACCTTGATTTTCGGGAATTCCCCACCGCTTGCATACACATTTAATCGGTGCGCTTTCGCGCTTTTGAGTGCGTTAATAATTTCAGGCGTCACGCGTTCGCCGCGCACCAGAACAGGCACGCCCGGCGGATAGCACCAAACGGTTTCAAGGCTTACTTTGCCGACAGCATTTTCAAACGGGATTTCTTTGGTTTGCGCCGTCGGCGTATCCCACGGCGCAAATTCCATAGGGGGCAGGGGGAGTGCGGCAAACTGCGCAGGGATCTTTGCAAATTCTGCACTTGCGTCTATATTTTCAAGTGCCGCAACAAGGCGGGAAAATCCCGCATCCGTATCGCAAACCGAGGTCATCAGCAAGGCGTAAGAAACCGATGCCATTTCGCCCTCAATTTGAAATGTTTCTCGCAGTGTTGCAAGTAAAGTTTGCCCGTCTGAATTCGTGTTCGCCGTAATGAGTGGCAGTTTGCCTTCATCAAACGCGAAAAATGCGGGATGTCGGTCAAGGCTGTCCGTGCCTTTGCACAATACGGTGATTTTTTGCAAGGCTTTACAGCGGCTTGCAAATGTTTTCAACCGATTTTCATAGGCGAAAAACGATGTTTCTCCGTCCGTTTCCAAAAACCGCACACACGCCCCGATGGACGAAAGCAAAACATAAGAGGGACTTGATGTTTCAAAGACGGATAGATTTTGCTGAAACCGCTTGGGAGAAACACGGTTTGTGCACAGGTGCGCTACTGCCGTTTGCGTAAGGGCGGGGAGCGTTTTGTGCAGCGATTGCACCGCCAAATCCGCGCCCGCCTGCACGGCGGACAAGGCTTTTTGCTTTGTAAACTGCAAATGTGCGCCATGTGCTTCGTCCACAAGCAAAGGAATGTCTTTTTTGTGCAAAATTTCCGCGATGGTGCGCACATCGCTGAGTATGCCGTCATAGGTCGGCGAAGTCAACATGCACAGCCGAATGTCGGGGTGCAAATCCACCGCTTTTTGCACACTTTCGGGCGAAATACTGCCCGAAATGCCCGTGCTTTCGTCTACGGGCGGTTGCAGATATACAGGCACAAGCCCCAACAGTTCCACGGCATTATATACAGATTTGTGGCAGTTGCGCGCTAATAAAATTTTGTCTTTGCGGCGTGCAAGCGTTGCCATCCCCGCCAAAATCCCGCAAGTTGAGCCGTTTACCAATGCGAAACTGTGCTGTGTTTCATAAAGCGCGGAAAGACGGTTATTTAATTCCTTTAAAATCCCGTTTGGCGCGTGCAAATCGTCAAACCCGTGAATTTCGGTAATGTCAATAGAGTAGGGGAGCGCACTTCCCATTTGTTCGCCGTTTCGCTTGTGCCCGGGCATATGAAACGGGTAAACGCCGCTTGCACTATATGCTTTTAATTGCTCAAACAAATCGCGTTTGCTCATTTTTGCGCCCCCTTTCGGAATTGCTTGGGGGTAACGCCTTTGTATTTTTTGAATGTTTTGACAAAATAACTCAAATCGTTGAACCCGCAACTCAGGGCGATGTCCGTCACCGAATCATCGCTGTATAGCAGCTGTTCACACGCGCATTCCACGCGATAATAATTGAGATAATCAATGGGCGTTCTGCCCGTCATCTCCGCAAAAAAACGGCAAAAATATTTCGGCGACATCTCCGCCGCTTCGGCAAGGGCTTCCAAAGAAAGCGGCGTGCTGTATTGCTCGCGAATAAGCCCCAAGGCATTTTTCAACTGCCGAATGCGTTTGCTGCCGCGCCCCGAAAGCGGCGAGGAGACTGTATACCGATGATTTTGAATCAGCAATCCGATGAGTTGCAGTAACAGCCCCTCTGTCATGCACGCATAGCCTTGTTCGCGGTTTTGAATGGTGTCGCACATCTGCCGAATCACCGCCGCTTCTGCGGTGTCGCTTCTAAAAATCCGCTGTAACTCCACGCGATGACTTTGCACGTCTTCCAATTCTTTTTTGCAAACCGTACTGCCGTGCAACAGCGCATTCAAATCCAAATCGATGCATTCATACACGCAGTCCGTCGGCGTGCCGCCGTGCAGTACGCCGTCTTGTATCAGCGCCGTGTCCCCCGAAGAAAGGCTGTATGTATCCTCGTTTAATGAAAGCGACAAATGTCCCGAAACCACGCGCAGCAGTTCGTAGTCAATGTGCCAATGAAACGGCATTTGATAGCGCGGGTGTGCTTCGTCTACGTGGTGAAATTCTACAGGGAAGTCAAAAGTGCCGCGCACTTTTTGTTCTTGATAATCCGAATAACTCATATGCACCGCCAAAAGTGAATATTATTATACTTTATTGATATTATACAACAAGAATTTATGAAAAAACAACAGTATAATGAAAGAAAATAGAAATTTTTTATTTTTTATGCCAAGGAGGAAAACGAAAATGAGCAAACAAAGACTTATCGGCGATTACCCCGTCATCGGGATCCGCCCGACCATAGACGGCAGACGCGGACCGTTAAAAGTGCGTGAATCGCTTGAAGAACAAACCATGAATATGGCGAAATCCGCCGCGAAACTGTTTGAGGAAAACTTGCGCTATACCAACGGCGAACCCGTAAAGGTGGTCATTTCCGACACCACCATCGGCAGAGTTGCCGAAGCGGCGGCTTGCGAAGATCAATTCCGCAAAGCAGGCGTTGCCATTACCCTTACCGTAACGCCCTGCTGGTGCTACGGCTCGGAAACCATGGATATGGACAAAAACACCATCAAAGGCGTTTGGGGCTTTAACGGCACCGAGCGACCCGGCGCGGTGTATCTTGCTTCCGTACTCGCTTCGCACGCACAAAAAGGACTGCCCGCATTCGGCATTTACGGCAAAGATGTGCAGGATATGGATGCAACCGAAATCCCCGAAGATGTAAAAGAAAAATTGCTTCGCTTCGGCAGAGCGGCTGTGGCGGCGGCAACGATGCACGGCAAATCTTACCTGCAAATCGGTTCGATTTGTATGGGCATTGCGGGCTCGATTATCAACCCCGATTTCTTTGAAGAATACCTCGGTATGCGCGTGGAATCCGTCGATGAGGTGGAAATCATCCGCCGAATGACCGAGGGCATTTATGACGAAGCGGAATTCCAAAAAGCGCTTGCATGGACAAAGGAAAACTGCAAAGAAGGTTTCGACAAGAACCCCGATTGGTTTAAAAAGAGCGACAAGGAAAAGGAAGAGGCTTGGGAATTCGTTGTCAAGATGATGTGCATCATCAAAGATTTGTACGGCGGCAACCCGAATCTCCCCGAAGGGCGCGAGGAAGAAGCCGTTGGGCACAATGCACTTTGCGGCGGGTTCCAAGGCCAGCGGCAGTGGACGGACTTCTATCCGAACTGCGACTATCCCGAAGCACTGCTCAATTCTTCGTTCGATTGGAACGGCGCAAGAGAGACCTATGTGCTCGCCACCGAAAACGATACATTGAACGGCGTTTCCATGCTGTTCGGCAAACTCTTAACCAATACCGCGCAGATGTTCTCGGATGTGCGCACCTATTGGAGCCCCGAAGCGGTCAAAAAAGCAACCGGATATGAACTCGCGGGCGTTGCGAAAGAGGCAGGCGGCTTTATTCACCTGATTAACTCGGGCGCTTCTGCACTCGATTTCTGCGGCGAAGTCAAAGACGAAAACGGCAACGGCATCATCAAACCGTTCTGGGAAATGACCGAACAAGACCAAAAAACCTGTTTGGATGCGACCACTTGGAACGCGGCGGATATGGGCTACTTCCGCGGCGGCGGATTCTCCTCGCGGTTCTTAACCCGCAGTGAAATGCCCGCTACGATGTGCCGTTTGAATATCGTAAAAGGGTTAGGCCCCGTTATGCAGATTGTGGAAGGTTACACCGTCCACCTGCCCGATGCGGTTTCCGACAAACTTTGGAAACGCACGGACTACACTTGGCCCTGCACTTGGTTTGCACCGCGCGTCACCGGCGAGGGCGCGTTTAAATCGGCATATGATGTGATGAACAACTGGGGCGCCAACCACGGTGCCATCAGTTACGGGCACATCGGCGCGGATTTGATTACCCTCTGCTCGATTTTGCGCATTCCCGTTTGTATGCACAATGTACCCGAAGAAAAAATCTTCCGTCCCGCGGTTTGGAACGCGTTCGGTATGGATAAGGAATCGCAGGATTTCCGTGCCTGCAAAAACTTCGGACCGATGTATAAATAAAGGTGCCTTATGAAAAAGATATATCAACTTTTGAGCTTCGACTTCGGCGCGTCCTCAGGGCGCGCCGTGCTCGGCACATATAACGGCGAAACCTTGGAATTACAGGAAATTCACCGTTTTTCAAATGATCCCGTTACCCTCGGCGGCACGATGTATTGGGATGTTTTGCGCCTATTTTTTGAAATCAAGCAGGCGCTTGTGAAATCCAAAGCTTACGGCGCGCTCGACAGCATCGGCGTGGACACTTGGGGCGTGGATTTCGGCTTGCTCGACAAAGACGGGCGGCTTTTGGAAAATCCCGTGCACTATCGCGATGCACGCACGGCGGGTATGCTCGAAAAAGCCTTCGAATATCTCCCGAAAAGCGCGTTTTACGGCATTACGGGCAATCAGTTTATGGAAATCAACACGGCGTTTCAACTGCTTTCCTTAAAGGAAAACCGTCCTGAACTCTTAGACCGTGCCGAAACACTTTTGCTGATGCCCGACCTGTTTAACTTTATGCTGACAGGCAAAAAATGCACAGAATACTCGATTGCAAGCACCACGCAGTTGCTCGATGCATACGGGCGCGTGTGGTCAGAAAAGGTGCTGTCCGCATTGGGACTGCCAAAGCGGCTGTTTACCGAAATCGTGCCGACGGCAAGTCTCGTGGGTGTTTTGCATCCCGACCTTTGCGAAGAATTGAGCGTGCCTGCCGCACAGGTGATTGCCGTTGCGGGGCACGATACCCAATGTGCCATGGCGAGCGTTCCGACCGACAAAGAGGACTTTTTGTTCTTAAGTTGCGGTACTTGGTCACTTTTGGGCACGGAACTGCCCGCACCGATTATCAACGAAACCGCTGAAAACTGCAATGTGACCAACGAAGGCGGTTACGCAGGGAAAGCATCTTTCTTGAAAAATATCATCGGGCTGTGGCTCATACAGGAAACGCGCCGTCAGTGGCAAAAAGAGGGGGCGTCGCTCTCCTTTGCCGAAATGGAAACCCTTGCGCGCAATGCTGTGCCGTACCGTTCGTTTATCGACCCCGACGCGCCCGAATTTGTCCCCACAGGGAACATTCCGCGCCGCGTGCAGGAATACTGCCGCAAAACGGGGCAACCCGTTCCCGAAACAAAAGGCGAAATTCTGCGGTGTATTTATGACAGCCTGTCCTTAAAATACCGCTACGCAGTTGGGCAGATTGAAGCCTGCACCGAAAAACAGTACGATGCGCTCCACATTGTCGGCGGCGGGGTAAAGGATACCTTGCTTTGCCAACTTACGGCAGATGCTTTGGAAAAAACCGTTGTGGCAGGCCCTGTGGAAGCCACTGTATACGGCAATTTGGTGCTGCAACTGCTTGCGCTCGGCGCTGTGAAAGACTTAAACGAAGCGCGTGCGCTTGTGCGCCGTTCTGACAAGGCAAATACCTTTACACCGAACGAAAGCCTGCAAGTGGACACGGTTTACCAAAAATTCTTGGAGGTGAACGGATTGTGTTAAAAGGCATACCGAAAATTTTACCGCCCGCCCTTTTAAAAGTGCTTTGCGAAATGGGGCACGGCGACACACTTGTGATTTCCGACGGGAACTTCCCTGCGGAATCTATGGGAAAAGACGCTACGGTCATTCGTATGGACGGCCACGGTGTGCCCGAAATTCTCGACGCGATTTTGCAGTTGTTTCCGCTGGATACCTATGTGGAAAAACCTGTGGGTTTAATGCAGGTTGTGCCGGGCGACACCGTGGAAACCCCGATTTGGGACACATATTTTGACACGGTGCAGAAATACGATGCACGCGGTAAAGACGCGGTGGATTACATTGAACGCTTTGCGTTTTATGAACGCGCCAAACACGCTTATGCAA
>DAVZHM010000017.1:0-28032 GCA_052273845.1 Candidatus Fimenecus sp. | reverse complement strand
TGATATGTTGCCGCTCGGCAGACTTTGCAAAACCGCCTCGTATTGCGGCGCGAAAAACCGAATGACACGCTTCACAAAAGACGAACAGCGCACCATGCTCACGCTTTGGAGCATTTTCCGTTCACCTTTGATTTTGGGCGGCGAATTGCGTGAAACCGATGCGTTTACCTTGTCGCTTTTAACCAATTGCGAGGTGCTTTCCCTCAACCAAAACGGGTTTGGTGCGAAACCTTTGCACGTGCCGGATGATGATTTGCGTTTGTGGTGTGCTTCGGACGCCGAAAAAAATCCCGTGGTCGCAGTGTTCAACGTGGGCGAAACCGAAAAATCGGTTTGCCTTTACGATTTGCTCCCCGTAGAATATCGCACTTACAGTGCTTTGCACGATTTGTGGTCGCATACGGACTGCCCGTACACCAAAGACTTGCAAATCGCTTTACCGCCCCACGCTTCGGTGCTTTATCAACTGAAATCCAATTAAGGCAGGAAAAATTATGCTTCGTTTTATTCTCGGCAGAGCCGGCAGTGGAAAAACCGAATATGTGCGGAACTTGCTTTCTCAAAAACTCCTTTCGGGCGAGCAGGATTTGTTGTTGATTGTGCCCGAACAGTTTTCGTATGAAACCGAGCGCGAAATGCTCTCCCGTGTCGGCGCAAAGCAAATGCTCCACCTCGAAATATTGAGTTTTTCGCGTCTTGCAGAGCTCGTTTTGCAAAACACGGGGCGCGACAATAAGCCAAAAACCACCAACGGTATGCGCGCGGTGATGATGCGCCTTGCGTTGGAGGCGTTAGAGGATAAAACAGAGATTTATAAAAAGTATAAAACCCGCACGCCGCTTTTGCAAAGCCTTGTGACCTTTTCTACGGAACTCACACAATGCGCCGTCAGCACCCAAACGCTTGAAAATGCGGGGAATTGCTTGCCCGAAGGCGCGCTCAAGCAGAAAGTCTCGGAACTTTCGCAAATTACCGCGCTTTACAAAGCGCTCGTCAAAGAACGCTTTTCGGACGATACCGACTTGCTGACCGATTTGGCGTGTGCCGTGCGCGAAACCGATTGTTTGGACGGTAAAACCGTGGTATTAGATGCCTTTGCGGGGTTCACAAAGCAAGAACGCGAAGTGATTGCGGTAATGCTTCCGAAATGCCGCGAAGTCTATATAGCTCTTTGCACCGAGGGCGAAAAAAGTGCGCGCCAAAACGCCTGCGTGTTCGACAACATCAACGATGAAATGCAAAAACTCAAACGCGTTGCCGCCGAGTGTAATGTGCCTGTTGCAAAGCCTGTGGTGTTGACCTTGAAGCCCGAACACCGCCCCGAAGCACTTGCGTTTTTGGAACAAAATCTCTACAACTGCCGCAAACCCCGCTATGAAAACGCGCAGGATTGCATTTCCGTGTACGCTGCCGCCAACCACGCAGAAGAGGCGGATTTTGTGGCGCGTACCATTCGGAAAATGCTGCGGGAGGGGGCGTGCCGCGCGCGGGATATTTTGGTGCTGGAACGCCGCAAAGATACTTACGACACCGAACTTTGCGCCGCGTTTCACAAATACGAAATTCCCTATTTTGAGGACAAACGCCAACCCATATCCGCCCAACCGCTGATGCAGTATGTCACAGGGCTTTTGGAAATTGCCGCGGACGGCATCAACACGGAAACTTTGCTTCGCACACTAAAAACAGGTTTGAGCACGCTATCTTCGGAGGAAGTGTCCGAGTTGGAAAATTATGCTACCGTTTGGGGTATTGAGCGCGGTGCGTGGCGCACGGAATTTACCGAAAATCCCGTGGGGTTAGGGCGCGAAATGCAAGAACGCGACGAAAAAAAACTGCAGCGGTTAAACGAACTGCGCACGCGCGGTATTGCGCCGATTTTGCAGTTTCGTGAATCTTTTAAATCAGCAAACGGCGCGCAAAAGAGTGAACTTTTATACCGCTTTTTGCGCAAAAGCGGTGCAGATACCGCATTAAAGAATTTGGCGCTGACCCTACTCGCAGACGGGCAAACGCAGACCGCCGAAGAACAGGATACCGTTTGGCAACTGCTTACGGAGATTTTAAATGACCTGTATCTTGCCGTGGGCGACAATGAAATTTCCGCCGCAAATTATGCAGAACTGTTCCGTATTTTGCTCGACAGCGCCGACTTAGGGCAACTGCCGCAAGGTTTGGATGTTGTGCATATCGCCGCTGCGGACCGTGTGCGCCTTTCACCGCCGCGCGTGGTGTTCGCCGTCGGTGTCAATGACGGTGTATTCCCCGAAAATCCGCCGACGGACGGCGTTTTAAACGATGATGACCGCAAAACGCTTTTGGCTTTGGGCGTGGAATTGACCGAAACCGCCGAAGTCAAAGCGGTGGACGAACGGTTTTTTGTATACAGCGCGTTTACGCTCCCACGCGAACGGCTCTTTGTATCGTATGCGGTTTCCGATTATAAAGGCGGCGCCCTGATTCCCTCGGGCGCGGTGGAAGAATTGCGTGCAATGTTTTCCATACTTCCCGAAACCGACTCCGGCACCGTTTCGCCGCTTACCCGTATAGAAGGCGCGGCTTCGGCATTTGAAGTTTGCGCATCGCTGTTTTCAGAGGATTCGCCGCTGTCCGCCACACTCAAATCCTATGTGCAAACGCTTCCCGACTACCGCGCACGGTACGAAGCGGTAGAGCGAACAGCACAAAAAGCGGAATTTGCATTCCAAAATCCGCAAAATGCCAAAGACTTGTTCGGCGAAAATATGCTTGTGTCCGCTTCTAAGGCAGAGGTATATTATAAATGTCCGTTTTCCTATTTTTGCAAATTCGGACTCGGCTTAAAGCCTTTGAAAAAAGCCGAATTGGATGTTGCGCAAAGCGGCACGGCCATTCACTACTGCTTAGAGGTGATTTTGCGCACCTTTGACCGCGAAAGTCTGCTTTCTATGGACGATAACCGTTTGCATACGCTGATTGCAGAAACCCTCGCGCAATACGCGTCGGAAAAATTGGGCACCGCTACAAAGGACAAACGCTTTTCCTATCTGCTTCAAAATTTGGAGAAATCCGTGTTTGATGTATTAAAACGGTTGCTTTCCGAATTTTCCGTCAGCGAATTTATCCCAACCTCATTTGAACTTTCCATTGCGCCCGACGGCGAAATTATGCCTTATCATCTCTCTTTGCCCGACGGCGGCTCTTTGCGCGTCATCGGTTCGGTGGACAGAGTTGATACCATGGTTAAGGACGGGAAAACCTATTTGCGCGTGGTAGATTATAAATCGGGCGGAAAGGAATTTAATTTGTCCGAAGTGTATTCGGGCTTGAATATGCAAATGCTCATTTACCTGTTCGCGGTCTGCGAAAACGGGCAGGAACGCTTCGTGTCTCCCGTACCCGCGGGCGTTTTGTATCTGCCTGCCAAAACAATAGAGGACAAATTGGCACGCAATGCCGACCCCGACGAAATTGCGGATACGCGTTTGAAAAACAGCCGTATGCACGGCGTGGTGCTGGATAATACCGACGCGGTACTCGGTATGGATAAAACCGTTTCGGGTAAGTTTATTCCTGTTACCGCCAAAAAACGCGGCGAAGGATTTACCGGTAAATTGCTGACTTTGCAGGAGTTTTCGTCGCTTAAAGAAAAGGTGGATAAAAACCTTGTGGATATGGGTACGCTTTTGCACGAGGGCGTCATCCCCGTGTTGCCCGCATTTTCGGGCAAAAATAATGTGGCGTGCACCTATTGTGATTACAGCGCCGTTTGCGGCTATGAGGAAGGCGATAAAGTGCGCCAACTTGTCGATTACGGCAGATTTGAAACCGCCAAAAAACAACTCGATACCACCGAAAAGGAGGAAACCGTATGAGCGCAAGAGAATGGACAAACGAACAACGGCACGCAATTGAAGCGCGCGGCGGCTCTGTGCTGGTTTCCGCGGCGGCGGGTTCGGGCAAAACGGCGGTTTTGGTGGAACGCGTCATTCGAAAAGTCTGTGATGCAGAACACCCCGTATCTTTAGACCGTCTGTTAATCGTGACCTTCACCAAAGCGGCGGCGGCTGAAATGCGCGAACGTATTGGCAAAGCACTTTCCGCGCGTTTGGCAGAGGTCCCCGAAAATGCCTATCTTTTGCGCCAGCAGATTTTACTGCCCTGCGCTGAGATTTGCACAATGGACAGTTTCTGTAATGCCCTTGTGAAACGGCAGTTTCATACCCTCGGCATTTCGCCCGATTTTCGGATACTTGATGACAGCGAACGAAGCGCTATGGAAGCAGAAACGGTTTCGGAATGTGTTGCCGAACTGTACGAATCAGGAACGGAAACATTTTCCCATCTTGCCGATTTGTTTTTGCTCGGCTCGTCCGATGATTTGTTAAAAAATACGATTTTAGAACTGTACGGTTACGCGCAGGCGTATCCTTTCCCTGAAATTTGGTTGTCAAAAATTCCATCGGCCTACAACCCCGAAACCCCGATTGTAGAAACACTTTGGGGCAAAACCATTCTCGATACCCAAAAGCGGGCGGTGGATGAAAATATCCGCGTTTTGCAAAACGCCCTGAAAATACTTGAAACCGAGCCGCCTTTGGAAAAAGCCTATGCTCCGGCGATTATAGCGGATTTGGAATATAGCCGTCAAATTTCGGCTGCGCTTTCCGATTTTGCATGGGACGAAGCAAAAACACGGATGGAAAACTACGCCCCCGAGAGTTTTAAACGCGCACCGAACGCATATAAAGACAGCAACGTGAAAGACGTTGTTTCTGCCATGCGCCAAAAGGCAAAGGATATGTTAAAGAAACTTCCTGAAAATATGCCCGCCACCACAAGCGAGCATCGGGAAGATATGCGCTTTTTGCAACCGATTGTTACTTTGCTTTGCGACACCACAACCGCTTTTTCCGCACGGTTGTTTGAAAAAAAGCGTGCGGAAAATGCTTTTGATTTTAATGACATTTCCCATATGGCACTGCAACTGTTGGTGGAACGCACAAAAGAGGGGAAAGTTGTGCGCACGGCGCTCGCACAAGAACTTTCGCAAAAATATGATGAAATCCTTTTGGACGAGTATCAGGACACCAACGAAGCGCAGGATTTTTTGTTTTCCGCACTTTCCAAGGAAGAAAGCAACCTGTTTACCGTCGGTGATGTCAAGCAAAGTATTTATGGCTTTCGACTTGCCATGCCCGAAATTTTTATGCGCCGCCGCGCGTCTTACAATGATTATGACGGCGCGTCGTATCCTGCGCGCATCACGCTCGATAAAAACTTCCGTTCCCGCAAAAATGTTGCGGACGGCATCAATTATTTGTTCGGGCAGTTGATGACAGAGGAAACTTGCGGTCTCGACTACAACAGCACCGAACGGTTAAATCCCGCGGCGCGTTTTGACGCCGCCGAGGACGGCAGTGTGGAACTGCATCTGCTCCCCACCACCGCGCAAGATGAAAACGGCGATTTCCCCGAGTGTATGCATATTGCCAATACCGTTCGCCGTCTTTTGGACTCAAAAATGCGCATCACCGACAAAAACGGCGAACGCCGTCCGGTACGGGCAGGGGATATTTGTATTTTAATGCGTTCACTCACAAACGGCGAACGGTATCAAAGTGCGCTCGAAGCAGTCGGCGTACCGGCGTTTTATCAGAAAAAAGGCGGCTTTTTCGCAATGACCGAAGTGCGTGTGATGGTGTCGCTGTTGGAAATTCTCAACAATCCGCTTTTGGATGTGCCGCTTTGTGCCTGCCTTTTGTCTCCGATATGGGGTTTTACGCCCGACGAACTCGCACAAATCAAACACAGTTCCAACGAGGAGTCGCTATACCGTCGGCTTTTGGCATTTGACAGTCCGAAATGCCGCGCGTTTTCGGAAGATTACCAAACGCTTCGCCGTTTAAGCACCGTGCAAACCCCTGCCGCATTGTTGCGCAGTATTTATGCCTATACGGGATTTGAATCCATTGTCGGCGCTATGGCGGGCGGCGAAAACCGCAAACTCAATTTGCTTTTGCTGTTACGCTATGCCGAAGAATACAGCGAAATCGGCAAAAACAGCCTTTCCGGCTTTTTACGCTATCTTTCCAAACTACGCGAGAATGAATCCAAAGTGGAAGCGGCCACGGGCGTTTCGGAAACTGCCGATGTGGTGCGAATTATGACCATTCACAAAAGCAAGGGATTGGAATTCCCTGTGGTGATTTTGGCAAAATGCGGCGCACAGTTCAATCGGCAAGACCAAATGAAACGATTGCTCATACATCCCGAAATGCTTTTGGGATTAAAAATCTATGACGGCGAAAACCGCCGCACCTTCCCAAGCGTGCCGTATATCGGCACAAAGTTGGCGATTTTTGCGAGCGCGCAGGCAGAAGAATTGCGCGTACTGTATGTTGCCCTCACGCGCGCCAAAGAAAAATTGATTTTGGTCGGCGGCGGGAACGGACGGCACACAACCGACGGTATTCTCCAAAAAGCTGCTCTTGCGGTGCTTGGGGAAACGGGCGTGCCGGCTGTGTATACGCGCGGCGCGTCAAATTATCTCGAATGGATTGCTGCCGCCTGTATGAAGCATCCGCAGGCAAATGCTTTGCGGGAAACGGCAGGGGTCGGCATGCGGGAAAGCACCGTGGACGGTTTTCAATTCGAGGTGGTTATCCCCGAAAATGCGCGTGCAGAGGAGGACTTGCAACAAAGTTTGTGCGAAACCGCTTCACCGGACGAACAGTTGCTTTCGGAAATCCATCGCCGCGTGGATTTCCAATACAACGCTTTGCCGCTTTCAGCTTGTCCTGCAAAGGTGTCGGCTTCCGTGCTCAACGAAGCCGAACACGCGTTTTCATATTTTGCCGCCGCCGAACCCGCATTTCTCGGCAAAAGCGGCTTTACCCCTGCCCAACGGGGTACGGCTACGCACCGTTTTGCGGAAATATGCGATTTTGAACGCGCAAAAGAGGATTTGGATGCAGAAATTCATCGCCTTTGTGAAACGGGGCTGTTGCGCCCTGAGGAGGGCGAAGCGCTGAACCGCGCAGCAATAACAGCGTTTTTACATTCGGATTTGCTGCTCCGCCTGCAAAACGCCGAACAGGTGTTCCGCGAACAAAAATTCACGGTCTTTTTCCCCGCGAACGAGGTCGTGCCCGCACTCGGCACGGACTTCCCCGACGAGAAAATTTTGGTGCAAGGCATTATTGACTGCGCGTTTTCGGAAAACGGCGGCGTGGTGCTTGTCGATTACAAAACCGACCGCGTAAAAACAGAGGAAACGCTCGTTTCACAGTATCAAAAACAGTTGTCCGTTTACAAGCGCGCCGCCGAGGAATTGTTTGGTCTGCCTGTAAAAGAGACGCTTTTGTACTCGTTTGCGCTTGAAAAAACGGTAAAAGTAAATATTTAACGCGGATTTGAAAAAAAAGACTTGCTTTTTTCTCTTTGATGTGTTAAAATCGCTAATGCTGTTATAAAGGATACCGAAAGAGGTGAATGCAATGAAAGAGGGAATTCATCCCGAATACAAAATGACTACCGTAAAATGCGCTTGCGGCGCTGAATTTGAAACCCGCTCCACCAAGGAAAACCTTCGTGTGGATATTTGCTCCAACTGCCATCCGTTCTTCACCGGTAAACAGAAGTTGGTTGACACCGGCGGGCGCGTGGATCGTTTCAACAAGAGATTCAACATCAACGCAAAATAAGTTTGCAAAGCAAAAAGCGGTACGAAGTACCGCTTTTTTTGTTCTATCCAAAATGTGCGCAAGAAAGGGGCGTAAACGATGGCGTCGGAATATAAAACCGTCAAAAAAAGTGCAAGCGATGAATTTACCGAAAAACGCTCACGCTTTATCGGCTATGTGTGCCCCGTAAAAACCGTGGATGCGGCAAACGCTTTTATTTCGAAAATCCAAAAAAAGCATTGGGACGCAAAACACAATGTGTACGCCTATATTTTGCGTGAAGGCAACATAAAGCGCTATTCCGACGACGGCGAGCCGCAGGGTACGGCAGGAGTGCCGACTTTGGATGTTTTGGAAAAATCAGGCGTTTGCGATGTCGCGGTGGTGGTTACGCGCTATTTCGGCGGCATACTTTTGGGCGGCGGCGGACTTGTGCGCGCCTATTCGCACGCCGCGCATTTGGCGCTTTGCGCGGGCGAAATTATCACCATGGGGCTTTGCGCGATACTCGAAATCGAAACCGATTACGCTTTTCACGCAAAACTTGCCAATTTGCTCGAAAAAACCGAAGCGAAAATCCTGCAAACCGATTTTTCTGACAAGGTGCTTGTCACCGTCAGTATTGACGAAGAAAAAGCAGACGCATTTTCCGAAAAAATCTTCGACGCTTCGGGCGGGCAGGTGCGTCCGAAAAAAATCGGCGAAAAATTTGCCGAAAAATAGAGGGAAAAACAATTATTGTGCGTATATTCTAATTAAAGGCGGTGAAAACGGTGGGCGAAACCATTCGTGAAGTGACCATGCAAATTGAAAAAGATACTCTTTCTCCCGGCGCGTGCCTTTCGGCAGAGTCCAAAGGCAGAGCGGTTTTTGAGGAAGAATGTTCGCTGCGCACGGTGTTTCAGCGTGACCGCGACCGTATTTTGCATTCCAACGCCTTTCGCCGCTTAAAACACAAAACGCAGGTGTTTTTGTCGCCCGAGGGCGACCATTACCGCACGCGTTTGACGCATACTTTGGAAGTTTCGCAAATTGCGCGTACCATTGCGCGTGCTTTGCGCCTCAATGAGGATTTGACCGAGGCGATTGCCCTCGGGCATGATTTGGGGCATACGCCGTTCGGCCACGCGGGGGAGCGTGCACTCAATGAAGTGTTCCCCGGCGGTTTTCGGCATTATGAACAGAGTCTGCGCGTGGTGGACAAGCTCGAAAAAGACGGCAAAGGCTTAAACTTGACTTACGAGGTGCGTGACGGAATCGTTTGCCATACAACGGGCAAGGAAGCCGACACCTTAGAGGGCAGAATTGTCAAATTGGCGGACAAAATCGCCTATCTCAACCACGATATTGACGATGCTGTCCGTGCGGGCGTGATGTCGGAAGCGGATATTCCCTTTGATGTACGCGATACTTTGGGCGATTCCAAATCCAAACGGATTGACACGCTTGTCCATTCCGTTATTGACAACAGCACGCAGGATATTTCGCTTGCGCTCGATGTTGGGCAGGCGTTTTCGGAACTCAACCGCTTTATGTTCAAAAGCGTTTACACGAACCCCGTCTGCAAAGGGGAGGAAAGCAAGGCGGAAGCTTTAATTAAAAGTCTGTATGCCTATTACGCCGAGCATCCGAACGAATTGCCGTCCTCTTTTTGGCAGACCGTTATATCCGAGGGCGCCGAACGCGCCGCGTGCGATTATGTTACGGGGATGTCTGACAGTTACGTTTTGCGCGTGTACCGTCAAATATTTATCCCGAAAGCGTGGATGGATTAAAAACGCCTGTTGCGGCTTGAAAAGAGGTGACTCCCTTTGGCGTTTGATGAAAGTTTTTTACAGGAATTGCGTGCGCGTGCCGATATTGAAAGTACGATTTCTCCGTATGTTCAACTTCGTCGGCACGGCAAACTCTTAACGGGGCTTTGCCCGTTCCACAACGAAAAAACCCCGTCCTTTACCGTTTACCCCGAAACGCAGTCTTATTATTGCTTCGGTTGCGGCAGCGGCGGTGATGCGGTAACGTTCATTAAGAATATAGAAAATTTGGATTATGTCGAAGCGGTGCGTTACCTTGCCGACAAAGTCGGGCTTTCTGTTCCGCAGGACAATTACAGCTCTGATTTATATGAAAAACGCCGCCGTATGTTTGAGGCGAACCGTTTGGCGGCGCGGTTTTTCCATACCGTATTATATACAGAGCAGGGCGCAGAGGGGCTTCGCTATCTCCACGACCGCGGGCTCACGGATGCCACCATTCGTAAATTCGGCTTAGGCTATGCGCCGAAAAGTTGGGACGCGCTTCGTAACCATATGCACGAAAAGGGATTTACCGACATAGAACTTTACGAAGCCAATCTCATTCGTATGAGCGACAAAAACGGCAGAAAGCATTATTACGATGCGTTTGTCGAGCGCGTGATGTTCCCGATTATCGACTTGCGCGGCAATGTGCTCGCGTTCAGCGGCAGAGCCATTACGAGCGACGCCCAACGAAAATATGTCAACACAGGGGACACGCTGATTTACAAAAAAGGCGAAAATATCTTTGCCTTAAATTTCGCGAAAAAAAGCAATTCGGACGCGCTGATTTTGTGCGAGGGAAATGTGGATGTGATTTCCTTGCATCAGGCGGGCTTTGACAATGCAGTGGCAGGTTTGGGCACGGCGCTTACCGAACAGCAGGTCGCGTTACTCTCGCGCTATGCGAGTGATATTTACCTTTGCTATGACAATGACGAAGCAGGGCAGAAAGCGGCGAGAAAAGCGATTGCGCTGTTTTCCAAAACCACCCTGCGCGTGAAAGTAATTCGTATGCAGGGCGGCAAAGACCCCGATGAAATCATTAAAAAATTCGGTGCCGAGCGGTTCAAATCGCTTTTGGAGGGCGCGGCGAATGATGTGGAGTACCGCATTTTGCGCGCGCGTGACGGCTTGGATTTAACCAACCCCGATGGAAAAGCCCGATTTTTAGAGGCCGCCTGTGCCGTTTTGGCAACGCTGAAAAATCCCACGGAATTGGATATTTACGCCGCAAGGCTTTCCGAGGAGTTGGGCGTGGCAAAAGAAGCCATTTTATTACAGACGAAACAGGTTTACAACCGCAATTGGAAACGCCGCGAAAAAGAAGTGCTGAAAACCGCGCGAGCGGCGGAACAGCCTGCGCAAAAGGCGTTAAACACCGTAAATCCGGAACGCGCAAAGCATTTGCGCGCCGCCAAAGCAGAAGAAATGTTGTGCGCTTCTTTGATGCACAATCCGGAATTTTACAAAGCACTGCAATCGGAAATTGCACCGTCGGATTTCGTCACGGACTTTAACCGCCGTGTGTTTGAAGCGGTTATATCGTGCGTATCCCGCGGAGTGGATTTTTCCGTTTCCGCGCTGAACGGTACATTCTCAAGTGAGGAATTGGGCGCGGTCGCACGCATACAAACCTTGATTCCGCAACTTGCCGACACGCTCTCAGAGTGCCGCGATTGCATAAAAGTCATTTCGGAGGAAAAAAATAAAGTCGGAACAGGCACGCCGTCCGACCTCTCCGATGATGATTTCTTAAAGTTGTTTCAAAAGCATTAAATTATATACATATGTGTGAAGGAGATTTTATGGAAAATACGGACAAGAAAACCTCTGTTTCCGCGCTTTTGGAAAAAGGCAAAGCAGCAGGGAAACTGACCACCCAGGAAATCGATACCGTTATCCTCGAAATGGATTTCGATATTGACGAACTGGACAAACTCTACGAAACCATTGAACAGCAAAACATCGAAATCATCGATGATATGAGCGATGCGATGCTCGAAGATTTGGATTTCGACTCCGAACTGCCCAAAGGGCAGGAGGCGGCCGCCGCGCAGGCGGACAACCGCAACGCGGCAATGGACGACCCGGTCAAAGTGTATTTGAAAGAAATCGGCCGTGTGCCGCTGTTAACCCCCGAAGAAGAAATTGAACTTGCCATTCGCATCGGCAACGATGACCAACAGGCAAAACAGCGTTTGGCAGAGGCAAATCTCCGTTTGGTGGTCAGCATTGCCAAACGGTATGTCGGGCGCGGTATGCAGTTTTTAGATTTGATTCAAGAGGGCAATTTGGGGCTTATCAAAGCGGTGGACAAGTTCGACTACACCAAAGGCTTCAAATTCTCCACCTATGCCACTTGGTGGATTCGTCAGGCGATTACCCGCGCCATAGCAGACCAGGCGCGTACTATCCGTATCCCCGTGCATATGGTGGAAACCATCAATAAGGTGAAGAAAACCAACAGCCAACTGCTCCACAAAAACGGGCGTGACCCGACGGCAGAAGAAATTGCCGAAGTGCTCAATATGCCTGTGGAAAAAGTGCGCGAAATTCAGCGCGTGTCGCAGGAACCCGTGTCCCTTGAAACGCCTATCGGCGAAGAGGAGGACAGTCACTTGGGCGACTTTATTCCCGATAATGATGCCCTTGCACCCGCTGATGCCGCTTCCATGATGCTTTTGAAAGAACAACTCAACGAGGTGCTCAAAACCCTGACTTTGCGCGAAGCAAAGGTGCTTTCTCTGCGTTTCGGGTTGGAAGATGGGCATCCCCGCACACTCGAAGAAGTCGGCAGCGAGTTCGGCGTCACGCGTGAGCGAATTCGTCAAATCGAGGCAAAGGCGTTGCGCAAACTCCGTCACCCCAGCCGCAGTAAGAAGTTGAAGGATTTCTTGGATTAAAATATTTTACACCAATACCGCTTATCCTTTCCCAAAATATACAGATTTAGGCAGCCGTATTTTTACGGTTGCCTTCTTTCTTTGTCAAGTCCTTTTTTGAAAATCGGCAATGCTTACAAATTTTTCTTTCACTTTTTGTGCATTTCATACGGGAAACCGTAAAAATATCACAAGATATGGCGTTTTCTATTGGAAAAATTAAAAAAAATTTCTATATCTTGTATTTTCCCTCTTGCAATCGGGCACAAGATGTAGTAGAATAAAGCTCGCATAATAAAACATTTTGTATAGATGGAGAGAGAAGTTATGAAAATCATCAAACGAAACGGATCGGAGGAAACCTTCGAACGGCAAAAAATCAAAAACGCAATCGCCAAGGCGAACGACGAAACGGAAGGCAAAAAAGAACTGACCGAACGCCAAATTGACTATATCTCCCTTGTAATTGAGGACTATATCAACGAAATCGGGCGTGCGCTGACCGTGGAAGAAGTGCAGGAGCTTGTGGAAACCCATATTATTTTGCAGGGTGCTCCCGAAACGGCGAAACGCTATATCCGTTATCGCTTTACGCGTAACCTTGCGCGTGTTGCCAACACCACCGACAATCAAATTCTGTCGCTGATTGAGTGCAACAATGAAGAAGTCAAACAGGAAAATTCCAATAAAAACCCGACCGTGAACTCCGTACAGCGCGACTATATGGCGGGCGAGGTCAGCAAGGATTTGACCAAGCGCATTTTGTTGCCCAAAGAGATTGTCAAAGCACACGAAGACGGCATTATCCACTTCCACGATTCCGACTATTTCGCACAGCATATGCACAACTGCGATTTGGTGAATTTGGAAGATATGCTGCAAAACGGCACAGTCATTTCCGATACGATGATTGAAAAACCGCATTCTTTCTCTACGGCTTGCAATATCGCTACGCAGATTATCGCCCAAGTCGCTTCCAACCAATACGGCGGGCAGTCCATTTCTTTGGCGCATTTGGCGCCTTTCGTGCAGATTTCGCGTGAGAAAATCCGCCGCGAACTGTCCGAAGAAATGCAGAAATTCGGCATTGAGGCTACACCTGAACAGGTGGATAAATTGGTCGAAAAACGCGTGCGCGAAGAGATTAAACGCGGCGTGCAGACCATTCAGTATCAGGTTGTCACACTTTTGACCACCAATGGGCAAGCACCGTTTGTCACGGTCTTTATGTACTTAAACGAAGCCAAAAACGAGCAGGAAAAGAAAGATCTTGCCATTATTATTGAAGAAGTGCTTCGTCAGCGCATCATCGGTACGAAAAACGAGGTCGGCGTGTGGGTAACGCCTGCTTTCCCGAAACTGATTTATGTTTTGGAAGAGGACAATATCCGCGAAGACAGCGAGTATTGGTATTTGACCGAATTGGCGGCAAAATGCACCGCCAAGCGTATGGTGCCCGACTATATCTCCGAAAAGGTGATGCTGCAGCTCAAAATCGATGACAACGGCAACGGTAACTGCTATACCTGCATGGGCTGCCGCAGTTTCTTAACGCCGTATGTCGATGAAAACGGCAAACCGAAATATTACGGCCGCTTCAATCAAGGCGTGGTCACCATCAATTTGGTTGATGTTGCCTGCACCGCTTGCCGTGAACATAAGGATGAAAACAAATTTTGGGAAATTTTGGAAGAGCGTTTGGAACTCTGCCACAGAGCACTTCAATGCCGCCACGAGCGTTTGGAAGGCACCCTTTCCGATGCCGCGCCGATTTTGTGGCAGTACGGCGCTTTGGCGAGGCTCAAAAAAGGCGAAACCATTGATAAATTGCTCCACGGCGGGTATTCCACCATTTCTCTCGGCTATGCAGGACTTTGGGAGTGCGTTTACGAGGTCACGGGCAAAAAACTGACCGAGCCTGCGGGCGAGGAATTCGGTTTACGCGTGATGCAGGCACTCAATGACGCTTGCTTGAAATGGCGCAATGCGGAGAATATTCATTATTCCCTGTACGGCACGCCGCTTGAATCCACCACCTATAAGTTTGCAAAATGCTTGCAAAAACGCTTCGGCGTGATTCCGGGCGTAACCGACAAAAACTATATCACCAATTCCTATCATATCCATGTAACCGAACCGATTGACGCGTTTGAAAAATTGGCGCTTGAGTCCAAATTCCAGGCGTTGTCGCCCGGCGGCGCGATTTCGTATGTTGAAGTGCCGAATATGCAGCACAATATCCCTGCGGTATTGGAAGTTGTTAAGTTTATTTATGACAACATTATGTATGCGGAACTCAATACCAAGAGCGACTATTGCCAAGTCTGCGGTTACGACGGCGAAATCCAAATTGCCGAGGAAGACGGCAAACTCGTTTGGGTATGCCCCAACTGCGGCAATAAAGATCAGGATAAAATGAATGTTGCCCGCCGCACCTGCGGGTATATCGGTTCACAGTTCTGGAATCAGGGCAGAACCCAGGAAATCAAAGAAAGAGTGTTGCATCTGTAATGCATTACGGCACGATTAAAAAACGGGATATTGCCAATGGCATCGGTGTGCGCGTGGTGCTGTTTGTTTCGGGTTGTACCCACCATTGTAAAGGGTGTTTTCAACCCGAAACATGGGATTTTCACTACGGCGAAGTCTATACCGAAGACACCGAAAATGAAATTATCGAGGCGTTGCGCCCCGCGTTCATTGATGGGTTAACCTTGCTCGGCGGCGAGCCGTTTGAGCCGCAAAATCAAGCGGAACTTGTAAAACTTCTGCGCCGCGTGCGCAAAGAATTGCCGCAAAAAACCGTTTGGGCATTTTCAGGCTATACCTTTGAGGAGTTAACAGGCGAAAGCCGCGCGCGCTGTGCGGTGACGGACGAAATGCTCTCCCTTTTAGATGTGCTCGTGGACGGTGAATTTGTGGAGGAAAAACGCAACATTTCTCTGCAATTCCGCGGCAGTGAAAATCAACGGATTTTGGATGTCCCGAAAACCCTCAAAAGTGGGGAGATTACTTGGTGGCAAGCGCCGACGGCGCACAAGGCTTAAAAATTTTTTCCGGGAGTGTGGATATGGAACGACGCGATAAAATTAACTATTATTTAGATTTGGCGGAAATGGTTTCGCAAAGAAGCACCTGCCTGCGGCGGCATTACGGCGCGGTTTTGGTGCAAAATGACGAGGTGATTTCCACCGGATACAGCGGCGCGCCCCGCGGCAGAAAGAATTGCACGGATTTAAACTATTGTGTGCGTCAGAAAATGGGCGTCCCGCGCGGGGAACGCTATGAGCTTTGCCGAAGCGTGCATGCCGAGGCAAACGCGATTATCAGTTCCTCAAGGAACAAAATGCTCGGCAGTACCATGTATTTGGTCGGTATCGAATGTGATACGGGCGAATATGTGAAAGAAGCGAGCAGTTGTTCCATGTGCAAACGCCTGATTATCAACGCGGGCGTGAAGCATGTGATTATTCGTGATTCCAAAGAAGAATACCGCATCGTCAATGTCCAACGGTGGATTGACGAGGACGAGTCCTTAGAGGGCGCGCACGGGTATTGATTTTGCAAGAAAGCCTCTGTTTCATTTGAAACAGAGGCTTTTTTCATAACTTCATTTTCAGCGTCACCGTGTCCGCCTTGTCCGACAAAAGCAAAACGGCGAAAGCGAACAGGGCTGTTTTTAAATCGGTATTTGCCGTACGCGCAACCGAAAATTCACAAGGAAGAATTTCCTTGCCCGAAAAAGTTTTCAATGTTTTTTGTACGCAGATTTGCAAACGGTCGCTATCCACGCTCGACACGGTAATTTGGCTGTCTTTTCGCATACCGACGATAACGGCGTTTTCCGTTGTGCAGGGCGTGCTGTCCGAATCTGCCACCACTCTGCCGAAATTCATTTCCGACAGCATTTTCGGTATGTGCTTTGTGTCGGTCAACAGCAAAACCGATTCCCGCATCGGCACGCGGCACAACCGATTCGCGTTACAAACAAAATACTGCGAAGCAACGGGCGCATAATCCGAAATCTCCGTTTCATCTGCAAAAACCGCACCGCCGAAACGCTCCAAAATTGAACATAAGGCTTTCGCACACGCCTTGTTTTCCCGACCGGGAAACACGATTGTGACCATTTTTTTCACCCGTAGTAGTATGGCAAATCTTTTTAGTCTTATTCTAATGAAGTGCAGTATCAGCACTTTTTCCCATCTTTTTAAAGCACATACGCAAAAGAACCGAAAAAAGCGAAAAAATCTGCTTGAAAATGCAAAGAATTTTTACAAAACCTATTGGAAAGTGCGCGGTTTTCGATTATAATATTATGGAATATGAAAAGAGGAGTGAACCGTAAATGGCTTCCAACTATTCGGTTTCCTTGGCAAAAATTTTAAAAGCATTTTCGTTTGAAGTCCTGTATATGCCTGCGGATGCAAAAGAACTGTCCGTCACTTCGCAGGATGTCAACCGACCGGGACTTCTGCTTGCGGGGCGCGACGATTATTTTGACCCTGCGCGCGTGCAGATTTTGGGGCTTTCCGAATTGGAATTCTTAAAAACCTTGAGCGACACGCAGCGCGCCGAGGGTTTGGAGCGTTTGACCTGCCGCAAACCCCCGATGATTTTGATTACGCGCAATTTGGAATGTCCCGAAATATTGCGCTCTTTGGTTGAAAAATACCGGGTGCCGCTTTTCAGAACGGAAGAATCCACTTCGGGCTGTATGTCGGCGCTGATTTATTTCTTAAATACCGAACTTGCCGAGCGCATTACCCGCCACGGCGTTTTGGTTGAGGTCTACGGCGAAGGCGTGCTGATTGTCGGCGACAGCGGCGTCGGCAAAAGCGAAACCGCCATTGAACTTATCAAGCGCGGCCACCGCCTTATCGCGGATGACGCGGTGGAAATCCGTAGGGTATCGAATCAAACTTTGGTCGGCTCCGCACCTGACAATATTCGCCATTTTATCGAGTTGCGCGGCATCGGCATCATCAATGCACGCCGTATTTTCGGTATGGGCGCCGTCAAACTGACGGAAAAAATCAATATGGTCATTCAGTTGGAACCGTGGGATTCCAACAAGGTGTATGACCGTATGGGGCTCGATAACGATTATATCAGCATTATGGGCGTCAAAGTGCCCGTTGCCGTGGTGCCCGTCAAACCCGGCCGTAACCTTGCCGTGATTATCGAGGTTGCGGCGATGAACAACCGTCAAAAGAAGATGGGGTATAATGCCGCACGCGAACTGTTGCATCATCTCGGTATGGATGAGGGCGAAGAAGCGGCAGAGGAAGAATTGGAAATCTGGCAAAATTATTAAGTAAAGAATAACGGAGGAACAACATATGTATAGAATTGGTGTAGACTTGGGCGGCACAAATATTGTTGCAGGCGTGGTAAACGAATACTATAAAATCGTGGCAAAGGCAAAGCGCAAAACCGCTTGTCCGCGTCCGGCAGGGGAGATTTTGGCGGATATCGCCGCATGTGTCAGCGAAGCGGTCAAAACCGCAGGTATCACAATGGACGATGTGCGAAGCATTGGTATCGGCACGCCGGGCTCTGTCAATAAGCGTATGGGCATTATAGAATATGCCAACAATTTGGGGTTTGATAAAGTTCCTGCGCGCGATATTCTTTTGAAATATTTTGATAAACCGATTTACCTTGAAAACGATGCCAACTGTGCCGCACTCGGCGAAGCGGTTGCGGGCGCAGGCGGCAATGTGGAAAACTTTGTGGCAATTACGCTTGGCACGGGTGTCGGCAGCGGCATTATCGTGAACGGCAAAATCGTCAACGGCTGTAACGATGCCGCGGGCGAAATGGGCCACAGCGTGTTGGTTGTGGACGGCGAACCTTGCACTTGCGGCAGAAAAGGTTGCTGGGAGGCGTATTCTTCCGCCACGGCTTTGGTGCGGCAGACCAAAGCGGCAATGGAAGAGAATAAAGCGTCTTTGATGTGGAAAGTTGTGGACGGCGATATCACGAAAGTCAACGGCAGAACCGCTTTTGACGGTATGCGCAAAGGCGACACCGCCGCAAAACAGGTTGTGGATACATACATTAAGTATTTGGCGGCAGGCGTTACGAATGTGGTCAATGTTTTCCAACCCGATGTGCTTTGCATCGGCGGCGGCATCGGCTGCGAGGGCGAACCGCTTTTGGCGCCGTTACGCACCTATGTTGGAAAAGAACGTTACAGCATTCATTGCGGCAAGCAAACGCAGATTTGTTCCGCAGTTTTGGGGAATGACGCGGGCGTTATCGGCGCGGCGTTGTTAGACGAATAAGCATCGGAGGATTTTCGTTTGTACGGGAAAATACTTGCGGCGGCAGAACGCTTTAAAACAGAATATTACAAGGATTTTCCGCTCGCAAAGGTCACGAGTTTTCAAACGGGCGGCAATGCCGACCTGTTGCTTTTGCCGAACAGCGCACAGGCGTTGTCTGCACTCATTACCGCGTGCAAAGAAAGCGGCGTGCCGTATTTCGTCATCGGCAACGGCAGTAACCTTTTGGTGTCCGACAAGGGCGTACGCGGTGTTGTACTGCGGCTTTCGGCGCCGATGTCGGAAATCGAGTATTTGGGCGACGGTAAAATTCGCTGTGCGGCGGGCGCGCCTTTGACGGCACTTTGCAATTTTGCATTAAAACACAGCCTTTCGGGGTTGGAGTTCGCTTACGGGATTCCCGGCTCCGCAGGGGGCGCCGCCTATATGAACGCGGGCGCTTACGGCGGAGAAATGAAAGATGTGCTCACAAGTTGCACGCACATCGCGCCCGATGGTACCGTCGGCAGTTTTTCGGGTGAAGAACTGCAACTCGGTTACCGTAAAAGCGTGTATTCGGGAAAAGGGTATTGCATTACGGATTTGTATTTGCAATTAACACCGGGTGACGCGGCGCAGATTAAAGCGGCAATGCATGATAAAATGGCCCGGCGCATAGCCAAACAACCGTTGGAGTTCCCAAGCGCGGGCAGTACCTTCAAACGCCCCGAGAGGTATTTTGCGGGCGCGCTGATTGAGGAATGCGGCTTGAAAGGCTTTTCTATTGGCGGTGCACAAGTCAGCGAAAAACACGCGGGATTTGTCATCAACAAAGGCGGCGCGACAACTGCGGATATTTTGGCGTTGATTCGCCATATTCAGGATACCGTTTTGCAGGAAAAAGGCGTACGCTTGCAAACAGAAGTGGAATTTATCGGAGAAGTGTAACTATGGAATTGGTAATTGTAACAGGTCTTTCGGGAGCAGGCAAATCCGCCGCGGTGGATGCGCTTGAAGACATCGGCTATTTTTGTGTCGATAATATGCCGCCGGAATTGATACCGACATTTGTAAACCTGATTTTGAAATCGAATGAGAAGCGTGAGCGCGTTGCCGTTGTGGCGGATATTCGCTTGGGCGCGTCTTTTTCGTCTTTGTTTGACGTGTTGGGCGATTTAGAGAATATGAATGTCAAATATAAAATTCTCTTTATTGATGCGGACAATGATGTCATTATGCGCCGCTATCAGGAAACGCGCCGCAAACACCCGCTTGCCGATATGTTCAATTCCCCGTCGATTGCCGAGGCAATTAACAAAGAGCGCGAAATTCTTTTGCCTGCCCGGCAGCGTGCCGATTACATTATCGACACTTCGCAGGTCAAAAGTTCGCAGTTTAAAGAGCGTGTGGCAAAACTGTTTATGGAGGATGCCTCCAAAGCAATGCAGGTGTATTGCATTTCGTTCGGGTTTAAATACGGCGCACCGAAAGAGGCGGATTTGGTGTTTGACGTGCGTTGTTTGCCGAATCCGTTTTATGTACCCGAACTCAAATCCCATACGGGACTTGACGAAGAAGTCCGTAAATACGTCATGCAGTTTGACCAGGCAAAGGGTTTGGAAGTCAAACTGTTGGATTTGCTCGACTATCTTTTGCCGCTTTACAGAAGCGAGGGAAAAAGCCAGTTGACCATTGCGGTCGGTTGCACGGGCGGTAAGCACCGTTCGGTGGTATTTGCGGAAAGCATAAACAAACATTTGTTGGAAACCGGCGCGTGCAGCAGCGTTTTCCATAGAGATATGAACAGGTAAAAACAATGTCATTTTCTTCCGATTTAAAAGAGGAATTGTTACATATCAAGCCCGAAAACCCTTGCTGTTTGCTGGCGGAAAGTTACGGGCTTATGCTGTTCGGACGCGCGTTTTCGGGTAAGGAACTGTCCATTTCCACCGAAAACGAAGCGGTTGCCGAAAAATATTGCTATCTTGCCGAGCGTTTGAGTTTGCATTCTTTGCAACCGCAAAAAGTGACATCGAAAAAATTTCGGGTGTCCGTCGAAAATGCCGAAGACCGTTTGCGCATTCTTTCCGCGTTCGGTTGTAACGGTACGGAGCGCGTGCGGCGTTTGAATTGGGCGAACATTACGGAGGAGTGCTGTGTGGGCGCATTTTTGCGCGGCGCATTTCTTGCGTGCGGCACGGTAAGTTCTCCCGAAAAGAATTACCATTTGGAATTTGTGGTGCCGCATTACAATTTGAGTTTGGATTTGAAAAAATTTTTGGAAAACAACGAATTTTCTCCGAAATCCGTGCGTCGGGGCGGGTTGTATGTGTTGTATTTCAAAAAGACCGAAGAAATCCAAAATCTTTTGGGCATTATGGGCGCGGCGCGGTTCGTGATGGAGTTTATCGACGTGATTGTCTATAAAGATATTCGCAACAACGTCAACCGTCGGCTGAATTTTGAAAACGCAAATTTAAACAAAACCGTTAATGCGGCGATGCGGCAAATTGAACTGATTGAAAAATTGCAAAAAAGTGCCGCTTTTTCGGAGTTGCCCGACGAATATCAGCAAATCGCCGAACTCCGCGTGCAAAATCCCGATTATTCTTTGCAACAAATCGGTGAGGAATTCACGCCCCCTATGTCGCGTTCGGGCGTGAATTATCGGTTGAAAAGACTTTGCGAAATTGCAGCAAAACAAAACGGCATATAATTTCTGGAATTGCAAAGGAGAGGATTATGAAGATTTTAGCCATTGACATCGGCGGCACCGCCATCAAATACGGTGTGGTGAATGCGGATTTCACCGTGGAACAGTCTTTTGAAATTCCCACAGAAGCGAACCTCGGCGGTCCGCATTTGATGCATAAAATTATGACGATTGTCGGGGAGTACGCAAAAGATGTGTGTTGCGTCGGCATCAGCACCGCAGGGCAGGTCAACAGCGAACTCGGCAAAATCATTTTTGCAAGTGAAAATATCCCGAATTACACAGGAATAGAAATCACAAAAACCATTCAGAAAAAATTTAATCTGCCTGTCCGCGTGGAAAATGATGTCAACGCCGCGGCAACCGCCGAAGCCATATTCGGCGCAGGCAAGGGCTTTAGTGATTTCCTGTGCCTGACTTACGGCACGGGCGTCGGCGGGGCAATGTGGATTAACAACAAAATTTACACCGGTGACCATTTCTCAGCAGGGGAATTTGGGCACATCGTCACGCATACGGGCGGCAAAAAATGCACCTGCGGCAACAACGGCTGTTATGAAATGTACGCTTCCACGCGTGCGCTTGTTAATGCCGTGCGCGAGGCAACCGGCAGAACACTTACCGGGCGCGAGATTTTTTCACCCGAAAACTTCAACAACATCACCATTCACGCGGTGATTGACAATTGGATTGATGAAATCATCGGCGGGCTTACCACGCTGATATTCATTTTCAATCCGCCCTGTATCATCCTCGGCGGCGGCATTATGAATGAAGATTACATCATTTCCGAAATCGAGCGCCGTATTCACATGCGTCCTATGCACAGTTTCCGTTCTGTGCAGATTAAAAAAGCCGCTATGAAAAATCAGGCGGGTATGCTCGGCGCCGCCTATCTTGCAAAGCGAGAATTTGACAAACAACATTAAATCAACCTAAAATAAAACAGAACACAGATAAAACGCCTTGGGAAGTCTATACTTCCCAAGGCGTTTTTTAGAATACATTTTGAAATTTCGGCTTTTCCGAATTGGTTAAATGCGCAAAATGATATTGGATTTCATATAAATCTTCGGTCAATTCTTCGGTGTTGCCTTCGCGCAGTTTGTCGGAAAGACCGCGCACCAAAATTTCGGCATCGTCCAATTCTCCGTGGTTGACATACGCACCCAAGCGTTTGGCATAGCGTTCGTAATCGTCTAAAAAGACCTGCAACTGCGCATCGGTTTCAAACGTTTCGCCCGTCTGTACGGCTTGTATCAGCGTTTCGGCTTCCGATTGCATTGTTTTGGAAATTTTCCGCAAATCCATATAGCCGAATACCGCGAGCGCGACTGCCAAAACCAAGCAAATCACAGCAATAATAATGCGTTTCATTTGTCGTCCGTCCTTTCAATCAAATGCATATTGCCGCCTTTGTCCAGAGTCATCAGCAACACGCTTTTCAGGTCGATTTTTTTCTCCTGCAATAATTTTTTCAGTTTCGGTGATGTCATATTACACTCCGAAAATGCCGATTCTATAATATGCCCGTCGCTGATTACCACACAGGGAATGCCGTTGTCCGCGTCCACAACATCGAGCGCTTTTGCTTTTGGCGTGCGCACTTCGGGTTTGAGCATCACGCTCAATGTACCGTCGGTTTCTACAATGGCGTATTGCACTTCAGAAATGTCAAAAACATCTTTTTTTCGGAGTGCTTCCAACAAATCGTCTACGGTAAACCGCAGCAATTTCAGTTGATGCTGGTCCAATTTCCCGTCCCGTATAACAATCACGGAATTGCCTTGCAGCATACTGCGAAAGCGAATGCTTTTGATGCTGAAAACCGAGATAAGCACTTCAAATCCTATCAACAGTAAAACAGGAATAAATGTGTTCATCAGCGGAATTTGCGTGTCCTGCATCGGAATGACCAAAATTTCCGACAGCAGCAGGGTAATCACCAATTCGGCAGGCTGTAATTCGCCGACTTGCCGTTTACCGAGAATGCGGAAGGTGATCAGCACGAGAATATATAAAATAACCGTTCTTAAAAGTGTAATCAGCATTTTTGGCTCTCCTGCGGTTTTGTATCTTTTGGAATATCATTTGCCGAAACGGTCACAATATTACAGGTGATCCTATGCGAAATTGGCTTCAGCGTGAAATCGAGCGTGTCACGGCGGCGGAAAAACCGTCTGAAAATCCACCCGCGCCGATTGAAACGGAACTCGAAAAAAACATCATTTATTTTAAAGAAAAACTCGGTTCAAGTTTTGATATTCTATACAAGCAAACACACATCGGCGAAAACAAGGCGTTTTTAATTATGGATGACGGTATGTGCGACAATCTGCTTGTCACACAGCAAGTGGTCAACCCCATTATGACCGCCGAAAAAATGCCGAACGCGCCTGAACAACAGTTGGCGTATATCCGTGACCAAATTTCTTCGGGCATTGACCAAAAAGAAGTTTACAATTTAGACGATGCCATCAAAGAGGTTTTGTCGGGACTTGTAGTCCTGCTGATTGACGGCGCAACCTTTTGCGAAGCGTTCGGCGTGCAGGGCTTTCCGAAGCGTTCGGTAGAAGATGCGCAAACCGAGGTGCAGGAGCGCGGCGCACGGGAAGCATTTGTGGAAAGTTTTAAAGACAATGTCGCGCTCATACGCCGGCGCGTGCGGTCTCCCGTGGCACGGTTTGAGGTGCAGGAGGTCGGCGTGACGAGCAAAACGCGCGTGTGCGTATGCTATTTTGCCGACCGCGCAAGCGCCGAAACAGTCAACGATGTGAAAGATAGGTTGACGCGTGCCGATTTGGATGTGGTTTTGGGTGCGGGGTATCTGCGCCCGTTTTTGGAGTCCAATGTCACTTCCATGTTTTCGAGCGTCGGTACTACGGAACGCCCGGATATTGCCTGTGCCGAAATGGCAGAGGGCAGGGTAATTGTTTTGGTGGACGGCACCCCGTTTGCTTTAATTGTACCGTATCTGTTTGCAGAGAATTTTCAATCGTTGGACGATTACAACCACCGTCCGTTTTATTCCGCGTTTATTCGTCTTTTAAAGTTTCTTGCGTTTGTGGTCAGCGTTTTTTTGCCGGGGCTGTATGTGGCAGTGTGTACCTTTCATCAGGAAATCTTGCCGACGGAATTGCTGTATGATACGGCAATACAGGAGAGCATAACGCCGTTTCCCGTTATGTTGGAAGCGATTTTTATACACTTCATTTACGAAATCGTGCGCGAAGCGGGGCTTCGTATGCCGAAGTCTGTCGGGCATGCAGTGAGCATCGTCGGCGCGCTCGTAATCGGCGATGCGGCAGTCACGGCAGGTTTAATTGCCGCACCGATGCTCATTGTTGTCGCAATGACCGCTATAAGTTCGTTTGTTGTGTCGAAAATTTATTATCCCGTGTCAATATTGCGGTTTGCGTTTATGCTCATCGGCGGATTAACGGGATTTTACGGCATTGTGCTCGGCTTCGGCGTATTGCTTGCCAATATGTGCGCGGTCAAAGCCTACGGCACGCCGTTCACAGCACCTTTTGCACCGATGCACTTCGGTGCGCTTGTGCGCGATTCGTGGATTCGTATTTCTTGGAAACGCCTCGGCAAACGGGAGTTGCAAATTCAAAGTTTGGAGAAATGATATGCATACAAAACCGAAAATCAGTGTATGGCAGTTGTTTGCCGTGTTGCTTATGTCGCGGTTGCTGACATTGCTTACCCATACCACGATTGGCGCGGGCAAAATGCAAAATGCCGACTTTTTCCCTGCGGCGGTGTTTTCGGCAGTGTTTATTCTGCTGTTTTCCGTAATGCTGTTTTTGCAAATGCGATATTTTCCGTCGCACGATTTAACCGATATAGCGTATTATGCTTCGCCGATGTTTTCCAAATGTGTTTCGGTGCTGTATGCGTTTTATTTTTCGTTTGCGGCGTTGGAAACGCTGTCGCGGCTGGAACTGTTTATCGGCACGGTGATTTTTCCCAATCAGCAAAACGGATTTTTGATTCTCATTTGCGTTGCCGCCGCTTGTTATGCGGCTTCCCTCGGCGTAGAGGCGCTCGGTAGGGCGGGGAGTATTTCGCTTAGCCTATTTGTTGCCGCCTTTGCGTTTATTATGGTTGCCATGCTGGACGAAATTGATTTTCTGAACTTTTCTCCGATGTTTTATGACGGCGTAAAACCGAGCCTTTCGGCGGGGTTGGAAGCTGCGACGCGCACAAGCGAAATTCTAATGTTTTCCGCAATGTTGCCGCAGGTCACGGGCAAACCGCAAAAAGCGTACGGAGCATGGCTTTTTGCGTTCCTTTGCAGTTGCCTTTTGGTGTTTTTCTTCGTGTTCGGCGGACTTGGTTATTTTGCGTTGACGCAGTTGCTCCCGATTCACGCCGTCGCGGTGCTTTCTGAAATCAGTGTGTTCCAACGGTTCGACATCCTTTTAACGGGCATTTGGATTTTGAGCGCCTTTGTCAAAATCAGTTTCCTTTTGTATTTGCAATCGTCACTGTTGCAAAAATCGTTTCAAGCCGAATGGAAAAATCGGTACATTGCGGTATCGGGCGTGCTGATTGCCGTTGTGCAGATTTTCTTTGTTAAAACCTTTTCAAGTTATTTCTATTCTGCGGGATTGCGGTATCGTCCTTGGTTTTTTGCGGCGTTTACCGTGGTTTTGCCGGCGATTGTGCTGTTTTCGGCGCGCAAGGCGAGGGGAGGAAAGCAAGAAAATGCGTAAATGGTGTAAATTTCTGTTGCCGCTTGCTTTGATTTGCACGCTGTTTAGTGGATGTGACTTCTCGACCGGAGAATTAAAAAATCGCCTGATTGTGCAGGCGATTGGCATTGATAAAACGGAAACCGGCGGGGTGCGCGTCACTTTGCAAACGCTGAATACGGAAATGACCGGCAATCCGAACAGCGGCGCAAACCCCGGCGATATTGTCAATTCCCTGACTGTGGAGGGCGCAACCGTTGCCGAAGCGATTTCCGATGCGGCAAAAACCGTCGGCAAAATGCCGCTGCTTTCGCAAAACCGTTTGATTGTGTTCGGCAGAGAAACCGCCGAAAACGGCTTGCATGGGTATCTTGACTATTTTGTGCGCAATGTGCAAAACCGCGCTACGGTGTTGGTCGCGGTGTCGGATACTACCGCCGAAGAACTTGTCAGCGCCAAAATGGGCGAAAGCGTTTTAGCAGCGGACAGTTTGGAAAATATTTTGCAGGCGGAACGCTTGAATGCGGACATCCTCAGCCGCGAACTGTATACGCTAATCAATAAATTGGACTCCGACACGGCAGATGCGGTTCTGCCGATTGTGCGCGTGGAAGGGGAGAAAGAAGAAAGCAAAATGCAAATGTTGTCCGTCGGCGTTTTCGAGAAAGACTGCATGCGCTACGAATTGCAAGATACACAAATCACCGCGCTGATGCTTTTGAATAACGAAGTACAAAGCGGCGTGTTTTCAATAGTAAATCCCGCGTTTTCCTCCGAAACCGTATTGCGTATCAAACACTGCCGCACGCAAATCCAACCGAAAATCGAAAACAACGAGATTTTGTTTCAGGTACAGGTGAACCTGAAAGTGGATATTACCGAAAACAAAACCGATGCGCCTTTTGCGGTGTCGCAAGAATACTTGCAGGAAACGAAACGGTTGTCGGAAGCGTATATTACGGATTTGCTGAACGAAAATATGCAGTATTGCTTTTTTAGAATGCGCTCCGACCCGTATTGTTTCGGTATGCGCTTACAACGGTTGCACCCGCGGTATTATAAAGAAAATATTTCGGATTGGAAACAGGTTTTGCCGTCCGTGCGTTACGAGGTGCAAACCAAGGTGCAAATTAACCGTGTGGGCAACGGCGTGGAAAATCTGTGAACCTTGCGTTTTGTCGCGTTTTACGCTACAATACAAGCGGTGAGAATATGAATACTTTTGAAAAAATTTATGCAATCGTGCGCCAAATTCCGAAAGGTTGCGTTGCCACTTACGGCGATGTTGCACTTTTGGCGGGCAATCCGCGCTTGGCGCGTGTGGTGGGGTACGCGCTCCACCAAAACCCCGACCCCGAAACCATCAAATGCCACCGCGTTGTCAATCGGCAGGGGAAGGTATCCGACGCTTTTGCGTTCGGCGGCGAAAACGAGCAAATCCGCCGCTTGCGCGAAGAAGGCGTGGAAGTCAGCGACGACGGTATTGTCGATTTGAAAAAATATCGGTGGAATTTTGTGTAAAAACCCCTCGTCATTAGTGCCTCTGTCCGAAAGGGGTTATTATTACAAGCTTCACGCCAAAATTTTGCCGTTTTCCAAATCAAAGCGGAACTGCTTTTGCACGCCGTTTTCTACATAATCAATTTCCAAAACGCGGCGCTCAACTGCCGAAAATTCTGCGCGCAAAATCTCGATTTTTTCTTTGTTAAACGCTTTTAAAAGTTCATTCATTTGCAGTTGGTTATATTTGTCTACGCTGTCCGAAGTGAACAGAACACTTCCGAACAGTTTGTTGACCGTCGCAATGATTTTGCGCTGTTCAAAACTGCAATGCATATTGTTTTCGCGAAGTAAAAATACATCGGGGTCGTTTCGGAACGCTCTGCCGTCGAGTTGGCGGCGGAACACGGAATTCCCGAGCGCGTTTACCGTGGAAACATCTTCGCGGTGGATCTTTAAATTGCGTTGCCACGAAAGACCCATATCCGCACCGATTCTGCAA
>DAVZHM010000016.1:0-28442 GCA_052273845.1 Candidatus Fimenecus sp. | reverse complement strand
GCCGAAGATACTTGGCTGGAAGCGGCCCGGGAAAATAGGTCGATGCCGACATTATTGAAAAGTAGTTCTCCAATAGGGGGGCTATTTTTTTATCTTTTTTGAACAGATTTGACCGGAAAAACAATCCCGCCCGCACAAACTTTGTGCGGGCGGGATTTCTACTTGTTACACATTAAATTGTAAGCGCCGTAATAATGCTCGAATATAACTTCACAGGGTCATTGAGGAAATTGTTTTTAACAATCTCCAACTGCAACGAATCCGCCACAAATACGGTCAGGCGCATCAGTTCGTCTCCCTCGTCGCCCAAAATAAAGGTGACGTTGTAGCCGCCGTCTGCGAGTTTTTCGGTCAAGATTTTGTTTTCGCGCTTGTTTTGCGCAAGGGTAAAAAACTTAATTGCCGCATTGACCGCTTTTTCCCGAACGGTTTTCGGCAAGGTAGTTTCCAACAATTCTGCCGAATTGCGCCCGCGTTCGGTTACGGTGAGCACTTCTTCATCGTCCACGATATTGCGGTCAATATTGCCGTTTTTCAGAAGTTCCGCAATCGCTTCGTTGACTTCAAAATAATTCGCCAATCCATCGTTCAAAATTGCGTCAATCACCAATGACTTCGGAGCGGGTTTGTCTAATGCTTTGAGCAAATAGCAAACCAGCAGCCGAATTTCGTTGCGGTTGCGAAGACCGCCGAGTTCTATGCCCGCGTCAAACGCGTCAAATTTATCAAATTCCATTTTATTCTCCGTTCCGTTTCGGAATGTTTTATATATTAATTGTAACGGAAAACGGGGCGATTGTCAAATCAAAGACTCGACGATTTCCTGCACTTCGCCGTTGCGGATATACACGCGCGGCACGCGTTTGTTGATGCCGCAGCAGAATTCATAGTTGAAACTGTATGCGTTATCGGCAACATCTTCTACGGAAATGCGTTTGTCGCCGTCCGTGCCGACCAAAGTGACCGTGTCGCCCTGTTTCACATTCGGAATGTCGGTGACATCTACCATAAATTGGTCCATACACACCCTGCCGACAATCGGCGCGTATTGCCCGTGAATCAATACCTTGCCTTTGTTCGACAGCGCGCGCGGATACCCGTCGCCGTAGCCTACGGGCACCGTGGCAATGACGGTGGTTTCTTTGTCGGTCACATAGGTAGAGCCATAACTCACCGTAAAGCCCTTTTCGACGGTTTTTACAAAGGCTACATGGCTTTTCAACTGTAAGGCGGGGTGCAGTTCCAAATTCGCCTTATTGACTTCCTCAGAAGGGTACAACCCGTAGGTCATAATGCCGCTTCTGGTCATATTTAAGAAATTGTCATTGAATTCAATAATCCCCGCGCTGTTGCACATATGTTTTATCGGGATTTGCACGCCGCGTGCGTCCAATTTCTGCACGAAATCCAAATACTTTTCTTTTTGACGGTTGCACGAGGTTTTGTCCGCCTCATCCGCACACGCAAAATGCGTAAAAATACCGTTGATTTCCAAATTGGGAAGGGCGGCGATTTTTTCAATCTCCGCAAGGCTTTTTTCCGTGGGCTGCATGCCGATTCTGCCCATGCCGGTGTCCAGCTTGATATGAATTTTCACGGTTTTTCCGAGCGCGGCGGCTTTTTCGGACAGCGCTTTGGCGGTTTCGTATTGGAACACCGCGTGCATAATGTCGTTTTCAATCAAAAGTGCATAATCGGCAGGGAATACATACCCCAAAATGAGAATGGGATTTTTTATTCCTGCGCGGCGCAGTTGTACCGCTTCTTCCACGGTTGCCACGCCGAATGCGTATGTACCGATTTCCGAAAGTGCGCGCGCAACGGGAACCGCGCCGTGCCCGTAAGCATCGGTTTTGATGATTGCCATCATTTTCGTATCTTTGCCGACTTTATCCATCGCGTTTTGAATGTTTTGGCAAATCGCGTCGAGGTTAATTTCGGCATATACGCGAGCGGGGAGTTGCATAAGTAAGACCTTCTTTGTGTTTATAATCAAATTACTTGCGCAAGCGGCGCAATTTCAATGTTTTCTGCAAGCAACGCACTGCGGATTTTCTGAACAAAGGCGAGTGCTTTTTCACCGTCACCGTGTACGCATACGGAATTGGCTTCAATTTCGATTTCTTTGCCTGTCAAGGATTTCACCTTGCCATATTTCACCATACCGATGACGCGGGCGATCGCCTCGTCCTCATCGGTAATCATCGCGCCGGGTTTTGTGCGGGCAACCAAAGAACCATCCTCTTCGTAGGCGCGGTCGGCGAATACTTCTTTTGCCGCAGAAAGCCCGACTTCCTTTGCGGCTTTCAGCATTTGACTGCCCGAAAGCCCCAATAAAATAAGGTGTTCATCTATTTCGGCAATGCCCTCGCAAATGGCGCGTGCCAACGCATAATCTTTGCCCGCCATATTGTAAAGCGCACCGTGCGGCTTCACATGCTGTAAAGGTATTTTCCTTGCCTTGCAAAATGCCGAAAGTGCGCCGACTTGGTACTGCACATACGCCTTGGCTTCGGCAGGGCTGACGTTCATATTGCGCCGCCCGAAGCCCATCAAATCGGGAAATCCGGGGTGCGCACCTGCGGCAACGCCGTTTTCTTGCAAAATGGCAACGGTTTTGTCCATCACCATGGGGTCGGAAGCGTGAAATCCGCATGCAACATTGGCAGAGGAAATGTATTTGGCAACTTCCCCGTCTAATCCCAAGGTATATGCGCCGAAACTTTCGCCCATATCACAGTTTAAGTCAATTTTCAGCAAGCAAAACACTCCTTTTATCGTGTAATCGGCATTCTGCCGTCCGTTTTAATCGTTTCGTTAAGATTTCAAATCTGCATTTTTTACATCGGTAATGAGCATATGCCCGGGGGCGTGGGTGATGCAAAATTCAGGTTTTGAGTGCATCACAATCGACTGCGGCGTTACCCCGCACGCCCAAAAGACAGGCGTTTCGCCGGGATTTATCGTCACCGCGTCACCGAAATCGGGTTTGTTTATGTCTTTGATGCCAATTGCTTCGGGCGCGCCGATGTGCACAGGCGTGCCGTGTACGCGCGGCATAGAAGCGGTAATGTTGACCGATTTCACGATTTGGTCGTGCGGTAGGGGGCGCATACTCACCACCATATTGCCCGAAAATGCGCCTGCTTCTTCGCAGGGGATATTCGTTAAGTACATCGGCACATTTTTGCCTTCTTCAATATGGCGCACCGAAACGCCCGACTCCAAAAGTTCCGACTCAAACGAAAATGAACAACCGATTAAGAACGCAACCAAATCGTCCCGCCAAAACTTTTCCACATTGTCATATTCGCCGACAAGTTCCCCGTGCTCATAAATACGGTATTTCGGAATGTCCGTTGCAATGTTGCAATCTTTGGCGATTTTTTTCAAATACATACTGCCGACATCGGAAACTTCCAAAATCGGGCAGGGTTTGGGGTTGCGCTGTGCAAACAGCAAAAAGTCATAGGCAAGCGCTTTCGGAAGCACCGCAAGGTTTGCCTGTGCATAGCCTAAGCACATACCGGAGGTTTGCCCGTTGATTTCGCCCGTGCGGATTTTCTGCCGCACCGCATAGGGCGTTTCGTGTTCGTAAATGTTCATACGATTAAATCCTCTCCGTAATGTAACAGCAAAGTTTCAAACCGCTGCTGTTCCTTGATAAACAGTTTTTCGGCCGCCTTTGCCGAAATGGCTTCAAAATATACCGTGTCGCCGGGTTTTCTTTGCACCAAAAGCGGCAAATCCGTCGACACCACCGTGGCGATTTTTGCATACCCACCCGTGGTTTGGCGGTCGGCAAGCATCACAATCGGCGTGCCTTTCGGCGGCACTTGCACGCTGCCGAATACAATGCCGTCCGAAATAATATCGACCTTGTCTTTGTATTCTATTGCGTCGCCGTCCAGTTTGCACCCCATACGGTCGGTGTTTTCCGTCACGCGGTAGGGGGTGGAAAGAAAGGTTTCTATCCCTTTTTTTGTAAAATAATCGTCTTGCGGGCCCAAAACCGCGCGAATGTGCGCCTCGTTTTTGCCGTAATCCTCTATGGGCAAATGCTGTATGCGCAAATTGCCCAATTCGTCAAGCGGCATTTTAAAAGGGAGAATGTCGCCGGCTTTGAGTTTGCGACCTGCAAATCCGCCGAGCGCGCATTTGAGATTGGTGGAACGGCTGCCCAATACTTCAGGTATATCCAATCCCCCCGCAAAGGCAACATAGGTATACATACCCGTTTTTGCCGCACCGAAGGCAAGCGTGTCGCCTTCGCGCACGAATATGGTTTCATACATCGGCGCAGGGATGCCCTCTATGGTCGCACCCATATCCGCACCGGTAATGGCAATGTAATTCGACTCTAAAAAGGTGAACGTGCCGCCGAACATCGACATTTCCAAAACCGCTTCATCGGTGTAATTCCCGACCAAGTAATTGCCCAAGCGGTATGCGCGGCGGTCCATCACACCCGAAACATTAAAGCCTTTTGACTGAAAGCCCGTTCTGCCCGAGTCCTGTACCGTGGTAAGTACGCCGGGTTTGATGACGCGAATGCTCATTTTTCGGCACCTCCCGTCACGCGCAGCACATAGGTGCCGTTTTGCACCTGCTGTTCAATTTCGCGGTATTCTTCTTCGTCCACCGAAACAAACCGAATGTACTCGCCCGCCGAAAACAGCACGGGCGGTGTGCGTTCATTGTCGTAAGGGCGCACAGGCGTAGTGCCAATCAGCCGCCAACCGCCGGGGGAAGCAAGCGGATAAATGCCCGTTTGCTCGCCGCCGATGCCCACCGCGCCCGCGTGGATTTTGGTGCGCGGGGTGGAAAGGCGCGGGCAGGCAATGCGTTTGTCCATGCCGCCCAAATACACAAAGCCCGGCAAAAAGCCGAGCATAAATATACGATAATCGGTGCTTGTGTGTATGCGGATTACTTCTTCCGCGGAAAGTCCCGTAATATCGGCAACGTCTTTTAAATCTTCGCCGAACTCTCCGCCGTACAAAACGGGGATTTCCACAACTTTTTTCTCGGTTTCGGCACAAACGGAAAGGCTTTTGCACAGTTTCAAAAGTTTTCTTTTGAGCCGTTCACCCGAAAGCACAGACGGGTCAAAAAAGACGGTAAGCGAACGGAACGTCGGCACGGTTTCGGTAACCCCGATGATGTGCTTTTGCCGCACGGCGGCGTCCAGCGCGTGGACACGGGCGTTGACTTCTTCGTCAATTTCCCGCCCGAATTCTACCACAAGCGCGCAGTCTCCCGCCCGTAAAATCAAAGGCGTCAGCATATCAGTTTTCCTCAAAAAAGCCGAGCGCCAAAGTGCGCTCAAACCAATTTTTACATTTGTGTTGGAGTTTCGGCGCATATTTAATGCATTCGCGCATCAAAGAAACAATCGTCATATTGGTTTGCAAATCAAATCCGTCAATCGCGGGAATGGTCCAACCGTACATATCCACCATACCGCTTTTTGCGGCGGTGCATAACACTTCTTTTTCCAATTCCGCGTCGTGCATAATGTCCATATCACCCAAAAGATAGGCGATAGCGGCAATCATACCGTAGCATCCCCAATCCGAAACGGTGGCGGTGATGATGTTGTCCGCCGCTACGCGCGTGGCAATTCCGCCGCCGCATCCGCAAACACAGGTGCCTTCTGCACAGCCGGGGACATATTTATCCAAATGGTCTTTGATTGCGCCCATGCCGAGTTCGTTGCCGAGGTCGCCGATGGCGATGTTCAAAACGCCCGCATGCTGTAATTTTTCAAACAAAATATCCGCTTTTGCTTCGAGCGGCGTGGTGCGTTTGCCGACCGCGTTATGAAATTCCCCAATGCAGTTTTCGCCCGGGAATTCATTGGCAATAACGGCTGTGGGGTATCCCTTTTCCAACAGCGCGTCTGCCTGTGCTTCGGCTTTAGACTTGTCTTTGGTAAAGGGAAATACTGCCATAGAAACAGGGTTGGCTTTTAAATCTTCCATTGTGAAATACAAATGCAAGCCGATAACACGGGCAATGTTTTTCACTGCTTCCAAATTTTCCTCTTGGCAGATTACAACGGGTTTTACATCGAATGCAAGCACTAACGCTCGCGCCAACAGCATGGTGCTGACGATGCCGTCGGTTTCCGCCGCCTGATTGTCCAAAAGCACAAAACCTGTCATCAAATACACAAGGTCGCCGGGTTTTAAGGTGTTTACAAGCAGTTTTGCGGCATGCATGGTCAGCGGTTCCCCTGTGTAAGCGCGTGAACCTGCATACAGAATACGGCAAACGCCGTAGCCGCGCGGGTCCAAATTGGCAAGCGCGTCTAAATTTTCGCCGATGTTTAAATCGGTCAGTTCCTTTTGCGTCATCATATGATTTCCTCCTGCAAAAAGACTTATTTTACTGCGGTTTCCTTATGTAAGCGGTCAAGATACGCGTCCTGCAAAATCTTGATGATTTCGGGTGCTTTGCCGCCAACGGGCTGACCGTCCAATTCACAAGCGGGCATGCACAAAGCCCCTGAGGACGAAACAATGATTTCATCTGCCGCGCGCAAATCGTCCATGGTGTAATCGCGTTCCTCTACGGGAATGCCTTTTTCTTTGCAAATTTCAATTAAGTGCTTTCTGGTAATGCCCGGGAGCACCAAATTGTCCAACTGATGGGTGATGAACTTGCCGTCTTTGATAATCGACACATTGGAGTGCGCACATTCGGTAACCAAATCGCCGCGGTGGAACACGGTTTCCTGGCAGCCTTTTTCCAATGCGCGCTGACTTGCCATAACGCTCGGAATGAGGTTCAGGGTTTTTACGTTGCAGTGGTAAAAACGGGTGTCCTCCATAGAAATCAACTTATAACGTTGGCTTAAATCTTTCATCGGGCAGGGCAGGCAGTAAATGAGCAGATTGCTTTTGCCTTCGGGGAAAATGTGGTTGCGAATCCCCGTGCCGCGTGTGCATTGCCAATACACGAATTGATTGGGGTCATCCACCTGTTTTACGCAACTGTAAAGTGCCTCTTTCAATTTTTCGCGCTCCATCGGAGCAGGGATTTCCAACAGACGGCAACTGTTATAGAAACGGTCCAAGTGGTCTTCCAACGCGAAAATAATGTGGTTGACCGAATAGGTGGCGTCATACACGCCGTCGCCGAAATAGACGCTGCGGTCGCCCATGGGGATGGTCATTTCCTCAATCAGACCTGTTTTCCCGTTATAATAGCCGATGTTTTCCATAGAGAAAGCCTCCAAAAAATAAAATCAAAATAAAAAGTTAAGCCGTTTTCATTTTAGTCCTCCGTTGCACAGAAATAAAACACAGCCTAACTTTAATCAATTTCATTATAGTATTCCGCAAAAAAAGTGTCAACCTAAAAATATGCAGAAAAGGAAGATTTTGTGCATTTTTTTGCAAAAAAACGCAGTTTTTCCGGCAAATTCGGTGAACACTTATTCACTTTTGGTGAATGAAAATTCACTTTTCGGCTTGTTTCATGGTTAAACTGATTCTGCCTTTTTTCTCGTCTACCGAAAGCACGCGCACCGTGACGGTTTCGCCGATTTTCAGCACTTCGTTCGGGTGCTTGATGAAACGGTCGCAGATTTGCGAAATGTGCACAAGACCGTCCTGATGCACGCCGATGTCCACAAATGCGCCGAAGTCAATGACATTGCGCACGGTACCGCGCAGTTCCATGCCGGGTTTTAAATCTTTCATTTCGAGTACATCGGTACGAAGCATCGGCGGCGGCAACTCGTCGCGCGGGTCGCGGCCGGGTTTGGTGAGTTCCGCAACGATATCCCGAAGCGTCGGTACACCGACCGAAAGCGTTTTTGCCAAATTCTCTTCGCCGTATTCGGCAACGCGCGCAGGCAAAGCGGATATAGCGGGCGTGCCGATGTCCTTTTCGGAAAAATGCAATTCAGAAAGCAACGCTTTTGCCGCAGGGTAACTTTCGGGATGCACCGCGGTGGCGTCAAGCGCGTTTTTGCCGTCGATAATGCGCAAAAACCCCGCACTTTGCTCATATGCTTTGGGACCCAATTTTGGCACTTTTTTCAACTGTGTACGGTTTTCAAACCGTCCGTTTTCCTCGCGAAACGCGACAATGTTTTTGGCAATCGCCGAAGAAATTCCCGACACGCGCTGTAAAAGCGGCGCAGAGGCGGTGTTTAAGTCCGCGCCTACGGCGTTGACGCACGCCTCGACCACGAAGTCGAGTTCCGATTCCAATTCCTTTTTCGGCATATCGTGTTGGTAAAGTCCCACACCAATTGCTTTCGGTTCAATTTTTACAAGTTCCGCCAAGGGGTCTTGCAAACGCCGCGCAATGCTGACCGCGCTGCGGAGCGTCAAATCAAACTGCGGGAATTCCTCGGCGGCAAGTTTGCTTGCCGAGTACACGCTTGCGCCCGCTTCGCTGACAACCATATACGATACCTTTTGCGGCACGGTTTTTAAAAGTTCGCTGACGAAAATTTCGGTCTCCTTACTTGCCGTACCGTTGCCGATGGCAATCACTTCCACACCGTGCTTTTGCAAAAGCGTTTTGACGGTTTCGGCGGCGGCTCTTTTTTGCGCTTCGGAATGGGTGATGTAAATCACACCCGTATCCAAAACCTTGCCCGTGCCGTCCACCACGGCAACTTTGCACCCCGTGCGGTAACCGGGGTCAAGCCCGAGCGTCACCTTGTTCTTTACAGGCGGTTGCATCAAAAGTTCGTGCAAATTCACGCCGAAATTGTGAATGGCACCCGCCGCGGCGCGCTCGGTGAGCGTGTTGCGCACTTCCCGTGCAATAGACGGCGCAATCAAACGCGTATAACTGTCGGCGCAAATCGCTTTTAAAATCGGCGCGCAAGGGGAGCGGGGATTGGTAACGGTTTCGCTTTCCGCAACGCGGCACGCCTTTTCTTCGTCTATGGAAACGCTGACTTTCAAAAATTCCTCTTTTTCGCCGCGGTCAATCGCCAAAATGCGGTGGTCGGGGATTTTCTCTACCGACTCGCTGTAATCGTAATAGGCGGTGTAAACGCTGTCTTTTTCATCGTTCGCCGCTTTCACACGGACAAGCCCTGTCACCAAATACAAATTGCGAAGCCGCCGGCGCACATCGGCATTGTCCGACACGCGTTCCGCCAAAATATCCGAAGCGCCCTGCAAGGCATCTTCGGCGGTTTCCACGCCTTTTTCTGCATCGATGTATTTTTCCGCTTCTAAAAACGGATTGCTGTTATTTTGCTGTGCGGCAATAAAATCGGCAAGCGGCTCCAATCCCTTTTCTTTGGCAACCGTAGCGCGTGTACGGCGTTTTTGACGGAACGGACGGTAAATGTCCTCCAATTCCGACAAAATTTTTGCCGCGTCGAGTGATGCGCCTATTTCATCGGTCATTTGCCCCAATTCCGAAATTGCGGTGCGGATTTCCTCGCGCCGCGCTTCAAAATTGCGCAAATATTCGAGCCGCTCGAGCAGATTGTGAATGGTTTGGTCATCCAAAGAGCCGTGCGCTTCTTTGCGGTATCGTGCAATGAACGGCACGGTGCAGCCTTCGTCGTGCAGTTTCACAACCGCTTCGCATTGCCATGCTTTTAGATTGAATTCGTTTGCAAGAATTGCCGTGATTTCCATTTAATTCTCCTGTGTTTTGAACATACAATTATATACATTCCATAATATTCCCGTCGCCGGTGTTTATGTTAAAGTACAGTTCTTTTTCTGCGCCGTTTTCAAGAAAACGCAGGCGAATACGCTCGCCGTCCTCGTACTCGGCGGACAGAACCTTGTAATTTTTGTCTGCAAAAAAATCTTTGAGGTAGGAAACGGTTTTTGCGTCATAGTCTCCCGCGTTGTCCGAAACGAACAACACATTGCCGCAAACGGCGTTGACTTTGCCGAGCAACAGTTTTTGCTGTAAGTTGTATTTTATATTGTTGTCGCGCAAGAAAAACACATCGGGGTCGCACGAGAAGGCTCTGCCGTCCAAATGATTGCGGAAAATCGCGTTGTTGATGGCGTTTTGCGACGAGGGAATTTCGCGGTTGATGCCGAGTTTGTTGATGATTTGCGGCGGGAACACTTTGTTGGCGTCACAGCCGATGCGGCATGCATCAAAAATGCCCATGCACGCGCCCAACGGCACGCCGCAGCCGAGAATTCGCTTGTCACCGCAGCATTCCCGAAGCAAATCCACCGCGTCACACATAATTTCGCCGCGGGTTTTGCCTGCGCGCGGCTGCATACATTGGCTGTAAAGGAAGTCGAGTTTGACCAAATCGAAACCCCAATCCAACAGGACGGTATCAAAGACTTTTTTCAAATGCGTGCGAAATTCCGCGTTGTAAATATCGAAAGTATACGCGCCGCCCCAACCGAGACAGCCGAGCAACGGCTTGCCGTTGCGGTTGTTACGAATGACCCAATCGGGGTGTTCTTTCAAAATTTTCGAACTGCGCTGTGCGTTGAAAGGCGCAAGCCACAGTCCTGCTTTGTAGCCTTTTTCGTGGATTTTGTCGGCAATATAGCCCATACCGTGCGGGAATTTCTTTTTGTCCGGCGTGAACCAATCGCCAACGGCGGGTTCAAACCCGTCATCTACCTGAAAAATATTGACTTCGTCTTTGGCACAGTCCAAACCGTTCAAATCACGCAGGATAATTTCCTCGTTGATATTCTGAAAATAGTTGTACCAGGAGGTGTAGCCGGTAAGCCGCCCGATGTCGGGCTTTTTCACGCCGACAAAATCGAAGAAATAGCGGTCAAATGCTTTGTTGAGTTCTTCGGTGATTTTGAAAATATGAAAGACTTCGTACACTTGCCCTTTTTGCAGGTGCAACCCTTCAATGTCTTTCTTTATGGAAAATTGCCCGTTTGGCATATCAACGACAAACGCCGTAAAGCCTTGCCGTTCGGATTTTGAGCCGTACAGCGTGATTTGACGGCTTCCCTTTTTACGAAGATAGCAATAGGTATATCCGTGGAACACGCCTACTTTGCCGTAGTCGGCAAAAAAATAATCCCCGGAAGTTGCCGCCAATTCCGTGGTGAAGCGCGAAATGTGTGCAAGCGATGTGATGCCGTGTGCACAATCGGTTTTGCCGTACTCGCGCGAGGTGGTCCAAGCCTGATAGCCGTTGGCATAGAACAAATCGTCCTCTGCAAACGTGTGCGGGGAAGTGATTGTCAACGCCTGAAAATCCAAATCCGCTTTCGCGGTGAGAGTTGCAAAAATTTGCTCGTTGCTTTCCTGTAATTCGAGCGTAAACCCGTCGTTGTCGAAGCGGTCGCTTTCGTAAGATTTGCCGTTTTGTTGCCATTTTGCAGACAGTGTAAACATCGTTTTTCCTCCCGATATACTTATTAGGTGAAACTTTCTCCTATATCATAACAAATTTTTTTGAAAAATGCTATAAAAACAATTTACAATCTATTCATTTGAAAAAAATCCGCATAGGTGTTACAATATTTTTTGAGTCATTTACAAAGGAAGTTTTAAACATGCAGGAAAAAGACAATGCGTTTCTCGGCACGGCGCCTGTGGGCAAATTGCTTTGGAAACTTGCGGTGCCGACGGTTGCCGCACAGCTTATCAATATGCTTTACAACATCGTGGACCGCATTTACATCGGGCATATGCCGGGCGACGGGAGTTTGGCGCTGACGGGTGTGGGCATTTGTATGCCGCTGATTATGATTGTGTCGGCATTTGCTGCTTTGGCGGGCGCGGGCGGTGCGCCGCGTGCTTCGATTTTTATGGGACAGGGCGACAAAGACTCCGCCGAAAAAACCTTGGGCGCGTGTTTTACCTTGCAGGTTTTAATTTCTGTTTTGCTCACCGCCGCATTGCTTTTGTGGAATCGCCGATTTTTGATGGCGTTCGGCGGCAGTGAAAATACCATCGATTACGCGGTGGATTATATGAACATCTATGCCATCGGCACGCTGTTTGTGCAGTTGACGCTCGGTATGAACGCCTATATCACAGCACAGGGCTTTGCCAAAACCGGTATGCTCACGGTGCTTATCGGTGCGATTTGTAATATCGCGCTTGACCCGTTGTTTATTTTCGGACTGCATTTGGGCGTGCGCGGGGCGGCGTTGGCGACCGTAATTTCCCAAGGCATTTCCTGTGCTTGGGTGCTTGCCTTCCTTTGCGGTAAAAAAACGATTTTGCACATCAAAAAGCAGAATTTGCGTTTGCCGAAAAAGATTTTATTGCCGTGCGTTGCGTTGGGACTTTCGCCGTTCATTATGCAGGCGAGCGAAAGCGTGATTTCCGTCTGCTTCAATTCGTCCCTTTTGCGGTACGGCGGTGATGTTGCGGTGGGCGCTATGACCATTTTTACAAGCGTTATGCAGTTTGCCATGTTGCCGTTGCAAGGGCTTGCCCAAGGCGCACAGCCGATTACGAGTTACAATTACGGCGCAAAAAATGCCGTCCGAGTCAAAAAAACTTTCTTTTTGCTGTTGAAAGTCAGCCTTCTGTATTCTGTGGTGCTTTGGGCGCTTGTCATGTTGTTCCCGCGCGTATTTGCGGGCGTGTTCACTGCGAATACGGAATTGTTGGATTTTGCCGCAAAGGCGCTTCGTGTGTATTGTGCCATGATGTTCCTGTTCGGCTTGCAGGTTGCCTGCCAAATGACTTTTGTGGCAATCGGATATGCAAAATCGTCTATTATTGTGGCGGTTATGCGCAAATTCATATTGCTTTTGCCGCTGATTTTCATTTTGCCGCATATTTTTACCGAAAATCAAACGATGGCGGTGTATCTCGCCGAGCCGGTTGCGGACGCACTTGCCGTAACCTTTACGGCGATTTTGTTCTCGGTACAGTTTAAAAAGGTGCTGCGCGGTATGCAACAAGACAGCACGCCGCCGCAGAAGGAACGATAAGATTCTCGATTCGCCGGAATCAAAAAACACAACCCAAAGCCGTTTTCGGACGGTTTCGGATTGTGTTTTTTATTTTTTGTCTACAATTTCGCAGTGCGCGACGGCAAATTCTAAAAGCGTATTGATAATTTCGTTGCGGGACCGATTGGAATCTTTGGCAATTTTCTCCAAAGCAAGTACGGTTTCATCCTTAATGCGCACCGAAAAGACCTTGCAGCCGTCTTCGCCTTTCAATTTCTTTTTGGAAATAATCAATTTTTCTTCCGTACAATCCGCCTCTTTTCCTTGTATCTGCAAATACAGTATAAACTTGACACCGAATTTATGATATGTTATAAAATATGTTATAAAATATGTTGCAAAATATGCTTGATTAATCGGAAGAAAAGAGGAAAAAGAATGTTGCTTTCGGTGATTGTCCCGGTCTATAACACGCAGCCGTATTTGCGGGATTGTTTAGAATCCTTGATACACCAAGGATTGGACGAGACGGAATATGAGGTGATTTGCGTCAATGACGGCTCGACAGATGATTCTCTGAAAACTTTAACGGATTATGCCGAACGGTATCCGAATATTGTGGTACTGAACCGAGAAAACGGCGGCGTATCTGCGGCAAGAAATGCCGGGCTGCGTGCGGTTCGCGGAAAATACACCGCATTTTGTGACAGCGACGATTGTGTTCGCGCCGGCAGTTTGGGGGAGATTGTGCGGTTTATGGCGCAAAACGATTTGCAGGCGGTCGTGATGGACGGTTTTCGTTATGTGCCTGAGCAGTACGCCTATGAAACCGAACCAACCCCGCAGATGGATATAACAATACTGCCGCATTCCGAATATTCCGCTCGGAATGTGTGCTCTTTGGTGATAGAATCCAAAATTCTGCAAGATTGCGACATTGGGTTTTATGACGGTATGCAATACGGGGAAGATACCTTATTTGCCGGAACGGCCTGTGCCCATATGGCTTTGCGCGGCGCAAAAATCGGCGTGCTGCATACGCAGGTCTATTTGTACCGAAGCCGCGGGGACTCTGCAACGCACAGTTTGTGCAGAGAAAAACATTTTGAAGATATGCACGACATTGCGCGCGCGTACGCATCCTTGCTGCAACGCGAGATTCCCTTGGAGTCGGTGCGGGACAACCTGCAAAAAAGGGTAGGCGCCGCAGTTTCGGCTATGCTGTTTGACAATTTGCAGTGCGGTTTGTATACGCCGAAAGCGCTGTTTGCAATGCTCAGGGAAGAGGGATTATATCCGTTTAAAGCGCAGTGGTGGGCGGTAAAAGAAGCGAAAACGCTTAAACTGCGATGCATCAATTTATGGAAATACACCTTTAGAAGCCCGACTTTGTATCGGCTTTATTTTGCCGTGATATGCAGAAAGTAACCGAAGCGGCTATATGCAACGCCCCCGCCGATGTATTTTTACATCGGCGGGGGCGTTGTTCTGCAATGTGTTTATTCCCACTTATCACAAATGGCGTGGATTTGGTCGGCAAGGCGCGCCAAATCTTTGTTTGCCCTGCCACGGCTTGCCGCAATGAGTTTTTGCAATCGCTGCAAGGCACTCAAAAGGCGGTCGTATACCGCGTCGGCGCGGCGTCTGCCCTCGGTTTCTTTATGGATTTTTACAATTCTGCCTTTGGCAAGGCAAGTGCCGTCTGCCAAATCGTAACAGTCGCCGCTGTACGGTGCAATCGCACGGAAACGGCATTCTGTTTCCACACTTTCTGCAAAACTGTCACAAACCGCATCGTTGCCGTGATTGACAAAGACCGTTTGCGGCGGCTCTTTTAAATTTTTCAACCACGAAAGAAGCATATTTTTGTCCGCGTGTCCGCTGATGCCGGAAAGCGTCGCAATTTCGGCACGCACGGCAACATCTTCTCCGAACAGTTTCACAAACGGTGCGCCGTCCAACAGTTTTCTGCCGATGGTGCCGTCGGTTTGGTAGCCGACAAATAAAATGGTGCTGTCCGTTCTCCACAAATTGTGCTTCAAATGGTGGCGAATGCGCCCCGCCTCGCACATACCCGAAGCGGACAAAATCACTTTCGGAGTTTTGTCGAAATTGATTTGCTTCGAGTCGTCCGAAGTGACGGAAAGTTTTAAATCCGGGAACCTGATGGGGTTGATACCCTTGTTTAGAAGCGCCAGCGTTTCGTCGTCGAAGTAGTCAGTCATATCCCCCGAATAAATGTTGGTTGCCTCCACCGCAAGCGGACTGTCCACATACACGGGGAAACGGTCATGATTTTGAATCCGATGTTCCGCTTTAATTGTGCGCAGTAAGTAAAGCAGTTCCTGCGTTCTGCCGACGGCAAACGAGGGAATGACCACATTGCCGCCGCGGTCCAGCGTTTTTTGAATAATTGCCGTCAGTTGCGCAATGTAGTCGGGGCGTTCGCCGTGCAAACGGTCGCCGTAAGTGGATTCAATCACCACACAGTCGGCGTGTTCGGGCGGCACGGGGTTGCGAATTAAGGGACGGTCTATGTTGCCCACATCGCCCGAAAACAGCACGGTGCGCGTCAAATCTCCCTCGGTAATCTCAAAAGAGATGCTTGACGAGCCCAACAAATGCCCCGCATCAATAAACTGTACATTTATGCCCGCAAACGGTGTAAAAACTTCTGCATAGCCGTGTGCTTCAAACAAGGTGACGGCTTTTTCGGCGTCTGCCACGGTGTAAAGCGGCACATAGGGTTCATCGCCCGCGCGTTTTGCCTTGCGGTTGCGCCATTCGGCTTCAAATTCCTGAATGTGCGCCGAATCCCGAAGCATAATGCCGCACAGTTTTTGCGTGGCGGCGGTGGCGAAAATCGGCGATGCAAACCCACCGGCAACCAAGGCGGGGATTTTCCCGGAATGGTCAATGTGTGCGTGGGTTAAAAAGAGCGCGTCAATCTCGCCGGGAGCAACGGGCAGTTCGCAGTTTTCGTAAATGTCCGCGCCTTGTTCCAATCCGCAGTCAATGAGAATTCGCTTGCCGCAGGCTTCCAAAAGCGTGCATGAGCCGGTCACTTCGTGCGCCGCGCCCAAAAATGTCAGTTTCATATTGACACCCCTTTCTATGCTTCTATTTTATCACAAATTCCGAAAAACGGCGTACTGCAAAACAAAATTCTACCCTATGCACAAGAAACGGCAGATTGCATTTAGCAATCTGCCGAAAGTGCTTCCAGTATCGCTTCGAGATTTTCATCGGAATACTCGATTTCTGTCGAATATTGCCGCACAAGGTCCAAAGCGATTTCCATATTGAAATTTTGATTTTCGGGAATATTTGCCGCGCAAAGTGCCGCAATAAACTGCGTGGCGTGGACGGCAAACGCGGTGCGCGCACCAAAGAGCCCGTCTTCGAGCGCACCTGCCAAATGGCGGTATACAAAATAACAAAGCAGATTTTCAAAAAACGCGTCACTTTCGTCGGTTGCAAAACGGAAAACATCCGTCCGCGGCGCGGATTGTAAAGCGGAAAGCGCCGCATCCCAACCGCTGTCCAAGCGTTCCAATTCCGCATAAAACTGCGCCCAAGTTGCGAAATCTCTTTTTGGCAGATTTGCGCCGACCGTGGTAAGCATCGTTTGCATACGCACTGCTATGGGCACGGCTTTCTGCTGTATCGCGGAGAACAGTTTTTCACGCAGCGCGAAAAAGGAAATCTCTTCGGGGGTGGGGGAGCTTTCACACTTGTCGTCTGTCAATACGCACAGCACAAACGGTTCAGCTGCGGACAATGCTTGCCGCGCCGCTTCCGAACAGCAAAATCCCAATCCCACCTCAGTACGGTCGGAGAAAAAATTGCGAAATCGCGGGTGGTCGGTGCAAATTTGACAAAGTGCATCCTCACCGAGCGTCAAATAAATGTCGCAAAGTCCCCGTGCGTTTAAAAACGGACAACGCTCGCCTTTTGTAAGACGAAAGGCGGCGCTCCCGTCTAAAACTTCGATTTCGTTTTGCAAGCGTTCACCGAACGCGCCCGAAACCGCGCGGTAGCGTGCGAGCGTCTCATCATCAATATCAATTTCCCAACCGACACAGCAACTGTGTCGGCATTTTTCCGCAATACAGCGAAAATTTCCGTACTGCTTCGGTGCAATGATTTTCATCGTTTATTCACCTTGTAAATCCGAATACTGCTTCTGTATATAGTCTTCCACATCTGCCCGTGTGGCGCGAAGCGGACCCGCGGTTTCCATTTTCAAAGAAACCGTTGCGGTTGCAGTCAACAGCGCTTCGGGAATCGGTTTGTGCAGGCGTTCGTTAATGTAAGCGGCAAAAGCAGTGTCGCCGCGGCCGGTTCTGCCGCTTAAATTTCGTGCGCGAATGGGGCAGGTGTAAATTTCTTTGCCGTCATAGACCAACACTTCGCTGTTGTGCGTGATGAGTATCTCTTTTGCGCCCCACGCATACAACTGTTTTGCCGCCTCGGCGCGGTTTTCGGTGCCGGTAAGGATTTCCGCTTCTGCCGCGTCGGTTTTCAAATAGGTGATGTACGGGAGCATTTCTTTTTTGTCTGCCCAATCTTCAAAATACATGGAGCCGTCGCGCATATCCGCGTGCCGCAAGCACGCTTGCACATCGAGTGCTGCCGCGCCTTTTTCTGCGCACGATACCAACAACTCGTTCGGGAAATCCCCATACAAAAGCCCTGCAAAATGGTAAATGTCCGCTGAAATGTCGGGCAGGTCAGAAGCGGTAAACGCATCCCCGCGCGAAAGGCAGGTGCTTTTGCGCCGTTCTTTGTCGGGCGTGAAATATTGGTTGCGCATGGTGACGGATTCGGCGGAGTCGATGATGTAAACATCTTCTTTCGGAATGGTGAAACTTTCCGCACGGTCTTTGTCCGCAGGCGAGAGGCGTGTCAACGCCGCCACACGGTGCCCGAGCGCGTATGCCGATGCCGAGGAGAACAGCACCGCACCGCCGCAAATCTCCACGGTGTTGCCGAGGCGGTCGATGTTGTAATCTTTTGTGATGTGCCCGATGATGAGTGAGTCGTAGTGTTTCATAATTTTTTCTCTTTATAAAATATAGGTTTCGCCCTCGTTTGTGGGCGTAATATTTTTGTACGGCGCCAAATCCGCCGACGGGTCATAGTCCACGGAGTGGTGCGTAGCGAATAAGTGCACTTGCGGAAACTGCTCTGAAAGCGCTTTCGCGTGGGAAACATTCATATGCGGCCCTGTAAAGCCGTTCGGCTTGCTGCAGTCGAGCAACACCGCGTCGCTTTCTTCGAAACACAGCGGAATGTTGTCATTATACAGCGTGTCGCCCGTGTAGCAAAGCGTTTTTTCACCCTTTACGAGTACCGCGTAATCCGTAACGGTGTGGTGCATCGGCAAAAACGAAAGGCGCATAGAGCCTGCCGTTACCTCGGTGTGCTCGTCAATGTTTACCACCTTGAAATTCGGGTGGGTAAACAGGATTTTGTACCATTCCGTGTCTTCAAAATGCGTGAAAATCGTCACGGTGTGTCCCAAGTCCTCCAACAGATACCGAAAGGGGAGCAGGTCGCTTGTGTGGTCATAGTGCAAGTGCGATATATAAAGGTATTTTACTTTACGAATATCCACAGCCGCCATCAACCGCGAGAGCGTGCCGCTGCCCATATCCATCACGAGCAAATCCGCACCGTTTTGCACGAGATACCCGCTTGCCGCGCCCGTGCCCGCTTTGCCGTAGGGACCGTATTTGCCCAAAACCGTTAGTTCCATTTTAATCCCTCCGAAAATGCGTCGCAAAGTTCCTCTTTGACGTTGCCCTTTAACAGATTCAGCCGCAAAATCGCTTCGCTTTTCATATAATCCTCGGTCATAAAGTCGCCTGCAATGATGTTTGCACGGGCGAGATTCCGCGGCGTGTTTGCAATGGCGTCCGTCAGGCGCAAAAAGTATTTGCGCAGGTCACAATCTAATTTTTCGGGCGGCGTTAAGCCGATTTCGGTGCCGGGATTGGGCGTTTGCTGGGTCTGGAACCAATAAAGCCCGTCGGTTTGGTAATCGTCAAAAAACCGAAGCGTCTCTTTTGTAAAGTTCTCCGCCTTTGCACCGTTTACCTTCTTTTCCCACGGCAAAATCTGCGCGCAGTTTCTGCTGTATTCGTAAGTTTCGTTATCGTTAATCAAAATAAACCACTTGCCCGCCCGGCGAATATCGCCCAAAGTCACTTCTTTGATGTGCGTAAAATCGCAATAGGCGTTTTTTTCGGGGTCGAGGTATTGTTTGAGAAGCGCGTTTACCTTGTCTTTGTCTGCTTTGTAGGTCAGCGTGACGGGGCCGAATTTTTGCGGCTGATATTCTCGAATATCCAAAAGCAGAATTTCCGTCGGGTACGCTTCCGACACAGCCTGCAAATCACGCAAAGCGTTTTCAAACAAATCCCCTTTGGTAATGCCGTGCGCAAGCACTATGCGCCCTTTGCGGTCGGTGCTTAAGCGCAAACAAAACTGCCGTATACCGTATTGAAATTGGGTGCGCAAATTGTCCTTTTGGCATTGCGCCATTTTGGACATTCCGTAACTGCCCGCGTTGTGCGCGCCGGGAATGACCACTTGCGTCAGCGGAATTTCGTCCTTGATGTACGACATCCAATCGGTATAAATCATGGAACCTAACCTCCTTATAATTGGATTATACAAAAATCGAAAAAGCGTGTCAATATTTCTGGTACATTGCAAATTTACTTCGGGAATATGATATATTTTGCGGAAATACGATATTATTTTCTATGTGAATCCGATACAATCCGTTGTGAAAAAAAGGAGTGGTGCGAAATGATATTTTTGCTGTTGGTAATTTACATTGTATTTATTTCTTTAGGATTGCCGGATTCTCTGTTCGGCGTGGCATGGCCGGTGGTGCATACGGATTTCGGCGTAGCGGAGAGTTTCGCGTCGCTTTACAGCATTATCACCGGCGTTTGCACGGGTGGGGTGAGTTTCCTTGCAGGGAGAGTGCTTCGGCGGTTCGGCACGGCAAAGGTAACGCTTGTCTCCATTTTGCTGACCGCCGTGGGACTTTTGGGCATCAGTTTTGCGCCAAACCTCGTGGTGATGATGCTGTTTTCGGTGGTGCTCGGCTACGGCGCGGGGATTATCGACACCGGCGTGAACAACTTTGTTTCGTTGCATTTTAAGGCGCATCATATGAATTGGCTGCATTGCTTTTGGGGCATTGGCGTGACGGTAAGTCCGATGATTATGTCCGCTTTTTTGACAGGCGAGACGGGCGCGTGGCGCAACGGTTACCGCGTGGTGGCGGCAATGCAGTTGGCGATTGCGGCACTTGTGGCGTTTGCTTTGCGCAAATGGACGCAAGTAGAAAAAACGGGCGAAAAAACCGATGACTCCGCTGAAAATCCCAAAGAGAAATCGTTGTTTGAGTTGTTGCGTATGAAAGGCGTGCTTGTGAGCATTCTTTCGCTCGGCTTATATTGCAGTATGGAGTTTTTAGTTGGCACTTGGGGCGCTTCCTACCTTGTCAATGCCTTCTCGCTTGCACCTGATGCGGCGGCGAAATGGATTTCGCTGTATTATGGAGGCATTATGTTTGGGCGATTTGTTTCGGGATTTGCCTCGATGAAACTGCGCGACAATACCTTGATTTTTTGCGGCATCGGTATCGCATTTTGCGGTATGGTTCTGCTTTTATTGCCGCTGTCAACCGTATCGCTTTGCGGATTGTTTTTAATCGGTATGGGCTTTGGACCGATTTTCCCGAGTATCATTCACGCAGTGCCGGAACGCTTCGGTAAAACCTATTCGGCGGATATTACAGGCTACCATATGGGTGGGGCATATGCCCTGGGATTCGGCGTACAGCTTTTGTTTGGCTTTACGGCAACCGCAACGACCTTCCGCATTACGCCGTTTGTGTTAGCTTCGCTTTGTATCGGCCTGTTTGTCGCCCATACAGCAATTGCCCGCCAAGTAAAACGCGGCACAAACCGTTGATTTTCTGCGTGTAAATGTACAGTACAATATTTCATCCTTTTTCGGAAAATATATATACCTGAATCGGCTTGTTTTGCCGTTTGCATTGTTCAATAACATATGCCGTACCGCGTGACCTGCCGTCCAAAACGCCAATATAAGGTCTGCATGGGCAATGATGTGCAGATTGCGTTTTAAGGGCGCACTTCGTCCGTAGCGACTGTATTCGGGCAGATATTCCGTGAATTTTATTTGATTCTTTTCGGCATAGGTCTTTGCACACATATCAATGCCTTTTGCGCCTCCCGAAATAATTTCCGTGGTTTCGCGCGGGAAATATTGCCCCAAATTTTCGATTTGCAGAGTTCGTGAGCCGATTATTGCTGTTTTCATCGTTATACCTCCAAATTTGGCATACTTAAATTAAGTATCCTTTGCACATTCTGCCGCAAAACAATCTTAAAATAAACTTAAATTAAGATATTTGGTGAGAATGATGCGAAATAAAAACAACAAGCATTTAGGAATAGAGGTCGACCCGGAACTGCATTACAAATTCCGCTATATTTCAAAATATGAGGGGCGCAGTGCCAACGGGCAAATTCTGTATCTTATCCGAAAATGTATAAAAGAGTTTGAACAGGCTGAGGGAGAAATCCCATTTGAAAAAGACAAAGACCAATAAACAACCGCCGTGCAGAATATTCTGCACGGCGGTTGTTTTCTTTCTAATCGACCGAAATTTCGCGGGCACAGTGCTCCGCTCTTGCAAGCGCAAACCAAAAATCGCGCATAGGGAACGGCGCGCATTTTACAGCACGCTTTCCCGAAATTCCCGCGGGGTTTTGCCGCTGAATTTTTTAAACATTTTCGTAAAATAATTCACATCGTAAATGCCGCAATGCTGCGCGACGGTTTGAATTTGCAGTTTTGTGGTGCGCAGCAGATACGCCGCGTACTCCATACGCTTGGCGGTCACAAATTCCGTCACGGTTTTGTCGGTTTCCTTTTTGAACAGGGCGGAAAGATAACTCGCGTTGACATTCAAAAGTGCGGCGAGATGCCGCAAACTCAAATCCGCTGTCAAATCCGAATCCATTACAGTTAATACTTTCTGCACAAGTGGGGAATACTGTTTTGCGGAGTGTTTTTTCACAAGATGGCAGTAGGTGTGCACCATTTCGCGTTGCAAAGCGGAGATTTCCTCGGCAGACTGTGCGCGTTCAATCCGCTTGGCGAATGCGGAAGATACGCTGTCAATGTAGTAAGGGTGCACCGCACCGTGTTCTGCCGCCTTACGCAAAAGAGTATTCATAATGATGCAGTAGTTTTTGGAATTGCGAAGCGCATCCGGCGTGCGCATTTCCAATGCGCTTTTGGAAGCACCCACCAGCAGTTGTTCCGCTTTATGCGTCATCCCTTGTGAAACCGCCTGTAACAAGCGGCTTTCTGTTTCGTAACGCATTTCGAGCATTTGAATGGCGAGCAGGGTATCGTCGCTACGCTTTTGAATACGCTCTGCCGTTTGCGGCAGGGCTTCTTCCGAAAATCCGTTTCGGATATTTTGCACCGTGAATTTATCCATATCGCCCCAAAGCGTTTCCCCGAGCGAGAAGAACAGCACATCTACGGTATCTTCCTGCGCAATTACGGGAATGTTACTGTAATATTTTTCGATTTGCGAAAAAATATGTGGCGGAATGTTTCGCCGTTCTGCGAGTTCCATAAGCGTTGCGCGCGGCACATCTTGTGTCATATACGGCCCCGCAACCAACACGGTCGGCACATCGGTTTCGGGTAGCAACAGAAAAATATAGTTGCATAAAAACGCGTCCTGTACAGTATAAACGGTGTTCGGCTGCATCGAGTCCCACGGCGCACAAAACAGGCGTTCGTATTCTTCCTGTAAATACAAAAAATCGCGCAATCCAAGGTCAAGCGGTTTCTCGGGCGGCTGATTCTTTGAAAAAATTTGTGACGCGATGCGAAAATTGTGTAAAATTTTGCAAAAAAACGAAAGTTCGGCAGTATAATCCATCGTTTGACACCCCGTTTTTTGTTTTTCCATAAAATACTATCCATATTATCGTACAATTTTTGGCAATTTGCAATATAAAACAAAAATATTTCTATAAAAAACAAAAATAATCCTCACAAAAAATGTATATATCCGTTACAATAAACTTAAATCGTATCGGCGTTTTTCATAAAGATTTCGCCGACTACAAAATTTTTTTATGAAAGATGAGGGAATGTCCTATGGAAAAGCAATCTGTCAGACCTTTCGGCATCCGCGACAAAATGGGTTATTTGTTCGGCGACTTCGGCAATGACTTCACATTCATTCTTTCCACAATGATTTTGATGAAGTTCTATACCGATGTAATGGGCGTCAGCGCGGGTGTGGTCGGCACCATTATGATGATTGCCCGCTTTGTGGACGCGTTTACCGATGTCACCATGGGCAGAATTTGCGACCGCCATCCCGGCAACAAAAACGGTAAATTCAAACCGTGGATTTTGAGAATGTGCGGTCCGGTGGCGATTGCATCGTTCTTAATGTACCAAAGTGCGCTTGCAGGCGCACCGCAGTGGCTGAAAATCGGCTATCTGTTCATCACCTACATTCTTTGGGGATCGGTGTTTTATACTTCTATCAATATCCCTTACGGCTCTATGGCGTCCGCGATTTCCGCAGACCCCGGCGACCGTCAGTCCCTTTCCACCTTCCGCACCATGGGCGGTATGCTTGCAGGTATGGTCATCGGCGTGGGATTGCCGCTGATTGCCTATGAAAAAAGCGCCGAAACCGGCAAGGAAATCTTGGTCGGCAGCAGGGTAACCGTCGCCGCAGGCGTATTCTCCGTTTTGGCAATCGTTTGCTATTTGCTTTGCTACAAAATGGTGACCGAGCGCGTTCGTCCGCAGGTTTCCGAAGATGTATTCCAAAACAACTCCGTCGGTCAAATGCTGAAAAACGCACTCAACAACCGCGCATTGGTTTCCGTCATTGTTGCTTCTATTTTGATGTTGCTTGCACAGTTGACTATGCAGAATATGGCAGGCTATGTGTTCCCCGAATATTACAACGACGCAAAAGCGCAGTCCGCTTCCACTTTGATGATGATGGTCGGTATGATGCTTGCCGCCGTAGTGGCAAAACCGCTTGCGAAGAAGTTCGGTAAGGCGGAAGTCAGCATTGTTTCCGACCTTTTTGCCGCCGCAGTTTGCTTTGTGATGTTTATAGTACGCCCCGAAAATGTTTGGGTGTATGTTGGCCTGCAAATGCTTTGCTGGCTTGGTCTCGGCGTGTTCTCTATGGTTTGCTGGGCGTTGATTACCGATGTTATCGACTATTCCGAACTGAAAAACGGTATCCGTGAGGACGGTTCTGTTTACGCGATGTATTCTTTTGCTCGCAAACTCGGTCAAGCGGTTGCCGCAGGCCTTTCCGGCTGGTTGCTGACAGCAATCGGGTATAACGAAGCCACGGCACAACAGGGTATGGAGCAAACCGAGAGCGTGCTGAACGGCATTTATAACATTTCCACGCTTGTACCCGCTGTCGGATTCTTGCTGTTGGCGCTTGTTTTGTGGTTCTGGTATCCGTTGCACAAAAAGCAGGTGGATGCGAATGTGGAAGTCTTAAAAGCCAAACACGCAGAAAAAGCAGGAAACGAGGAATAAATCCAAGCGAACAAAAGGAGTATTTTTTCTATGAGAAAGTGTATCAATATCAATGGTAAATGGTCTTTTCGCAAGGGCGTGGGCGAGGTTCCCGCAGAAACGCCCGCCGATTGGGATTTCGTCAATCTGCCCCACACCTGGAACAACATTGACGGGCAGGACGGCGGCAACGATTATTACCGCGGCACTTGCTGCTATGTGAAAGACCTTGACCGCGAGGAAATTCCCGAGGCGGACAAATATTATCTTGAATTTCGCGGTGCAAATTCCTCTGCCGATGTCTATATGAACGGCAAGCATCTCGCACACCATGACGGCGGTTATTCCACTTGGAGAGTGGATATTACGGACGCGCTCAAAAAGGGTACACGCATCGGCGTGCTTGTGGATAACGCGGAAAATGACCGCGTATATCCGCAAATGGCGGACTTCACCTTTTACGGCGGATTGTACCGCGATGTGAACTTGATTGCGGTTCCTGATTCGCATTTTGATTTGGAATATTACGGCGCACCGGGCATTGCCGTTACCCCCACGGTAGAGGGCGCAGACGCTACGGTGCAAGTACAAGCGTATCTCACGGGTGCAAAAGCGGGGCAAACGCTCAAATTCACGGTACTCGATGCAGACGGTGCGGAAGTTGCAAAAACCGAACTGCCTGCCGACGAAACCGTGGCAGACCTCAAAATTCCGAATGTGCATCTTTGGCACGGCAGAAAAGACCCGTATTTGTATTCTGTAACCGCCGAACTTTGTGACGGCGATACTGTGCTTGACAACATCAGCACGCGTTTTGGTTGCCGTACCTTTAAAATCGACCCCGAAAAAGGGTTTATCTTAAACGGCGAAGTGTATCCTTTGCACGGCGTTTCCCGCCACCAAGACCGCCCGGGCTTCGGCAACGCACTCACCCCCGAACAACACAAAGAGGATATGGAACTGATTTGCGAAATGGGCGCAAACACCATTCGTTTGGCGCACTATCAGCATGACCAATATTTCTATGACCTGTGCGATGCATACGGTATGGTGATTTGGGCAGAAATTCCTTACATCTCAAAGCACATGCCGAACGGGCGCGAAAACACGATTTCGCAAATGAAAGAACTTGTGTATCAAAACTACAATCACCCCTCGATTGTGGTTTGGGGACTTTCCAACGAAATCACAATGAACGGCTCGGATGACGATTTGCTCGAAAACCATACGCTGCTTAACGATATGGTGCACGAGATGGATAAAACAAGACTCACCACCGTTGCTGTTGTTTCCATGTGCGACATCCACGACAAATACATTCAAATCCCCGATGTGGTTTCGTTCAACCACTATTTCGGTTGGTACGGCGGCGACACTTCCATGAACGGCCCGTGGTTCGACAAATTCCATAAGGAATTCCCGAATATCCCCGTCGGTATGAGTGAATACGGCTGTGAAGCGCTGAATTGGCACACTTCCAATCCCACACAGGGCGATTATACCGAGGAATACCAGGCATATTACCACGAAGAATTGATTAAACAGCTGTTCACAAGACCGTATATGTGGGCAACGCATGTGTGGAATATGTTCGATTTCGGTGCAGATGCCCGCAATGAGGGCGGCGAGAACGGACAGAATCACAAAGGGCTTGTTACCTTTGACCGCAAGTACAAAAAGGATTCGTTCTATGCTTACAAAGCGTGGCTTTCCGATGACCCGTTCGTGCACATCTGCGGCAAGCGCTATGTGGACAGGGTAGAGGACACAACAAAAGTGACTGTCTATTCCAATTTGCCCGAGGCGGAACTGTTCGCAAACGGCAAATCTTTAGGCAAGCAGACAAGCGATGTGCACTTCTTCTATTTTGATGTGCCGAACTGCGGCGAAACCAAATTGGAAGCCGTTGCAGGCGATTGCCGCGACGAAAGTGTTATTCGCAAGGTAGATACCTTTAATGAGGACTATCGCTTGAAAGAAAAGGGCGCTGTCCTCAACTGGTTTGACATCACCGCTCCCGAAGGGTATTTCTCGCTTAACGATAAAATGAGCGATATTACGGCAACACCTGCGGGCGCACAACTGTTCGGCACAATGATGGCACAAATGATGCCCAAAGACGGCAAAGCAGCAGGCTTTGAAGTGAACGAAAGTATGATGCAAATGATGGGCGGCTTTACCGTCATTCGTCTGACGAGCCTTTTGGGCACGGCAGGGGTGAAAGTTACGAAAGAACAACTTCTCGCCCTGAACGCGCAACTCAACCGAATCCCGAAGCCGTAAAAGATTTCTGCTTTTCGGATTTCTCCGTTTTGCCTCCTCTTTTGAGGGGGCTTTTCTTTTGCGCAATATTAATTGGATTATCTTCCCGCTTTTGTCGGCTTTTTCTTGACCGCGGCTTCATTTTGGGGTACAATATATTTGTGAAAATTCACCGCAAAAAGGACGATTGTAAATGAAAAAATTTATGGATAAGGATTTCCTCTTAACCACCAAAACCGCAAAGGATATTTACAAAAAAGGGGCGGAAAAAACCCCGATTTTCGATTGGCACTGTCACCTTTCTCCGAAAGAGATTTACGAGAACAAACAACCTGCCGACATCGCCGAACTTTGGCTTTCGGGCGATCACTATAAATGGCGCGTGATGCGCTCCTGCGGCATTTCCGAGGACTTCATCACGGGCAAAAAGAGCAACGCTGAAAAATTCAAGGCGTTTGCTTCCTGTTTGCCGTATTGCATCGGCAACCCGATGTATCATTGGACACATTTGGAATTGCAACGCTATTTCGGGGTGGAAACGCCGCTTTCGGAGAAAACCGCCGACGAAATTTATCAAAAATGCAATGAAAAAATCAAGGCGGGCGGCTTTACCCCGCGCGAACTGATTGAAAAATCCAATGTCGCGTGCGTCTGCACCACCGATGACCCCGCCGACACGCTCGAATATCATGTTTTGCTGCGCAAAGAAAAGGATTTCAAATGCCGTGTGTTACCCGCGTTTCGCCCTGACAAGGCGCTCGGCATAGAACTGCCGAGTTTTATTCCATGGGTGGCGGCAATGGAAAAAGCGGTGCGCCGCGAAATTCACACTTTCTGCGAATTAAAAGAAGCACTTTTGGAGCGTATGGATTGGTTTGCGGAAAACGGCTGCTGCGCTTCCGACCACGCGTTTACCTATGTGCCGTATTGCCCCGCAACGGACGCCCAGGTCGAAAAAATCTTCAAAAAAGGCTTAATCGGCGGCAGTTTCACCACCGAGGAGTTGGACAAGTACCGTACCGCGCTGATGCTGTTTTTGGGCGCGGAATATGCGCGCCGCGGTTGGGCAATGGAATTGCACATCGGGCCTATGCGCAACAACAACAGCCGTATGTTTGAGCGTCTCGGTCCCGACACGGGCTTTGACTCCATTGATGACCGCGAAATCGCCAAAGGGCTTTCGGGGCTTTTAAACGCGCTTGACAAAAAAGGCAGTTTGCCGAAAACCGTTTTGTTTACCCTCAACCCGAAAGACAATTATGTCCTCGGCACCATGCTCGGCAATTTCCAAAGCGACGAAGTGCCGTCTAAAATCCAATTCGGTTCGGCTTGGTGGTTTAACGACAACTACGACGGCATGCGCGAACAGATGCGCACACTCGCAAACCTCGGCGTTTTGGGCAAATTCGTCGGTATGGTAACGGATTCCCGCAGTTTTCTTTCCTATCCGCGGCACGAGTATTTCCGCCGCATTCTCTGCGAATTGGTCGGCGATTGGGTCGAGGAGGGAAAATATCCCTGTGACCTCGAATTCCTGTCACAGGTGGTTGCCGATATTTCTTACAACAATGCCGCAAAGTATTTCGGAATTGAATAAAAACAGCCCCATAAACACAAAAACACCGCCCGTGGAAAATCTCCGCGGGCGGTGTTGTATGTTTTTTGCTTATTTCGCCAAATCAATTAAGGTCA
>DAVZHM010000015.1:0-29334 GCA_052273845.1 Candidatus Fimenecus sp. | reverse complement strand
GCGACAGCAAATACGGTTGGGACCACCCGACCGCGAACACCTTGCGCTTAACGGGATTACATACGCCGCGTGCGAATTTCCTGCCGAAAAGCCACCAAAGTTATTTGGATATGGGGCGCAACCGTTATGCGTTCGGTATTTTCAGCCACCAAGGCAATGACCTTTCGGCAACACAGCAGGCAGGGATATGCTTTAACCAACCGATGCGTGTGTTTTCCGCACCGCTTAATCAGGCGGGCGCATTGCCGAGCACATTTTCCTTTGCTTCGGTTTCCGATGACGCGGTATTGATTCGTGCGATAAAATATGCCGCAAACGACGAAAAAACCGTGATTGTCCGTGTCAACGAGGGCACGGGAAAAGCGCGCAAAGGCGTGCGCCTTTGTGTCGGCGCGGGCATCAAAAACGCGTGGATTTGCAACGCCTGCGAAGAAAAGCAGAAAAAAGCAAAGGTGGAAAACGGCGAACTTGTGTTTGATGTGGAAGCCTTTGCCCCGATGACTTTTGCGTTGGAACTTCTGCCGTTTGCCGCGGCGGCGCAGACCGTGCAAAATACAAGTTTGGTGCTGGCATACAACGCCAACACAACATCCAGCAATAAATTGCGCCGTGACGGGTTGCTCGGCGGCAACACCCTGCCCGCAGAGCAGTTCCCCGAAACCGTCGTCTGCAAAAACGCGGTGTTTACCCTTTCCGACAAGCCGCAAAATGCCGTGCGTTGCTGTGGGCAAACCCTGCTTTTGCCGACAGGCACAAAATCGGTTGCCTTGTTGCTGACTTCCTGCGGCGGCGACAAACAGGTGCAGTTCACAAGCGGCGAAAATGTGCAAACGGTCTTTGTACCCGATTGCTTTGAAGCGTTGGGCGCGGGCGATTTTGCGCGCACAGGGAGCGCGGGGTATGTAAAAGACTGCACGCTTGCCTATGAATTTACGCATATGCATGCCGCCGACGGCGATGTGATTGCAAAACAATGCTATTTGTTCCATGCGCAAATCCCCGTTTCGGGCGATATGCTGACCTTGCCCGTAGACGAAACGGTTTTGCTGTTTGCGGCTACTGCACAGCCTGCAGCACCGTGCGGCGAGGCGTTACAGCCGTTATATGACCTATACGGCAAAACGGCGATTTTGTACAAACGCTCGTCGTATGAAAACAATATGAGCCGATTTGACAATGTGCTGGATACACTCGGTAAAGTCAAACCGCTGAAAAATCTTATGAAAAAACTGTAAAAGCACAGCAAACGAGACCGCACATACCGTTTACGGTATGTGCGGTCTCGTGTTGTATAAAAAACCGTTTGGGGACGGTTTTTGTTGAAGTTTATACCTCGGGCAAATAATATTTCGCCTGAGCGTCCCAAAGGCGGCGGTATTCGCCGTTTTCTATATTCGACAAGGCTTCGTGCGTGCCGTGCTCCACCAACTCCCCTTGTTTGAATACGGCAATCGTATCGCAAAAGCGACAGGAAGAAAGACGGTGCGAAATATAAATTGCGGTTTTTCCCTCGACGAAATCGTTGAACTGCCGATAAATCTGATGTTCCGCCACGGGGTCAAGCGCGGCGGTCGGCTCGTCGAGCACCACCACGGGCGCGTTTTTGTAAAGCGCGCGGGCAATCGCAAGTTTCTGCGCTTCGCCGCCCGAAACCTCCACACCGTTTTTGTCCAAATCTTTATACAGCACGGTGTTTTCCTGCTCCTGCATGCGTTCCACGCGTTCGAGCACATCGGCTTGTGCCAAGCACTGCTTCAAGCGCACGGCGTCGGGCGCGTCGCCCGCGGTTAAATTGTCCGCAACCGACAGCGAGAACAGTTTGAAATCCTGAAACACCACCGAAAACAGTTGTTTGCAACATTCTGCACAAAGGTCTTTGATGTTCACGCCGTTTACAAGAATTTCGCCGCGGTCGGCGTCATAAAGTCTGCAAAGCAGTTTGATGAAAGTGGTTTTGCCGCTGCCGTTGCGCCCAACCACCGCCAGCCGTTCGCCTTTGTGTATGTGCAAAGAAATATTCTTTAAAGTATCGCTTTTTGCCGACGGATAACGGAAATACACATTTTTAAATTCGATTTCGACTTGCGATAAATCCACGGTTTTGTCACCGTAGGTCATGGCGGATTTTGTGTCGGCAATGCGGAAGAAATATTGAATGTTCGGCACCATTTCGGCGTTTCTGCCGAAGGTGACGGCAATGGAAGTCACCCCTGCGATGATTTGCATAAACGCACCGGTGTAGCGAATGAGCGCCTCAATATCAAAAAGCCCCAAAAGTCCTTTTACGCCGATAAAAGTGTAAACCCCGAACCCCACAAGCGCGCCGATAATGGCAATGTAGGAACTTGCGGCGGCGGACTGTTTGGCGGTTTCGTGCAAAATGGTTTCGCCTTTTGTCAAAAGTTCGGCGGTGGCTTCGCGGGAGATGAGACTTTGTTCTTTGTAAAGGCGCACTTCCTTGCCCGAATTGTAGTTGGCAAGAATATCGCGGTAGCGGTGGAACAGGCGGTCGAGTTTTCCGTACCGTTCCTGCGAGCGGAACCACACCTTGCTCGTGTGGTTGCTCAACAGCAAAATAAAGACCACGCTCACGGCGATACACAAAATCAACACCACGAAAAACCACGGGGAATGCATAAAGCCCTCGCCTGTTTTCGTAAAGCCGAGTTTGAAAAGCGGCCACAAAATGACGAACGCGCAGGCGAGCGTCACAAGTCCCGAAACGAAATCCCGCAACATCCAACAAAGTTGCACAAACGAGGAATAGATTTTTTGCATCGACTCGGAATGTAAATGCACCAATTCCTGAAATTCGCTGTTTTCGAGTTTTGCATAATCGAGGGTGAACAGTTTGTTTTCAATGGTCAGCCGTTCTTTTTCATACAGGCGGCTGCGCAGGGTATGAAAGGTGGGCGTCAGCCATTCCGTTGCGATTTGAAATGCGAAATTCAGCCCGATACAAATGCCGACCAAGCGAAACAGCGCCGCTAAATCTACCCCTGCGGAAAGGCCTGCCACAATGCGCGCCGAAAAATAGATGTTTACAAAGGGTTTTACCCCTGAACAGACCGCCAAAAGCAGGGTGAGGGGCAAAAGCATCGGTTCAAAGCGCGCCGTTTGGCGAAAGGCTTTCCAATAACAGCGTATCGTGTTCATTCTGCCTGCGCCTCCTCCCGATAATAGTAACTTTGCAGTTGATACATTTGATAGTATTTTCCTTTTTGCGCCATCAGTTCGTCATGCGTGCCGTATTCGGCGATTTGACCGTCTGCCAAAAACAGGATTTTGTCGCAAAAACGGGTGGACGAAAGTCGGTGCGAAATGAAAAACGAGGTTTTGTTTTCGGAAAGGGTGTTGTATTTTAAATACAGTTCATTTTCGGCAATCGGGTCGAGTGCGGCGGTCGGCTCGTCCAAAATGAGAATCGGTGCACCTTTGTAAAGCGCTCGCGCCAGCAGGATTTTCTGCTTTTCTCCGCCCGAAAAATCCGCGGCGTCTTTATGTACACTTTTGTCCATCAGCGTGTTTTCGCGTGCGGGCAAAGATTCGATTTTTTCGCGAATACCCGCCTTTTCGAGGCACGCCCACAGTTTTTCGCGGTCGATTTCTTCGTCATTTTGCAAGGTGATATTTTTCGCGACACTTACCGGCAAAAAGTGATAATCCTGAAACACCACCGAAAACAGGTCAAAATAGCCGTCCTGTGCAAACTGCGCCGCGTTTTCGCCGTTTATCAGGATTTCGCCGCTTGTGGGCGTATATAATCCGCACAGCAGTTTAATTGCGGTGGTTTTGCCTGCGCCGTTTTCGCCGACAATGGCGATGTTTTCTCCGCGATTTACAGTAAAACTCATTCCTTTAATGGTTTCCCGTTCGCTGTCGCGGTAGCGAAAATGCACATCGCGAAATGTAAGCGCATATCCGTCGCTTTGCGGCACGGGCGGCTTTTCCTCTGCGCCTTTTTCGGGCGTTTCCAAATATTCGCGGAATTTTGAACATTCCAGCGAACAGCGCAGCAGTTGGTTGTATTGGAAAGTCAGCGAGGTCACATACCCCGAAAATCCCGTGACAATGCCGAAATAGAAAATGAAATCCGAAACGGTAACGGTGCCCTTTTGCGCCGCCGTAATCAAAAAGAAATATGCCGCGCCGTCCCGCGCCGCCGCAAGGAGCGCGCGACCTGCCGAAACGGAATAGGTGATTCCCAAAAAGCGCTGCATCAGTTTGGTGTACGCCGCGAGCAAATCCGCGGTGCATTTCAAAAACCAATCGCCGAGAGAATACAGGCGAATATCTTTGCCTGCCGCAAATTCGTGGCTTGTCCGATAAAAATAGTTGAATTTCAAAGCAACATTCGTCCGCTTTTCACGCATATTTTTGTCGGCACGGTATTCCAAGCGGTCCAAAAGAAATTCCAACAGGCAGGTGGCGGTGATGAGCACAAGCATAAACACGGGCAGTTTGTAAAGCAACGCCACCGAAGTGAGTATGCCGAAAACGCATTGCGAAAGGCTGCACACCACATCGCAAAATTCCTGTGCGCCGCTGTAATTGCCGTTGACAAACGTGCCGCTGCGCTCTAAGCGCTCGCGCCCCGCAAGACTTTCCACATCGACGAAATCGGCGGACATTGTTTTTTGGAAAGAAAGCACCGCGTAGCGCATTCGTAAAATCTGTGAAGAGCCGTTGAGTTTTTGCTGCATAAACGGCGAAATCCACGAAGCCCCCGCAATGCCGAGGCACAAAAGCGCCACACGCAAAACGAGTGTCTGCACGGAAACCTGCTCGGCAATGCTGTCCATCATCACCTTCGGGGCGAGTGCGGAAAGCATAGGCACGGCGATAAGCGCGGGAATGCGTGCCAAAAGATACAAATAACTGCGTCTGTGCCATCTATACCAATTTTTCAGCATATAGCTGATGTTCCCGATCGTTTCAGAACGACGCGTTTTCATTGGATTTCCCCCTCTCACAGCGTCAAAAAGCCGTAAATGCAGTATACGGCTTTTCGGTGCGGATTGCAAGCCTTTTTGCCGCCGCACCGTGAAATACAGTTAGAAAGACGCGGGAATGGGGGAAAGCGTCTGCGGCAAGGCGTTTTTTTGCAATATATTTTATGTGCAATCCCGAAGAGCGTGCGTCACACCCCCGAAAGGGTAGCGCCGGGGTAATAATGCGCCAAAATCTCTTTATAATCCGCACCCTGCCGTGCCATATAGTCCGCGCCGTATTGGCTCATGCCGACAAAATGCCCGTTGCCCGATACGGTGAAATGAAATCCGTCCTCTTGATATTGAACGGTGAACGCAGGGGAGCGAAGTCCCAAAAGGGTGCGAAGCGTTTGCCCTGTCAAGGTTTTGCCGCCGACGCGCACCGTGGCAACCGCGCCGCTTTCGCTGTCGGAGACTTCCGAATCCGTTATCCAGGTTTCGGGGGCTTCGCCGAGCACAATTTCGCTGTCGGCAGAAAGCGCTTCGCGTACTGCGTCGGCGGAAAGCACGGTTTCCTTTTGCAAATCGGGCGAAAGACGGTCGCCTGTGCTTGTCACGCTTTGCAAATACGGCACTTCACCGCCCCATATGGTTTTTGCACTTTCGGTGCGCCCCGCGCACAGGGCAAAATACGCCGCGGTAATCGGCGCGCCGTCATATGTTAAAGTTTGTCCGTAAACCGCTTGGACGGCGGCGGAAAATTTTTCGCTGTATGTATCGTATTTGTCGCCCCACACTTCGCGGCGTTTCTGTTCGTCATAATACCCTTGGTGTTTCGAGGTGTCGTCGGTGATATCCGCCGTGCCCGCTTTGCCGTCGGGATTCTGTTTTAAACGCATCACATTGGTATACGCCGCCACCGCCTGCGCTTTGAGCGCCTCGCTGGTTGTGTCGGGCGGCAGTTCGCATGCAAGACAGCCGAGCAAATATTCTTTTGTGTTGGTTTCCACCACATTGCCGCTTGCCGCCTGCAACACGGTTACAGTGTCCGTCTTGTCCGAACTTTTTTTGTCCGAACTGTTTTCTTCCGCGGCAAACGCTTGAAAGCCTGCCTGTACCGTGTTCCCCAAATTTCCCGAAAGCGGGAACACCGCCACGGGCAAAACGAACAGAATAAGCGCCAATACCGCACATAAAATCCCGAAAATTCGCATAAACATTTCCTCACTTGCATTTTTATTGACTTTACTGAAATTTTGAGATACAATATTATATCTATATATAGAGTATAAGCGGCAGTATACCGTTTTCTATATTTCGAAATCCCTGTAAGGAGGTCTTTCGGATATGGCAGACTATATTTCTCCGATTGACAACGAGTCTCTTTCTACTTTATGCGAAGAATTGCTGAAAAATAACCGTATTCACGCCGAGGATTACCACCGTTTTGATGTAAAACGCGGGCTTCGCAATGCCGACGGCACAGGCGTGATGACGGGGTTGACGCGGATTTGCTCGGTAGAGGGCTATTATATTGATGACGGTGAGCGCGTCCCCAAAGACGGTAGGCTCGTTTACCGCGGCATGGATATGAGCGAAATCGTCAAAGGGTGTCTGGCGGAAAATCGCTTCGGCTTTGAGGAAGTCGCGTGGCTTTTGCTGTTCGGCGATTTGCCGACGCAAAAACAACTCGACCGTTTCTGCGCACTTTTGGCGGAATGCCGCGAATTGCCCGACGAATTCATTGAAGATATGATTATGAAAGCGCCCTCGCCCGACATTATGAACAAAGTCGCGCGGTCGGTGCTCGCACTCTACTCTTTCGATGAAAATCCCGACGATACATCCGTTGAAAATGTTCTTCGGCAGTCCATTCAGTTGATTGCACAAATCCCGACGATTATGGCATATGCATATCAGGTCAAACGCCGCGTGTATGACCACAAAAGTATGTATATTCACCAAAACAAAAAATCATTAAAAACCGCCGAGTCGATTTTGCACTCCATTCGCTCCGACCGCAAATTCACGGACGAGGAAGCGAAACTGCTCGATATTTGTATGATTATCCACGCCGAGCACGGCGGCGGCAACAACTCGACGTTCACCACACGCTGTATCACTTCTTCGGGCACGGATACCTATTCCGCGATTGCGGCGGGTATCGGTTCTTTGAAAGGCCCGAAACACGGCGGTGCGAACATCAAAGTGCACAAAATGGTCGAGGATATGAAAGCCAGCGTCAGCGACCCCACAAACGAGGGGCAGGTTGCCGATTACCTTGCCAAAGTGATACAAAAACAGGCGGGCGACGGCTCGGGGCTTATCTACGGTATGGGGCACGCGGTTTACACCCTTTCCGACCCGCGCGCGGTTATTTTGAAAGAAAACGCCCGTGCGTATTCGCAAAAATGCGGTTTTGCGGATGATTTCCGCACCTTGGAACTCATCGAGCAATTAACGCCGGAACTGTTCTTGAAATACAAAGGCGAAAAGAAAAAAATGTGCGCCAATGTGGATTTGTATTCGGGTCTTATTTACGATATGTTGCGCATCCCGCAAGAACTGTTCACGCCGCTGTTTATGTCGGCGCGCATTGCGGGTTGGTCGGCACACCGCATTGAGGAACTGACTTCGGGCAGCCGCATTATGCGTCCGGCATATAAAAATGTGTCCTTGCCGCGGCGGTTTGTGCCCATCGGCGAGCGTGTAGACAATCACTCGGCACCGGCGGAGTATATTCCGACCGAAGAACGGTAAAAATATGTGGAGAAAGAGGCATTGAGTATGCAGAAGAAAAATAGCCATACGCTCAAAGGTGTTGACGAAAAAGTACTGCTTGCGTCGTTGGGATTGTTCCTGTTGGCTGCAATTCCGTTGCGCACGGTGCAGTTGTTCACCAATATGGAAAGTTATACGGGCTTCTTTGAAGAAGTGGACTGGACGGTCTACACGGTCTATGCCGTGCTCGCCGTTGCCGCCGTCTGTTTGGCGGTATTGCCCGCTTTGTCCTCGAAAATCCCCGCCTCGCGCCCCGTGGTGCAAAAAAATAAGGCGTTGGCGCTGGGTTCATTCGCCTTTGCGGCAGGCATCGCTTACGATGTGGCGTTTTGCTTGGTCAAAGTCATTCGCACGTTTAACGGGATGCATGCAAAAGGGATATTTGCGGCGCTGTTTACCAACGGTTTATTTGCTTTGATTTTACAGATTCTCTGCGGTGCGGCGGCGTGCGTATTTATGGTTTTGGTCGGGCTTTCATATACCGGCGAAAAAGCCACATACAGCGAATACCGCCTGCTTGCGATTATGCCGCTTTTCTGGACGCTGTTCCGTTTGGTGGCGCGGTTTATGACCAAAATCAGCTTTACCATGGTTTCCGAACTGCTTATGGAACTCGCGATGCTTTGCTTTATGATGCTGTTTATGATGTCCTTTGCGCGTGTTTCGGCGCAAATCAATCAAAAAGGCGAAATGAAAAAGGCGTTTTGTTTCGGCTTGCCTGCATCGTTTTTCGCACTCACCATCGGCGTAACGCGGTTGATTTGCACCGTCGGCGGCAGACCGGAATTGTTGGCAGACGGATTTCCGTTCTCCCTTGCAGACTTGGGATTTGGCGTGTTTGCAGTTATTTATTTATTTGTACATATGCGTTTCGGTCGCCCCGCGTCGGAGGATGATGCCATTTCCGAAGTGTGCGAGACGCCCGACCGCCGCCCGGCGAATAGTCGCCTGGACGAAAACTTCTTGGAGGAGTAAACGGGAATTTGATGTTTTTGCAAAATGTGCAGACCGCGGCAATGCAGGTTGCCATTCTTTATGTGATTGTAGCCGTCGGCTTTGTTTGCGACAAGGCGGGGCTGTATACCGAAAAAGCGGCGCGGCTGACGAACGATTTGCTGTTTTATATCGTCACCCCCGCGATTGTCATTCAGTCCTTTACCTCGATTGACTATTCTACACAGGCACTCAAAAATCTGCTGATGTCGTTTCTCGGCGGCGCGCTTTTGCACGGCTTGGCAATTCTTTTGTCATTGCCGCTGTTTCGGAAAGGCGAAAAACGCACGGCGAATGTCTACAAATTCGCTTGTATTTACGGCAATGTCGGTTATATGGCACTGCCGCTTGCTTCCGCCGTTTTGGGCGAGGAAGGCGTGTTCTTTTGCTCGGGTGTGCTCATTCCGTTTAACATTTTCGCGTTTACGCACGGGGTTCGGCTGATGTCGGGCACATCCTCGGAAAAAACAGGGTTTCAAATGAAATGGCTCATTTTAAATCCCGGTGTGATTTCGGTGCTCATCGGTATGCCGCTGTTTTTGCTGAATGTCACCCTGCCGCGGATTTTGGCGGAACCGGTCGGTTACATTGCAAGCCTCAATACGCCGCTTGCTATGCTGATGTTCGGCACATACCTTGCCAAAACCAATTTGCGCCAAATGTTTTTCCGAAAAGAAACCTATTTGGTTGCACTTTTTAAATTGATTATATTGCCCGCGGTGATGCTTCTCTGCCTGCGCCCTTTGGGGATTACAGGCGTGCTTTGCACCGCGCTGTTGATTTCGGCGTCGGCGCCCACGGCGAACAATACCGTAATGTTTGCCGCGAAATACGGCAAAGATACCGCGGCGGCATCGCAGACGGTTGCCGTTGTGAGTTTTCTGTCTGTTTTAACTATGCCTGTATTTATTGCGATTTCGCAACTGTAAGATAGAAACGGAGGATTTTCTATGAATATGAAATTGATTGTTGCCATTGTGAACAGCGAGGATGCACCCGCTGTGCTTTCCGAACTGACTTCGGCATCTTTCAGTGTGACGAAACTTTCCACTTCGGGTGGCTTTTTGCGCGCAGGGAATGTGACCATGCTCATCGGCGTGGAAGAAGAAAAAGTCAAAGACGCGCTCTCGATTATCGAAGAATTCAGCAGCCGCAGAAAACAGCAGGTGCCCGTCAATTCTACATATATCGGGGATTCTTTGATTTCCGTGCCCGTGGAAGTGACCGTCGGCGGTGCTACGGTATTCGTGCTGGATGTTGAGCAGTTTTATAAATTATGAGTTTTGAACAATTCCCCCTCTCCAAAGGGGACAGACCGTTTTTGGAAAGACGCGCCAAAACGCATACTCTTCCGCAAACTTTGCTTTTAGAGGGCGGCGATGCGGAAACACGCCGTTTGCTTGCACAAGCGGTGGCGGCGGCTATCGTATGCAAAAGTCCCGACGGTGCGCCGTGCGGGGTGTGCGCGTCCTGCAAAAAAAGTGCCTCGGGCAATCACCCCGACATTGCGGTGTATGCGCCCGAAAAGAAAAACGCCTCGTTCAAGGTGGAAGTGTGCCGTCAAATCCGCAAAGATGCGTTTGTGGTGCCCAATGACGGCGACCGGAAGGTCTATATTTTAGAGGACAGCCAAAATATGAATGACAGCAGTGAAAACGCACTGCTCAAAATTTTGGAAGAACCGCCCGCAGGCGTATATTTTATTCTCACCTGCGACAGCCGTGCGGCAATGCTCTCGACGGTGCTTTCCCGTGCAACGGTGGTGTCGCTTTTGGGCGAGACGGCGGAGTTTTCCGAGGAAACCGTGCAAACCGCGTGCGCGATTGCAACCGCACTCGCAAGCGGCAGTGAATGGGAACTTTTGTGCGCAACCGCGCCTTTGCAGAAAGACCGTGACGAAATTCGCAATACGCTTTTGTGCCTTTGCAATTTATTTTCCGACGCGCTGTGCGCCAAGTGCGGCGGCGAAGGCGAGTCGGTAAACGGGCAAACGGCGGCAGGGCTTTGTGCGAAATTATCCAAAGCAAAACTGTACGCGGTGCATCAAGCCGCCGAAGCGCTTTTGAAAAGCGCCGAACGAAATGCAAACACAAATCTCCTGCTGACAGGGCTTTGCTACCGTCTGCGGCAGGCAGCGGAACATAAATGAAATCCGAAAAGGAGTGTATTATGGCAGAAGTAGTCGGAATTCGATTTAAAGAAGTCGGAAAAGTCTATTATTTTGACCCCGACGGGAAGCAATATAAAAAAGGCGAACGCGCCGTGGTGGAAACCGCGCGCGGCGTGGAGTGCGGCGAAATCGCAATGGAAAACCGCGAGGTGCCCGACGAGGAAATCGTGAAGCCGTTAAAACGCATTGTGCGCCCCGCCGGCGAAGCCGATTTGAAAGTGGTGCGGGAAAATCGCGAAAAAGAGAAAAAAGCGTTTTCAATTTGCGAGGAGAAAATCCGCGCGCACCGTTTGGATATGAAACTTGTGGATGTGGAATATACCTTTGACGGCGGTAAAATCCTGTTTTATTTCACGGCGGACGGGCGTGTGGACTTCCGCGAGTTGGTCAAAGATTTGGCAGGCGTGTTCCGCACGCGTATTGAACTGCGCCAAATCGGCGTGCGCGACGAGTCCAAAATGGTCGGCGGCTTCGGTATGTGCGGCAGACCGTTCTGTTGCAGTACATTCCTCGGCGATTTTCAACCCGTATCCATCAAAATGGCAAAGGAACAGGGGCTGTCTTTAAACCCCGTCAAAATCAGCGGCACCTGCGGGCGCTTGATGTGCTGTTTGAAATATGAGCAGGAGGCGTATGAGCATCTTCTGCGCCACACGCCGAAGGTCGGCGCGATTGTCGAAACGCGTGAGGGACGCGGCACCGTGGTAGAGAACAATCTGCTGACGGGTATGCTCAAAATCCGTCTCGACCGCCGACCGGACGCCGCACCCGTGGTCATTGAACGCCACGAGGTCAAGCTCATTCGCGATGCGCAAATTCGCGTGGACAAAGCCGAATTGGAGTCCTTAAAAGGAATCGAATAAAAAAGGCTTGCTATTTTAAAAAAATGTGTTAGAATGTATGTAAATTCTAAAAGGGAGGTCACCATAATGGCATATCATATTTCCGACGATTGCATCTCCTGCGGCGCTTGCGCAGCAGAATGCCCGGTAGAGGCTATTTCCGAAGGGGACGGCAAGTATGTCATCGATGCAGACACCTGCATTGATTGCGGCAGCTGTGCTGACACTTGCCCTGTATCCGCACCCCAGGCTGAATAAGCTCATAATTTAAAAGGACTGTTCGTTTTTCGAACGGTCCTTTTTTTCTTCCTTTTTTTTAAAATGTGTGGTATCATTGCTTTATGAAACAGACAGAACTTTTTGAAAACGAACATATTGAATATTTGCGCGCGGACTTTGGGCTGGTGGTGTCGCCGCGGCACACTTTCGGTACCGATGCGCTTTTGCTTGCCGATTTTGCCGCGCCGAAGCGGAAAACCGTTGCCTGTGACCTCGGCACGGGTTGCGGGATTATTCCGATGATTTGGTGCCGCGACGGACTGTGCGCCCGTGTGGACGGTGTGGAAATACAGGAAGCGGGGTACGGGCAGTTTCAAAGGACAATCGCCGCAAATGATTTAACGGAAAAGGCGTTTGCGCACTTGTCGGATTTGAAAACCCTGCAAACGGTTTTACAAACAGAAACCTACGACCTTGTGACGATGAATCCGCCGTATAAGGCGGAAAACACGGGAATTTTGTCGGAAAGCGCGCACGAAAAAATTGCACGACACGAAACCGCGTGCACGCTCAAAGATATTGCCGCATCTTCTGCAAGGCTGTTAAAATACGGCGGGCGGGTTTGCATTTGCATTCGCCCCGAACGGCTGTTTGAAGCGATGCAGGCATTCGCCGAAAAAGGCTTGGAGCCGAAACGGTTGCGCACGGTTTCCAAAAACGCCGAAAGCGCGCCGTGGCTTTGCCTGTTAGAAGCGCGCAAGGGCGGAAAACACGGATTGCAGGTGTTACCCGCGCTGTTTGTATATGATGAAAACGGCAATTTGAGTGCGGAAATGCGCCGCATCTACGGGCCGTATAAAGAGGAGGGCCAAGCGTAAATGGCAGGAGTTTTGTATGTAGTCGGCACGCCGATTGGGAATTTGTCCGATTTTTCGCCGCGCGCGTTGGAAACGCTCGAACGCTGTGATTTTATCGCCGCAGAGGATACGCGCGTCACCTTGAAACTTTTGAATAAATTTGAACTCAAAAAGCCGATGGTCAGTTATTACGAGCACAACCGCCGCGAACGCGGGGAAATGATTTTGGCGCGGATTACGGCGGGAGAAAACTGTGCGTTAGTGACGGATGCGGGTATGCCCGCCGTTTCAGACCCTGGCGAGGATTTGGTGCGCCTGTGCCACGAGCACGGGGTTAAGGTTGAGGCAGTCCCCGGGCCTACCGCCTTTGCTACGGCGGTGGCGGTGTCGGGTATGCCGTCGGGGCGGTTTACCTTTGAAGGGTTTTTGAGTGTCAACAAACCGAGCCGCCGCGCGCATTTGGAAGAATTGAAAACCGAAAAGCGCACGATGGTTTTTTATGAAGCGCCGCACAAATTGGCGGCAACCCTTGCCGATATGTATGCCGCATTCGGCGACCGCGAAATCGCGCTTGTGAAAGAACTGACGAAAATCCACGAAACCGTGGAACGCACCACGCTTTGTGCGGCGGTGCAAAAATACGCCGAAATGCCGCCGAAAGGGGAGTTCGTGTTGGTGCTTGCAGGGGCGCGTGAAGAAGCGCCCACGGAATACACCTTGGAAAATGCTGTGGATTTTGCACGCGAAAAACTCGCGGAGGGACTTTCCAAAAATGAGGCCGCCAAAGCGGCGGCAAAGCAGTGCGGCTTTAAAAAGAGCGATATTTACAAGGCGCTGACCGAAGAATAAGGAGAACGCTATGGAATATTGGTATTTGTGGCTGATTTTTATTGTGCTGTGCGTGGTGACGGCAATCGTTTTGAAAAAAGCGTCCGGCGCGTTGCAACAGCACAATGCAGACACGAAAAAAATGTATGATGAAATCTCGCGCTTAAAAGCGTTGAAAGACAAATACAAAAACGCGGATGCGGCAATGCTTGCCGAAGCGGATGCAGACGAGCTGCTCGAGGGGATGCAGGCGGTTTTGCAGGCGAAAATCGAGCGTGCCGAAAACGCCGACGCGTGCTTTCGTGCATTTAATACGGCGCAAAAAACGGCCTACACGCTGCCGTTCTTTTTAGAAGATGTCAAAGTCGGTTTATCCGAATTTTTCAAAGTGAACGGCGAGCCGCTGACGGGCGCGCTTGTGCCTGCGCTTACCGAAATCGGCGAAACGGAACTTGCCGCCGTCGCAGCGTCTGCTTATGCGATGTATGACGAAAATAACGAGGAAGTTTCGTTGGACAAGTCGGAACTTGCCCGTATAGACGGCGAATTTCAAGAGAAATTTCAACGCGAAAGCGTTTTGCAAAACGCCAAAGTCTATATAGAAACCCATTTTCAAGAAATTTCGGCATAAATTCCCGTCCGAACGGAAACCATAAATATACCAACTAAAAAAGGAGTATATTTATGGAATTTAAAGGCAGTAAAACCGAAAAAAATCTGCTCGCCGCCTTTGCAGGCGAATCGCAGGCGAAAACCAAGTATGAATTTTATGCCCAAGAAGCCAAAAAAGACGGCTTCGAACAGATGGCGGCAATCTTTTATGAAACCGCCCACAACGAGGGCGAACACGCCAAACTTTGGTTCAAGGCGTTGCACAACGGCGAAATGACGCACACCAAAGAAAATTTGGCGGACGCCGCGGCAGGCGAACATTACGAATGGGCCGAGATGTATAAAGATTTCGCCGAAACCGCCCGTGAAGAGGGATTTGACGAATTGGGATATTTGTTTGAAAGCGTTGGGAAGATTGAAAATACCCACGAGGTGCGGTATAATACTTTGCGCGACAACCTTGAAGAGGGCATTGTCTTTTCCCGTACCGAGGAAACGGTGTGGCTTTGCCGTAACTGCGGCTATATCCACACGGGCAGAACCGCGCCGGCGGTCTGCCCCGTTTGCGCACACAAACAGGCGTTTTTTGAAATCCACAAAGAGAATTATTGAGGCGTGTTCCCGTCCTTGAAAAATCGGTCAAATTCCTTTTGCAAAATGCGCTCGCAGTGTTCCACCACGGTTTGAATACAGGCGGGCTCTGCCGTTTTCGGTGCAGTCGGTTTTTCGGGACGGGGAATCCCGTTTTTCACAATGCTGTCCATCACGGCGTCGCTTAATGCTTCCGCCGCGCTTTCGGGGTAGGAACTCCATGCTTTCGGCACAACGCCCTGTGCACTTGCCCGCACCGCAATGCGGTAAATCGCAAGGGCAAAATACGCGCGCAGGCGGTCTTGCGCACCGACGGCGGACATACAGTCGCCGAGCATTGCCGCTGCGCGAAACAGCGTCACCGTGCGAAATTCTCTGTCCTGTGGGGTGTCGCGTTCGTCAAAGGATTCGTCCATGGCGTGGCGCGAATCGCTGACACCCAAAATATAGTCGCAACTCACATCGTAAAAGGCGGCGGCTTTGCATAAAAATGAAAGGCCGCATTCCCGAATTCCTTTTTCATAGTGCGACAAAAGCGCCGCGGAAACGCCCAACTGCTCTGCCGCTTCTTTCTGGGTTAAGCCGCGTTCTTTGCGAAGATTTGCCAACCGTTCCGAAAAGGTTGTGTGCATACCATCATCTCTTTCTACATTCTGTATTTTTCAGTATAGCATAAATTTTACAATTTGTATATTCGTTTTTCAAAAAAGGAGTACATATATGAAAACCTATCAAATTCATTTGATTTGCCACGCCGTAACCCAAGGCAATTTAGACGGCTTATACATCGGGCACACCGATGTGGATGCAACCGAGGAAGGCTTGCGCCAAATTGATGATTTAAAAGAAGAATTCGGCGGCTACCCCGAAGCGGACGCGGTGTTTACGAGCCCTTTAAAACGGTGCTTGCAAACGGCGAAGCGGATTTATCCCGAAAAAGAGCCGATTGTGTTAGAAGGCTTGTCCGAATACGATTTCGGGGAATTTGAGGGCAGAAGCGCCGACGAACTGAAAGACGAAGAAGCGTTTCAGGTTTGGCTTTCGGGCACGCACCCCGAAACGCCCGTGCCGTTCGGCGAAAGCCAAATCGCTTTTAACGAGCGCATTTGCAATACATTTATGAAAATCGTGGACGGCATTTTGCAGTCGGGCGTCAAAAGTACCGCCATCATTACCCACGGCGGCGTGATTATGGCGCTGATGACCGCTTTCGCCGTGCCCGAAGCGCCGATGCACGAATGGATGACCCCCAACGCTTGCGGATACACCTTGCGGCTGGACCCGTCCATATTTTTGCGCACGGGCAAATTGGAAGCCTTTTCGGAATGTCCCGCCGTGCCGATGACGGAAGACGACGAGCGCGCGCTGTGGGATTATTATCCCGAGGACAATTTTGAAGATTGGGAATCGTTTGAAACAGAGGAATAAAGACAAAAGCGGGTTGTCGCAAAGCGCGGCAGCCCGTTTTTGTATAAAACCCAAAAAAGTTACGCAACAACCCAAAAAAGTTACGCAATTTTTTGCGGATTGGCGGTTGATAAATCGATACGGAAGTGATAGAATAAACAAAAATGGGGAAATATTTGATTTCCTTTGAAAGGCGATGAAAATGATATGCAAATGACATTCCGGTGGTTCGGAGCGGAAAAAGACACCGTATCCTTGGAGCAAATCCGCCAAATTCCCGGTGTGACGGGCGTTGTGCCCGCGCTGCACTACTTGCCTGCGGGCGAAGTGTGGCCGATGGAAGATATTCTGAAAATGAAAGCCGAAATCGAAAAAGCAGGGCTTACGATGGAGTGCATTGAAAGCGTCAATGTGCACGAAGATATTAAAATCGGGCTTCCGACGCGCGACAAATACATTGAAAACTACAAAACCTGCATTCGCAATCTGTCGAAAGCGGGCGTGAAAGTAATTTGCTACAATTTTATGCCGGTGTTTGACTGGACGCGTACCGACCTCTCCATGCAAATGTGCGACGGCGCGACCTGCCTTTCCTATGACGGCATGCAAATTGAGGGCAAAAGTCCCGAGCAGATGTTTAAAGAGATTGACGACAATTCCAACGGCTACGCCATGCCCGGTTGGGAAACCGAGCGTATGCCCGAAATCAAGGAATTGTTTGAAAAATATAAAAATGTTACCGAAGACGATTTGTGGAACAATCTGATTTATTTCTTAGAGCAGATTATGCCCGTTTGCGAGGAATGCGACGTCAAAATGGCGATTCATCCCGACGATCCGCCATGGAGCATTTTCGGTCTGCCGCGCATCATCACCAATCTTGCGGCGCTGAAAAAACTGCTTGCCGCCGTGCCGAGCAAATACAACGGCTTGACATTCTGCACCGGTTCTTTGGGCGCAAATCTCGAAAACGACCTGCCCGCAATGATTCGGGAAGTCGGCGACCGCATCTATTTTGCGCATCTGCGCAATGTGAAAGTCGAAGGCAGACATTTCAACGAAACTGCTCACGAAAGCGCCGAGGGGTCTCTCGATATGTACGAAATTGTCAAAGCGCTTCACGATGTCGGTTTCGACGGCTATGTCCGTCCCGACCACGGCAGAATGATTTGGGGCGAAGTGGCGCGCCCCGGCTACGGCTTGTTTGACCGCGCGCTCGGTGCGGCATATCTCAACGGACTGTTTGAGGCAGTTCGCAAATCGGAGGAAAAATAAATGATGATACATGAGAATTTAAAAGGCAGAGTGGCTGTTGTAACAGGTGGCGGCGGTGTGCTTTGCGGCGATTTCGCAAAGGCACTTGCGCGTCAGGGCGTGAAAGTTGCGGTTTTGGATTTGAACGAAGCGGCGGCCGGGAAGGTTGCCGACGAAATCAACGCCGAAGGCGGCACAGCAATCGCGGTGGGCTGTAATGTTTTAGAGCCGGAAAGTATGGCGGCGGCACGCGAAACCGTCAACCGAAAACTCGGCACCTGCGACATTCTTTTGAACGGTGCGGGCGGCAACAATCCGAAAGGTACCACCACAAAAGAAACGCTCGAAGCGATTGATTTAACCGAGAAAGACGAAAATGTCAAAACCTTTTTCGATTTGGACCCGCAGGGGATTTCCTTTGTGTTTAATCTGAACTTCCTGGGCACCTTAATCCCGACACAGGTGTTCGCACGCGATATGGCGGGCAAAGAACACGCTTGCATCGTGATGGTCACTTCCATGAACGCATTCCGTCCGTTGACCAAAATCCCCGCGTATTCCGCGGCAAAAGCGGCAGTTGCGAACTTTACGCAATTTATGGCGGTGCATTTTGCCGATGTGGGCATTCGCGTCAATGCGATTGCACCGGGCTTCTTCTCGACCAATCAAAACAAAACCTTGCTTTGGAACGAGGACGGCACGCCCACCCCGCGTACAGGCAAAATTCTTGCCGCAACCCCGATGAAGCGTTTCGGTGAGGCGGAAGAATTGGAAGGTTCGCTTTTGTTCCTGTGCGATGAAGCGTATTCGAGCTTCATCACCGGCACCACCATCGCGGTGGACGGCGGCTTCAATGCATATTCGGGCGTATAAATTCAAAAATAAATAATAGAGAGGATTTTTGCGATGATTTGGTTTTTGGTGGCGGCACTTTGCTTGCTTGCGGCAGTCATTTGCTTTATACGGTGGTTGGTGCTGCGCAAAAAAATGCGTACCGTATCGGCGCAAACAGACGCGCCGGACGCAGAGGGCATCACCGTCATAGAGGGCGAATCGCAACAGAATCCCATATACGAAAAAAAGGCAAAACGCGCGCTGATTATCGGCATCGTTTTGATGGTACTTACCGAAGCGGCAATTTTACTTGCCGACAAAGTAACAGCATAATGAAAAATACGGAGTGATTACAAAATGGATTTACAGTTGAAAGCACCCGGCACCTATACCTACGATATGATTTCCCTGGGCGAAGTCATGTTGCGGCTCGACCCCGGCGAAGGCAGAATTAAAACGGCTCGTTCTTTCCGCGCGTGGGAAGGCGGCGGCGAATACAACGTTGCACGCGGACTTCGCCGTTGCTTCGGCTTGAAAACCGCCGTGGTGACCGCTTTTGCGGACAATGAAGTCGGCAGATTGGTTGAGGACTTCATTTTGCAGGGCGGTGTGGATACTTCCCTTATCAAATGGGTGCCTTATGACGGCATCGGCAGAACGGTGCGCAACGGGCTCAATTTCACCGAACGCGGATTTGGCATTCGCGGCGCGGTGGGCGTTTCCGACCGCGGCAATACGGCGGCGGCACAGTTAAAAGCGGGCGATATTGATTGGGACTATATCTTCGGCACGCTCGGCGTGCGTTGGCTGCACACGGGCGGCATTTTCGCCGCGCTTTCCGACACCACGGCAGATGTGGTAATTGAAGCCGTGAAAACCGCGAAAAAATACGGCACGGTTGTGTCCTATGACTTAAACTACCGCCCCTCGCTTTGGAAAGACATCGGCGGCAAAGAAAAGGCACAGGCAGTCAACCGCGAAATTGCAAAATATATTGATGTGATGATCGGCAACGAAGAAGATTTCACCGCGTGCCTGGGCTTCGAGGTCGAGGGCAACGATGAAAACCTCAAATCCCTGAACATCGAGGGATATTACAAAATGCTCGGCGAAGTTGTCAAGGTGTATCCGAACTTCAAAGTGATTGCCACCACGCTTCGCACCGTGAAAACCGCAACGGTCAATGACTGGTCGGCAATCTGCTATGCAGACGGCAAGGTTTACAACGGACTTTTTTTACCGGGACTTGAAATTATGGACCGTGTCGGCGGCGGCGACAGTTTTGCTTCGGGTCTTGTGTACGGTCTTATGACCACAGGCGACCCGCAAAAGGCGGTCAACTACGGTGTTGCGCACGGCGCACTCGCCATGACCACCCCCGGCGACACTTCCATGGCTTCGCTCAAAGAAGTAGAGAAGATTGTAAGCGGTGCCGGTGCAAGAGTGGATAGATAAACATTCTTTTTGAACACCAAATACGCTCCCTCTTAGAGGGGGAAAGAAATTTTTAATTTTTAGATTTGGAGAAGGAATTATGGACAAAGAAAAAATTATCACCCGAATTCAGGACTGCGGCATTGTTGCCGTGGTACGTGCGGAGTCCGTGGACAAGGCAATCCGCATTACCGATGCGTGCATTGAAGGCGGCGTGGCGGCGATTGAGTTGACATTCACCGTGCCGCATGCGGACAAAGTGATTGAAGAATTGGCAAAACGCTACACGCCCGACCAAATCATTCTCGGTGCGGGCACGGTGCTCGATGCAACCACCGCAAGAATTGCTATGCTTTCGGGCGCGGAATACATCGTCAGCCCCGCGCTTGACCTGGACACACTCCACCTGTGCAACCGTTACAGGGTGCCGATGATGCCCGGTATTATGAGCGTGCGCGAGGGACTTCTTGCTATGGAAAACGGCGCGGACATCTTAAAGGTGTTCCCGGCTGACTTGTTCGGGCCGAAGATTATTAAGGACATCAAAGGCCCCATTCCCTATGCTAAAATGATGCCCACCGGCGGCGTAGATGCAGACAACGTCGGCGAGTGGATTAAAGCGGGCGCAGTTGCCGTCGGCGCAGGTTCGTCGCTCACAGCAGGTGCAAAAACCGGCGATTACAAGAAAATCACCGAAACCGGCAAGCGCTTTGTGGAAAATATCAAAGCAGCGCGCGCAGAACTCGCGGCGAAATAGTTTCTTTTTCCGCATGGCTTCGTTGTGTTCGGCTCGCTGTATCTGCATACAGCGCCGCCTCCACGCCTTGCCCTGCGAAAAAATAAATCTATTTCGCAAAAGAAATGTTTCTTTTTCCGCATGGCTTCGTTGTGTTCGGCTCGCTGTATCTGCATACAGCGTCGCTTTCGCGCCTTGCCTTGTGAAAAAATAAATCTATTTCGCAAAAGAAATGTTTCTTTTTCCGCAATACGGCGTTGCGTGCAGCTCGCAATATCTGCATACAGCGTCGCTTTCGCGCCTTGTCTTGTGAAAAAATAAATCTATTTCGCAAAAGGAATGTTTCTTTTTCCGCACGGCTTCGTTGTGTGGGAACTTGTTACGGGCGCGCAATGCACGCCCCTATGCGGCAAATCTATTTCGCAAAAGAAAGTTGTTTCGCAAAAGGAAGTTTTTCCCGTTCTCGCGGAGTACGGGGGAAGGCTTTTGAATTAAAAACTTTATAGTTTGAAAGAAGGATACATAATGGAAAAGACAGTTTTGGTGGAAACATCCGCACGTCACGTGCATGTTACAAAAGAGACCTTGGAAACGCTGTTCGGCGCAGGCTATCAGTTGACGAAGAAAAAGGATTTGTCTCAGCCCGGTCAGTTCGCGTGTGAAGAACGCGTGCAGGTCATCGGGCCGAAAGGCAGTTTCCCCGCAGTTTCGATTTTAGGGCCCGAACGCCCCGAAAATCAGGTGGAAATCTCCGCGTCTGACGCGCGTTCCATCGGCGTTGCCGCACCTGTCCGTGAATCGGGCGACATCGCAGGCAGCGGCGCTTGCAAGTTGGTCGGTCCCAAAGGCGAAGTGGAACTTTCCGAGGGCGTTATTGTGGCAAAACGCCATATTCATATGACCCCCGAAGATGCCGAAAAAAACGGCGTGCAGGACAAGCAAGTGGTTTCCGTGGAAATCAAATCCGCCGAGCGTTCTTTGGTGTTCGGCGACACCGTTGTGCGCGTCAGCCCCAAATATGCGCTTGCAATGCACATTGATACAGACGAATCCAACGCTGTTATGGCGCCCGCAGGCACCCTCGGCGTAATTTTGGCATAAGGTATAGTTTAAAGAAGGAGTAAATCCCATGGAGCAAAAAACCGTTTCTATGAAAGCCTCTGTGCAAATCCGTTCGGCGGTGTTGTGCGGTCTGTTTGCGGCGATTACCGCCGTATTTTCGCAAATTTCTCTGCCGATAGGCCCTGTACCGATTTCCTGCTCGCTGATTGCGGTCTACCTTGCGGGGCTTTTTCTGCCCGTAAAGAGCGCGGCGCTCTCGCAGGTGGTCTATTTGTTGCTCGGCGTGGTCGGCGTGCCCGTTTTTGCGGGATTTCAGTCGGGCGCGGCGCGTTTGGCAGGCCCCACGGGCGGCTATTTGCTTGTCTACCCCGTGATTGCGCTGCTTTTGTCGCTCGCTATGCTTGTGTATGACAAAAAACTTGTGCAAAAATCCCTTGCAGTGCGTGCGGCTTATGTGGTTGGCGCGTTGCTGTTGTCCCTTGTGATTTGCTATGCGACAGGCACGGCTTGGTTCACTGTATTTTCGGGGTCGAGTTTCCAAAAAGCCCTGACATTGACTGTGGTTCCGTTCATTGCGGGCGACATTGCCAAAATCGTGCTTTGCACGGTCGTTACGCTTTCCGCACGCGATCGTCTGAAAAAAGTGATGCAAAAATAATGAACAGAAAGCATAGGCGGTTTTGCCTGTGCTTTTTGTGCTTTGAAATGAATTTTTTGCTTCGGCATTTACCGAAGCCTTTTCGCGGAGGCAATACACATGAAGAATATGAAGCGGGCAATCACCGTGCTGGCTGCCGTTTTATCATTTTTAACAACCGCGCTCTCAATGCGCGAGGTGCTCTTGATGCGCGATGCGTTACAACAAAAATAAGGAGAGGTCTGAATGGCAAAAGAAACCACCGAAAAAAAGCATATCCTGAAAAACTTTTTGGACAGCAAAATCGTCCAAAAGGACGTCGGCGAAGAAACCTATTTGACTTGGCGTGAGAATATTTCTTATGCTTTGGGACGCGGCGCGCAGGGCATGTGCACTTCTATGACGAGTTCCAAATACATAAACTATTTCTTAACCAACATTTTGTTCACAAAACTGAAAGACCCGATGGGCGTTGCATCGCGCATCCGCTTTTTCTGCGGTATTTTTGATGCAATCAACGACCCGATGATGGGCGTTTTGGTCGACAGAACCCGCACCAAAAACGGGCAAATGCGTCCGTACATCAAGTGGGCGCCCATATTCGTTTCCATCGTTATGATTTTGTTCTTCGTCGGCAGCGGCGAAGTCCCCGCATGGGTAAACATTGCGTGGACAACCTTTTTGTTCGTGGCGTTGGATGTGACCTATACCGCGTTTGACATCCCGATGGGCGCTCTGGCGTTTTCCATCACGCCCAACGGCATTGAGCGCACCAAACTGTTCGGCACAGGCTCGATTGTCCGTTCCGTTCTCGGCGCATTGCCGATGGCGTTTGTGGCGGGCGCGAGTTGGCTGCCCTACTTCAAAGACCATACCCCGCAGGCGTATCTTACCTCCGCAATTGTTTCGGCAATCGGGATTTTCTTCTTTACGCGTTTGACTTACAAGAACACGACGGAACGCGCGCAGCACAGCGAGGATACCCCCTCGGTGAAAGAGTGCTTTGCCTTGCTGTTTGAAAATCGCCCGTTGTTTATGCTGTTCCTTGCCAACATCTTTTTCCTGTTAGTCAAAATTACGGAACAGGTGTCGTTCTACTTTGTGGCAGACTTGATGTTTGAAACCAAATACAATTTATTTATTGACATCGTAAAATTCCCCGGATTTTTGATTGCAGGTATCGGTGTGCCGAAGATTATGGAGCATCTCGGCAAAAAAGCGGACTCCAAACGTTTTTACCAGGCTTGCTGCGTTGTAGCGATTGTATTGCACATCTTGTTTGCACTGATTTGTTATGACGGGTTGATGAACAAAACCGAGGGTACGCCGGTTTCGCTGGTCATCGGCGTGATGATTGTGCTGTTTACGGGCGCAACGGCAATTCCGTTGGAGTGCAAAAACCTGATTCAAAAAGAAATGGAAGCCGAAACCGTTGACTATGTTGAATGGAAAACCGGCAAACGCGTAGAGGGCATTATGCTTTCCATTATGTCCTTTACGGGAAAAATCGAAAACACCTTTTCTGCATCTATCGGACTTTATGTTTTGGGCAAAACGCATTATATCGCCCACGAAAACAGCTCTTTGGTGCAAAATACGCAAACCAACTGGGCGCTGTTTTTGCTGACGACAGTGGTGCCCGCGATCGGGTATTTGCTGATGCTCGTGCCGATGCACTTCTATAACATTACAGGTGACGGACACCGTCAAATGCTGAAAGACATCAAAGCGCGCAATGCCGCAAAAGCGGCGGAAAATGTTGAGGCGGCACAATGAGCAAACCGCTGAAACTGACCGTTCTTGCAGATACACATTACTATGATGCCGCACTCGGAACCTCGGGTGCGGCTTACGCGCTTCGCAGCGCATCCGACCAAAAATGTTTGGCGGAAACCGACGCAATTCTTGCCGCGGCGTTTGCCGAAATCGCAAAAAGCGACACCGATGCGGTGCTTATAGCGGGTGACCTTTCCAATGACGGGGAACGCATTTGCCATGAAAAAATGCGCGAAAAACTGTATGCGTTAAGAGAGAAAAAACCCGTTTTCGTCACCACCGCAACACACGATTGGTGCTGTGACCAAAATCCGCGCCGTTTCGCAGGCGACAAGGTGTATCATGACGTCGAAACGCTTTCGCACGAAGCGCTGTACGATTTTTATGCAGATTTCGGGGTGCGCGGCGCACGCGACACCTTTGTGACACACCTCGGCACGGCGTCTTATCTTCGGGATTTATCCGACTCCGTGGTGCTGTTGGGGCTGATTGACGACCAAAACGGCAAAGGAAAAGCAGGCTACACCCCCGACCATTTGCAATGGATTTTGCAGACCGTCCGCAGAGAGCACGAAAACGGCAAAACCGTTATTGCAATGCAACATCATTTGTTGTATCCGCACATTTCACCGCTTGTATCAAGCGGCGCGTGTTGCGGCGACCGCGAAGAACTGATGGAAGCACTTGCCGAAGCGGGGTTGCGTTTTCTGTTCGTCGGGCATTCACACATTCAGCGTGTGGATTGCTTCCGTTCAAGCAGCGGAAAAGAACTGTACGAAATCAATGTCGGCTCGCTGTGTGGGTATCCCGCGCCGCGCGTCGAAGTCGAAATCACCGAAACCGAAGTGCGTCTGCACACGGTTTTGTTAAAACAATTCACCTACGGCGGCAAAACCGTGGACGCGCAGGAGTATCTTTCGGCGCACGCCGTGCATTTAATCGGCGGGGTTCTTTTCACCCTTGCACACGGTGAAAAATCGGAAATCGCGCCGAAACTCGCGTCCTTCGGGATGTCCGAAGAAAAAGCGCAAAGCCTTGTCGACCGCTTTACGCCGCTTTTGCGACAGGCGGCTCGGTTTTTGCTGAAAGCTACCGTCAAGGATTTGGCGAAACTGCTTACGCATTTGCCGGGCGGCAGAGAACTGTCGCGTGAAGATGTGCTTGCCGTGCAGAATATGCCGCTTTTGTCGGTGGTAAACGATGTATTTTTGTCGGCGCTTTCGGGTGTGCCGCTTGAATCAACACAACCCAAAGCGCTTGTGCGTTTGGTTTTGGCCGTCGCCAATCAGCCGGCTTCAATTCTTTCGGCACTTCGCATCGAAGATGAAAAAATTACTTCTGTCGCGCGCGAATTGCCACATCTTGTAACCGAACTTTGTACGGGCGGTGCGCTCGACAACCAAAATCTGACGATACAAAGGAATGAAAAATGAAAACAATCATTCTTTATGCCACGCGAAACGGCACCACCGAAAAAGCCGCGCACATTCTCGCAGAAAAACTCGGCGGGGCAGATGTGAAAAATATTGCAACCGATGCTTTCGACCTCGCGGCGTATGACCGCGTTGTGGTCGGCAGCAATGTTCGTATGGGCGCAATTGACCGCAAAATCCGTGCGCTTTTGCTTTCCCAAATCGGTATACTGTTACAAAAAGAATTGGGATTGTTTTTGTGCTGCTGTTTTCCCAAGCAAGAGGAAATGTATTTTAAAAATACCGTGCCCTCGCAACTGCTTGCACACGCAAAAGCGGTGGCGGCTTTGGGTGGGGAACTTGACCGTGGTAAATTAAAAGGCGCGGACAAGTTGGTTGCCAAAATGGTTTTAAAGGCAGACCACGAACAGGGGATTTTGCGCACCTTTTCGTTGGAAAGCGACCGAATTGACGCTTTTGTTGCGCGGTTGCGGCAAGATTAAGGAAATCGCAGCCGCCTTTGCAACCGCCGGTTGCGGCTTTTTTCGGTTGACAAGTAAAAGCGGTGGACAAGGAGAGGAGAATATGGTAACCTCAAAGCATATCAAAAACAGATCAAAAGCAAAGGAGACGCTTTAAGATGGGTTACTTAGACAAAATCAAATTGGCAAATTATTCGCGGGCGGAGGATTGGCTCAACTCGATTTCCCATATGGTCGGGGGCGGACTTTCCGTATTGGCACTCGTGCTTTGTTTGGTGCGCGCAGGCCTTGCACGCCGTTGGGATTACGCAATATTGAGTTTGATTTACGGGGTTACGATGATTGCGATGTATTCGTGCTCATCGGTGTATCACGCACTGCGCCCCAATCGCGGCAAAAAGGCAATGCGTATGGTAGACCACGCCATGATTTACCCGATGATTGCGGGCACCATCACACCGTTTGCGGTGTTGGTGATTGTCCCTGTGAATGCGGTGCTCGGATGGGTGATTGTGGCGGTCGCATGGGTGACGGTCGCCGCCGCCGTGCCGGTGACTTTAACCCTTTTTAACAAAACCAAAGTGGTGCAAATGGTGCTGTATTTGGCGCTTGGCTGGATGATTATTGTCGCAGTAAAAACGCTTTGGGAATGTTTCAGCCGCACGGGCACAATTTTGATGATTGCGGGCGGCGTGATGTATACGCTCGGCGCAATTATCTACGGTATCGGCGCAAAGAAAAAGTATTTTCACAGCGTATTCCACTTTTTTGTGCTCGCAGGTTCGGTGCTGCATTTTCTTTCCTTATATTTATATGTGTTCGTAAGATAATGTAAAAATAAAAAAACAGTTGACAAGACTTGACAATTCTGTTAAAATACCATTTGCCGCATATTGGGGGCGTGCCCTATGGCACAAAAAGCAAATTGTTGCGCCCACGGTAGCGAGTCTATATTTAAGGTAGGTAAAACTATGTACGCAGTAATCGAAACAGGCGGCAAGCAGTACAAAGTACAGCCCGGCGATGTTATTTTCGTTGAGAAGCTTGCAGTCGAAGAAAACACCGACGTCACTTTTGACAAGGTCATCGCAGTCGGTGCGGATGACGGCATCAAAGTCGGCACACCCTATGTGGAAGGCGCAACCGTAACCGCCAAAGCGTTGAAAAACGGCAAAGGCAAAAAGGTTATCGTGTTCACTTACAAAGCAAAGAAAAACGAGAAACGCAAAAAAGGTCATCGTCAACCCTACACCAAGGTTGAGATTGCCGCAATTAACGCGTAATTATGATTTGTGCAAAGTTTCACTTCGGTGAAAACGGCGCGGGGTTTACCGTTCAGGGCCATTCGGGGAGCGCACAAGCAGGCGAGGATATTGTCTGTGCGGCGGTTTCTTCCGCGGTCTATATGGCGGCAAACACCGTAACCGAAGTCTTGGGGCTTTCCCCGAAATTGGATGTGCGCGACGGGTTTTTGTCGCTTGCTCTTTCCGACCTTGCCGAAGCCGAAACAGCACGCCCCATTTTGCAGGGTTTGCAATTGCATCTTGCGGGGCTACAGGAACAATATCCCGATTTTATCCAGATTGAAAGAGGTGCTTTTTAATGCTTAAAATTAACATTCAGCTGTTTGCACACAAAAAAGGTATGGGTTCGACCAAAAACGGCCGTGACTCCGAATCCAAAAGACTCGGCGTAAAACGCGCTGACGGTCAGTTCGTGCTTGCAGGCAACATTCTTGTCAAACAGCGCGGTACACATATCCATCCCGGTGAAAACGTCGGCAGAGGTTCCGATGACACCCTCTTTGCAAAGATCGACGGCAAAGTGAAGTTCGAAAGAATGGGCAAAGACCGCAAAAAAGTTAGCGTTTACGCAGTAGAGCAGTAAACGAAAAACATTCGATTTGTGTTTTCATGGACGGGGATATTTGTCCCTGTCCATTTTTTTAACGGAAATTGTAAAAATATAACAAACTGACAGAAAATCCAACAAAAAGGTTGAAATTTATTTCAAATCCATATATACTATTGTCTGTATGGAATGACGCAATGGAGTAGAAAAATGATGCATTTGAATTTTGCCGCGCCGTGCCTGTTCGGCTTGGAAAGCTTGGTTGCCGATGAATTGCGCGAAATGGGCGCCCAAAATGTAACTGCCGACAACGGCAGGGTATTTTTTTCGGGCGATGAGTATTTGCTTGCCCGCGCCAATATCCGTTCGCGGTTTGCGGAGCGTATTTTGGTGGTGCTCGGCACATTTCCGGCACACACTTTTGAAGAACTGTTTCAGGGTGTGAAAAAAATTCCGTTGGAAAATTGGATCGGCGTGCACGATGAATTCCCCGTGAAAGGGTATTCCTTAAAATCCGATTTGTTCAGCGTGCGTGATTGCCAGTCCATTATTAAAAAAGCCGCCGTGGAGCGTTTGAAAGCCGCTTATAAGCAGGAGTGGTTTGAAGAAACGGGCACGCGCTACCGCTTGGATTTTTCCATACTCAAAAATCAAGTCCATATTTTTCTCGATACCACGGGCGTGCCGCTTTACAAACGCGGCTACCGTACCGAAACAGGCGACGCGCCGATGCGCGAAACCTTGGCGGCATCTTTGTGCGCGCTGTCCCATTTGCGCCCGTACCACACGCTGTATGACCCGATGTGCGGTTCGGGAACGATTTTAATCGAAGGCGCCTTAATGGCTTGCAATATTGCACCGGGGCTGCACCGTCCGTTCGCGGCGGAGCGATTTCAACAAATTCCCCGGGAAATTTGGTCAGCCGAGCGTGAACGCGCCGAAAATGACACGGTGGACGCGCCGGATTTCCACGCGTACGGTGCCGATACGGACAGAGCCGTGTTGAAAACCGCACGCGAAAATGCTTTGCGTGCAGGCGTGTCCGACAAAATCGTGCTCGAATACGGCGATGTGCGCAATTTCCGCCCGCAGACCGAGCGCGGCACATTGGTCACCAATCCGCCGTACGGCGAACGGCTTGCCGATACGAAATATGCCGCCTCTCTCATACGCGAAATGGGCAAGGTGTTTGAAAGACGGCGTGGGTTTAGTTACAGCATCATCAGTCCCGAAGCGGAGTTTGAAGATTTGTTCGGCAGAAAAGCCGACAAACGCCGCAAACTGTATAACGGGATGCTCAAATGTCAGTTGTATATGTATTTTAAATAAAGATTGTTCTGTTTAAGGGGCGTGAACGGGAATGAAACATATTTTTATTGTGAATCCGGCAGCGGGCAAAGGCAGTGCCGCAAAACGGATTATCCCTAAAATTGAATCGTATTTTTCGACGCATCCCGACCTTTCGTGGGAGATTTACCAAACCAAAGAAGCGCTTGACGGCAAGGCGTATGTGGAAAGCGTTGCGAAAACGGGCGAGCCGGTGCGCTTTTATGCCTGCGGCGGTGACGGCACGCTGTATGAGGTGGTCAACGGCGCGTATAAATATCCGAACGCGGCGGTGGAAA
>DAVZHM010000014.1:0-29984 GCA_052273845.1 Candidatus Fimenecus sp. | reverse complement strand
CCGAAAATGCAGAGGTTGCGGATGGATTTTTGCTTTTGAAGCGCTTTGTCGGGCTTGACGCCCACAAGCGGTGAAAAAGGGAAAAGCCGCCGAAAAATCCAATTTTCGGCATATTGTGTTCTACGCTCTTTACCTTATGTAATTCAACAGCGAAAACAGCATTTGTCTATTTACCTGAAAAGGCGGGGGAAGCCCCGCCTTTTCCTGTGCGCAATATTGCAATTTGCGGGAAAATATGGTATACTTTCTGTAATTCAATTTTGAAAGGGTGTGTTTTCTTTGGCTACGAAAAGAACAGATTTGCCGCGCGCCGCAACGCCGGAAGCGGTTGGGGTGTACTCCGACATTGCAGAGCAGTTTATTGAGTACATTCGGCGCGAGGAATTGGAATTTCACAGTCTGATGGTGCTGCGGCACGGCAAGGTTGCCGTGGAATGGTACAATGAACCGTTCGACGCGCACACCAAGCACACGATGTACTCCGTCAGCAAAAGTTTCACCGCAACGGCTGTCGGCTTTGCCGTGTCGGAGGGGCTTTTATCCTTGGACGATGTGGTAACGGACTTTTTCCCGGATTATCCGCCGAAAACACCAAACCCGTATTTTAAAAAAATGACCGTGCGCACGCTCATCACCATGACTTCGGGCAAACAGACCGATATGATGGCGGACAAAGGTAAAATCGATTGGATTGAAGATTTCATCAACTCTCCGTGGGTGTTTGAACCGGGCACGGAATTTTTATATGTCAACGAAAACATTTATATGCTGTGCGCCATTTTGCACCGCGTCACGAAAATGAGCGTGATTGAATACTTAACGCCGCGTTTGTTTGAGCCGTTAGGCATTGAAATCCCGTTTTGGGAAACCGATCCAAACGGCGTGGAAGCAGGCGGTTGGGGCCTTTACATCACCACCGAAGATTTGGCAAAATTCGCCGACTGTTACTTGCACGGCGGCAAATACCGCGGCAAACGCGTCATTCCCGCCGCATGGGTGAAAGAAGCCACCGTCAACCAACTTCCCGACGGGGTAACCCAACCCTGCAAGGATGTGGATATGCGGCAAGGGTACGGCTATTGCTTCTGGATGAACAGCCAGCCGAACTCCTACCGTGCCGACGGTATGTTCTCACAATTCGCCATTATGTTGCCCGATTATGACGCGTGCATCATCACCACGGCGGCAGTGCCGATTGAACAGCAGGCGCGCGACGCAATTTGGAAGTTCTTCCCCTATGCGTTCGTAAACGAAAACGCCGAAAAAGCCGAACCGCCGAAATTTGAAACCTCTTTAATTGAGCAACCCTCGGTTTCGCCGCGTTCGATGTTGGAACCGACCATTGAGGGCAGAACCATTAAGGTACGCAAAAAGATTTTTCTCAATTTAATCGGATTCCCGATGAGTATGCTGCCGTTGGCGGTCACCTTTATGATGTCCGACCGTGCCGGCAATATCGACAACATTCAGTTCCGTTTCAGAGAACACGAATGTTCCATTACATGGGATGAGGGTGACGAAAACAACACGGTCGCTTGTGGTATGGACGGCCATTACCGCTACGGCACAATGACTTTGGGGCATGTCAGTTTTAAAGTTTGCGCCAACGCCGTTTGGTTGGACGATGTGAATTTGAAAGTGTCCATTCGTCCGATTGAAACCATCGGCAAACGCGATTTGAATTTCCTGTTCAAGCGCAACAACCGTGTGACGATTACCCCTTCTTCCACGCCGTCCACCTATAAAATCTGTGATTCTTTAATCGGCAGCAGTGACGAAATCATCAAAAACAAATTGGTTGCAAAAGCGTTGCAGGTATTCCTGCGCTTCGCTCCGCCAATCGCCGAGCCAAAGCATTTCGGCAAATTCAAAGACTGAATTGCATAACGAAACCCCTTTTCCTGTTTCTGCGGGAAAAGGGGTTCTTTTCGTTTAATGTCCTTTGATTTTTTGCAGTGCGCCCTTTTCAAGGCGTGACACCTGCGCTTGGCTGATGCCGATTTCGTCGGCAACCTCGGTTTGGGTTTTGCCCTGCATAAAGCGCAGAGCCAATATCTTCTTTTCGCGCGGTGAAAGGGCTTTGATGGTTTCTTTCATCATAATTTCATCCAGCCAATCGTTGTCGGTTTCGGACGAGCCGACTTGATCCATCACATAAATCGGCTCACCGCCGTCGGCGTAAACAGGCTCGTACAGCGAAACCGGCTCTACAATTGCTTCAAGCGCAATCACCACATCCGACACGGGGCGTTCCAATTCCGCTGCGATTTCTTCAATCGTCGGGTCGCGATTGAGTTTCGTTTGCAGGCGCTCTTTTGCCTGCATAGCGTGGTAAGCGGTGTCGCGCATGGAACGGCTGACGCGTAAGGCATTGTTGTCACGCAAATAGCGGCGCACTTCGCCGATAATCATCGGCACGGCGTAAGTCGAAAATCGGACGTTTTGGGAAATGTCAAAATTGTCAATGGCTTTCATAAGCCCGATGACGCCGACTTGAAATAAATCGTCGGGGTGCTCGCCGCGGTTTTGAAACCGCTGAATGACAGACAGCACCAACCGCAGATTGCCGTTGATTAAACGGTCACGCGCGGTTTTGTCGCCCGCGCGCATCTTTTTGAGGAGTTCCACTTTTTCCGCTTCTTTGAGGACTTGCAGTTTCGCGGTGTTGACGCCGCAAATTTCGACCTTGTTGTATTGCACACACATCTTCCTTTACTTGTTATGTACAATACCGACCGACAAAAATAGTATGAACCCGTTGTCGGGATTTTATAAGCAAAACGGCAGAAAAAACCGACGGTTTTGGAAATATTTGCAGTTCCTGCAATGCAAAATATAAACACCTTTTCGCTCTCTCAAACGAGTGAAAAGGTGTTTTTACTTAAAGCGCCTGTTATTTATGATATTTTCCGCCGTTTGCGATTTGAAACGCGCGGTACAATTGCTCTAAAAGCATCACGCGTGCCATTTGGTGCGGAAAGGTCATTTCGGACATAGAAAATCGGAAATCCGACTGTTTTTTAAGTGTTTCGTCCAAGCCAAAAGAACTGCCGAGCAAAAATACAATGTTGCTGACGCCCGAAACGGCAAGGGTAGATATTTTTTGACTAAACGCCGTGCTGTTCAATTGCTTTCCCTCTATGCACATCGAAAACACATAGGCATTTTGCGGCAGTTTCGCTGAAATTTGCTTCGCTTCACGCTCGAGTGCGCGGTCAATTTCGCTTTGTGAGGGATTTTCGGGCAGACGCTCGGGTGTAAGTTCTACAATTTGCAGTTTGCAAAACGCAGAAAGCCGTTTTTCATATTCGGCAGAAAACGCCCGCATATAACTCTCTTTTAATTTGCCAAGGGCAATCACGGTTACCGCAATCACAGCCGCACCGCCTTTTCATCCCAAACAGGTTTTGCCACCTGCAAAGTATAATCGGCATTTTTCACCGCGCCTTGCGCTTCAAGTTCCGAAGCCGTGACGCGGTAAGCCAATGCAGGCAGGTTATTCTGCTCGCTCAAATGCCCCAAAAAGATGTGCTTTGTGCCGTTTTCGACCAATTCACACACCGTTTCGGCACACACTTCGTTGGAAAGATGCCCGCGCTCGCCTAAAATTCGCTTTTTCAGCGGATACGGGTATTGCGGATTGTTTTCGAGCATACGCACATCGTGGTTTGATTCCATCAGCACCGTTTCACAGCCGGAAATCGCCGTGCGCACCGTGTCGGTCATCACGCCGAGGTCGGTTGCGATAGCTACGCGTTCGCCGCTTTCCGCCGAAATTACATAGCCGCAACTCTCCCGTGCATCGTGCGAAGTACGAAAGGGTTTTACAAACAGAGATCCGACATCTGTCCCCTGCGTTTTAAGGGCGAACGCATCGAATTTTCCGTTTAGAATTTGCATATCGTCGAGCGCTTCCAAAGTCCCGCCCGAAGCGTACACCCGTGTGCCGTATTTCGAGGCGAACACGCGCAGACCGTTTACATGGTCTGTGTGCTCGTGTGTAACAAACACCGCACGGATGCTGTCGGGCGCAACGCCGATATTGTGGAGCGCCGCTTCCACCTGACGGCAACTTCTTCCGCAGTCAATCAAAATTCCGCCGTCCGGCGCGCCGATATAAATGCTGTTTCCTTTGCTGGAAGAAAACAAGGGGCAAAAGGTAGTCATAAATTATCTATTCTCCGCTTTGCGGCAAGTGCCGCATTTTTTCGTGCCGAAAGTTTCCGTTATTCCGGCAAAATGGAATTGGTAGTGATGTATTTTACGCCGCAATCCATCATTTTTTGGAGCAACTCGCCCGTATCTACCGTCCAGCAAGCCGCCGTTAAGCCGTTATCGTGGATTTTTTGTATCGCATCGGGGCGCGGGGCGTTATACTGCGCGCAAAATGCGATACCTGCATTGCCGCATTCTTTGGCTTCACGCAGTTTTTTGTCGGTGATATACTCCACCAAATACCACATTTCGAGGTTTTTATCAATTTGATACAGCGCGCGCAACACCGTAATATGGAATGAAATGATGATGCAACTTTCCAAAATCTCATTTTGCACAAGCATATTATACAAAGACTGCATTTTTTCCGTGCGCGTGTCTTTGACTTCAATCATCGGGCGGCAACCGTATTGCTTGCAAATGTCTATGTACTCCTGCAAAGTGCAAATGCGTGCATCGGGGTATTGGTCGATGTTCGCACCGTTCACCATTTTCTTTTGCAGCATTTCTTCATAGGAATATTTTTTTACATCGCCCGTGCCGTCAAACATTGTTTTAATTTGCCCGTCGTGCAACACTACCCAAGTGCCGTCGGTGGTGCAGTGGGTGTCGCACTCGAGTGCGTAAAATCCCGCTTCGCCGCCCGCGCGAAATGCCTCGGCGGTATTTTCGGGATACACAGCGGAAAGCCCACGGTGTGCCGTCAAATGAATTTCTTTTTCGTTATTCGGTACAAGTTTCGGAAAATGTTTCAGTTCTTTCGGCTTGATTTTCTTGTAGCGCATATGGCGGTAAATCACGCCGCCCAACGCTGTGGACGCCACCGCAGCGACGCCTGCCATTGCAATTTTGTTGCCCAAGTTTCCCATAAAAACACATCCTTTTCCGTATTTTCAACTGTTGTCAGTATACTACAAACCGTAAAAAAAGTAAATGTCAATCCGACAAAAGCACGCATATGCGCGCAAGATTGCGCTTGCAGTCGCGCTCGCGCTCATAATAGAAATGTTCCGATTTTTCCTTGTCCGTACCGAATTTATCAATAGGCAAGGCGTATTCGGGCGCAAGCACCAATCCTGTTTTCACTTTAAAGCACTTCTTTTAGAATTTTTGCCGTTTTGGCAAGCGGCAGCCCCACCACATTCAAATAATCTCCGCAAATCTTTTCCACAAACAGTGCGCCGCGCCCCTGAATACCGTAGGCGCCCGCCTTATCCATCGGCTCGCCGCTTTCGACATATGCGGTTATTTCCGCTTCGGTAAGGGGGAAGAAAGTCACCGCGGTTTCTTCGGAAAACAAAAATTCCTGTTCGCCTTTTACAATATACACGCCCGTATACACGCTGTGCGTGCGCCCCGAGAGGCTTTCGAGCATTTGCACCGCGTCCGCTTTCGACTTCGGTTTGCCCAAAATCCGACCGTCGAGCGAAACGACGGTGTCGGCGGCAAGCACAACTTCGTCTTTTGTGTGCGGCACCGCCTGCCCCTTTTGCCGTGCCAAAGTTTCTACCGCTTCGGCGGGCGAAATCCCCGCGCTTAGCGTTTCGTCCGTATCGGCAACGCGTTTTTCAAAATCAAAGCCGCCCTGCCGCAGAATTTCTGCGCGGCGCGGCGAATTCGATGCTAAAATCAGTTTCATTTTTCCGCCTGTTCCTTTAAAAGATGATAAGCCTTTAAAATCCCGACCTGTGTTTTGCTGTCGCGAATTTCGTTACGCAACACCATTTCCACTGCTTCTTTAAGCGGAATACGGCGCACCGACAAAAATTCGTCCGCGTCCAAATGCTGCTCATGGAAAGTCAGGTTTTTTGCCATATACATATGAATAATCTCGCCGCAGTAACCGGGGGTCGGGTACAGTTTGCCGAGGTCACAGTATTCCCTCGCGACAGCGCCCGTCTCCTCGGACAGTTCGCGTTTTGCCGCTTCAAAAGGGTCTTCTCCGTATTCCAATTTGCCTGCGGGCAGTTCCAAAACCACTTCGCCGTACGGATAGCGGAATTGCTCCACAAACAGCAGTTCCGCTCGGTCAGTAAGCGCCGCCACGCAAACCCCGCCCGGATGCTCCACCACCTCGCGCTTCGCAATACTGCCGTCGGGCAAACGCGCGTCATCCACACGCAGATTGACAATTTTCCCTTTGAAAATATAGTCCTGCTTTACAGGTTTTTCCGTAAAATCCATACTAAAAACGTTCTCCTTTGCATAGGTATGTATAGGACAAACCGTCCCTTATATAAAAAAGAAAGAAGTGTAGAAAGATGCAAATGGATTATGCACCGTTTACATATGCACACGCTTGCACCCTGCAAGCCGAGTTGCTAAAGGCCTATCCTTTTGCCGAATTTACAGTATTCGGCAGAAGTGTGACAGGTAGGGGGATTTTCGCGTGCAGTGTAGGCGAAGGCACCGAAAACATTTTGTTTTTGGCAGGGCTGCAAGCCGAAGATACCGCTTCGCCGCTTTTACTCTACCGATTTTTTACACGGCTTTGCGCCTGCTATCAGGGCGACCGCAGCCTGTGCAATGTGCAAATTCGACGGTCTTTGCAAGGGCGTAAAATCACCGTGGTGCCGTGCCTTTGCCCCGATTCGTTTGAAATTCACCGATACGGCGCTTTGGGTGCAGGATGCTATGCGGGATTGGTTTCCCGCGCGGCGGGCGCATCGCTTTCGGATTGGCACGCCAACGCACGCGGGGTCAATGTGGCGCACAATTTTGATTACCGCCACCAAAGCGTACTGTTACAAGACGCCGCCGACCGCCCCGCGCCCTTTGCCTATGCGGGGCACACGCCCGAAAGTGAAGCGGAAACGCAATCACTCGTGCGCCTTTGCAACCGTTCAAATTTTCGCCACAGCGTTTTGTTGGAAGGCTTCGGACAGCACTTCTTTTGGGCAAGTCCCGACAGTTTTTCGGACAAATCCGACATTCCGCTGACCGCCAAAGTTTTGGCAGGTGCGGGGGATTATACCCTGTCGGCAAAAACCGATTGCGCGTGCCGCGGCACATTCCCCGAATGGTTCACTTCGGAATACGGACGCCCCGCATTCCACATTGCACCGGGGAAATATGAAACAATCGATACAAAAGAACAGTTTGACGAAGTATATCACGAAATTGAGGAAATGCTGGTACTTTCCGCGATTTTGTGAAAGCAAAATTATTCGCCGTATTGCTTGATTAAGGCTTTGTAATGTCTGCCTTTTTCCTCAAAATTTTTATACACATTGTAACTCGACGCGGCGGGCGACAACAGGCAGATTTTGCCCGCTTCGGTGTGCGCATAAGCAAGCCGCACCGCCTCGTCCAAATCCGCGGCGGCAAAGCAGTTTTGCGTAGCGCCCGATTCACGCAACGCCTTGACAATCGCATGCCCTGTTTCGGGCGTGCCGATGATGTTTTTAATCTTGCTGTTTTTCAACGCCGTCACAAAATCGCCGTAATGCAGACCTCTGTCCTTGCCGCCGACAATGAGCGTGTCCACGGTTTTCAGCGCCTCCACCGCGCACATTACGGCGTGCGGAATGGTGGCAATGCAATCGTTGTAAAAGGTAATGCCTTTAAAAGTGCCGACCTTTTCCATGCGGTGTTCAATGCCTTGGAATGCGCGCACGGCGTTTTCGCAATCCGCGTCCGTTGCGCCAAAGCGCTTTGCGGCGGCGCGGGCAAATAAAATATCCTGATAATTGTGCACGCCTGCCAAATGCGGGTTGCTAACGGAAAACGGCAATTTTTCATCGGCACGAATGCCGACCTTTTCGGACGGCACAGCGGACAAATCCACAAACTGTGAGAGCCCCTGTGTGGCGTTGTAAAGGAACAAATCCCCTGCCTTTTGGTAAAGCGCGATGTGCGATTTTGCGCGCACATACCCTTGAAAGCCGCCTTTGTAATGCTCCAAATGCTCTTCGTAAAGATTGGTGAGTACCGCCACTTCGGGCGAGGCTTTTGTAAACTCCAACTGATGCGAGGACATTTCAATCACCGCAACGGTGTCCGGCGTAAGGTCGCCGAGCGTTTCAAACACGGGCACGCCGATATTGCCAATCAGACGGCAGTCTTTGCCTGCCGCGCTTAAAAACTGATAGGTCAGCGTGGAAGTTGTGGTTTTGCCTTTCGAGCCGGTGATACCGATTTTTCGGCACTCGGCAAAGCGCAAAAACAAATCCACCTGGCAAGTGATTTCGGTGGTTTCACCGGCTTCCACCTCTTTAAACGAAATGCCGGGGCTTTTCATGACCAAATCAAAATCATTTATATGCTGCAAATAATTTTCCCCGCAATAACAGACGGTGCAAGCGTCGGGCGGGGTGATTTCGTTTTTGTCGGCAATCGAAAGCGCCATATCGGGGTAATATTTTCGTAAAAAACGGAACGTCGATTGCCCCTCGCGCCCGAAGCCGACGATTAAAACGGATTTGCCGCGAAAATATTCAGCAAGTTGCGGATACATAATCGTACATCTCCTTTACAGCCTCGAAAAATTCGTCGGGCACATTGTTTTTGGGGTTATATTCCATAAGCAGATTTTCGCCGGTGTATTCGCCCTCTGTATCTACATAATGCTGTAACAGGAAGGGAAGCGCTCTCCCCTCTTTTTGAAATTTTTCGGCGGTTAAGTGCAACGCAAAGGAAAGTTCCGACACCGTGCCGACACACTCAAAAGGTTTCACCTCGGAAAATCCGCACAAACCATTGAAATCTTCAAGCAGGTCTTTGTCATCGAGCATATCCGCGCCGAACAGCGCGCACAAACGGTCATAATCCATAAACGGGGATAAAATTGAAAAGACAAACAAGCATTTCGCGCATTTTGCACACCAAATATTCTGCTTGCTGCCGCGGTTGCAACTGCGGAATGTTTCGTGATATTGCGAAAAGGCGGCAAACTGCTTGGCGATTTGCAGTTCCGAAAACGGACGCAGCAAACTGAAATACCGAATGTCGGGCACCAAATTGCGCTCGGCGTATTTCGCAAAATCACATTCAAACGCGAACGATTTGGAATACTGATGGTTGACTTCGGTCCCCGCGATGTTGGCTTCGTTCGCGCTGGACTCATTGGACAGCACAATATCCTGCGCGCCGACAAGGTAGGCGCAATAGAACGATAAAAACGCCACAATCGCCGAAAACGGCGTGTGTCCGTTCAAAAATCCTTCTTGATTTAAACGCAGTAAATTTTTATCAATCGTGCGGTAGGTGCGTAAAATCGCGCGGTCGGTATACCCCGCCGCATAGACTGTGTCGGTGCGCGCTTTTTGGTCATTGACGGTAAAAAACAGGTTTTTATCGCCCTCGCCGTGCAAAAGTTGTGCCGTAACGCAACTGTCTTTGCCGCCGCCGACGGGAATAATGTGCATACCGCTTGCGTGAAATTCGCCCAACGGCTTCGCTGTGGAGGCTTCCGCACCGACAATTTCCATAAAATCGTCTTCTTCGGCAAAAATGCCGTTTCGATAGAAAAATTCCGACAACCCGCGGAAATACAACCGCTTCCACCAACGAATATCCCAATCGGACAAATGCGCGCAACGCACCACCACGGTTTTCGGGCACGCCGCTTTCCAATAACTGATGAGTTCCACCATACCGATCGAGAATGCAATCGCTTTTGCATCATCGGACTCGGGGTCGTTCAAAATTTGCAGATTTTCGGTTTCGATTTCGGTGGACGGCGTGAAGGTACAAAGTCCGTCAATCGAGAAATAAAAGGTCAACTTTACGCGTGTGCCGATTTTTTCAATCGTATAGCGTTCATAGGTAAACGTCGGGTATGCTTTGCGCAACTCCTCAAAGGTCTTTTCCGCCATAAAAGCCTCCTGCACGAAAAATTTTATTCAATGTTATATTATACGGTTTGCACGCCGAAAAAGCAAGGCAATGCCGAAAAAAACACGCTTTTGCCATTGTATTTTGCTTTTTATAGTGCAAAGAAAAAAGCGGCAGAAGCGCGCCGGAGTCATTTCTTTTTTCGAAATACACAAAAACACACAAATTTTAGCGTTCCAAAGTGTGTCTATTTATCACATTTATCAAAAAATTTTTTACAGACCCTCTTTTCTTTTTCCAAAAAAAGTGCTAAAATAGAACAATATTGTGCGGATTTCTTATCATCAAAGGGGGAGGAGAAAGTGTCTGTCAAAGGAATATTTGCACACACACTGTATTTTGAGCGCACCAAAAGAGGGTTGAATCAGTCGCAGGTCGCCGAAGCCGCCGGAATATCCCTTCGGCAATATCAGGATTTGGAACTCGGCAGGTCCGAACCGCATTTGTCCACCGCTATGCAGTTGGCAACCGTGCTCGGCGTCAGTTTGGATTCCCTGATACCGAACGCACAAAACGAGACAGCCGCGCCGAGCAGTCCCGCAAACCGTCCGCGTTAGAAATCTTGCTGCTTGTTCCCGCTCAAAATTCGCGCACAACCCGCGCAACAAATTGCGCACGAAAAATCAGCAGAGCATAAACGCCCTGCTGATTTTTGTTCTCTTTCCCCCGAAAATTCACAAAAAGTTAATATACACTCTGTATGCTGAAAGCAGAAAGTGAGGAAATGTGTATGTTTGATATTTTGGTCGCGGAAGACGACTTCAAACTGAACCGCATTTACTGTTCTGCATTGCAGGACGCCGATTTTCACACCTTTGCCGCATACAACGGCGAGGAAGCGTTGGAAATCGTCGAAGAACACCCTGTGGATTTGGTTATCTCGGATATTATGATGCCCGGTATGGATGGGTACACGCTCACAAAGCAGTTGCGCGAAGCGCACCCCGCCCTGCCGATTTTGATGATTTCCGCGAAAGAGGAGTATGCGGACAAGCGAGACGGTTTTTTGGCAGGTATTGACGATTATATGGTCAAACCCGTGGATTTGAACGAAATGCTTTTGCGCGTACAGGCGCTTTTGCGCCGCGCACAAATCGTGACCGAACGAAAACTCACCGTCGGGAATACCGTGCTGTTGTATGATTCGTACGCCGCAGAGTTTGACGGCAAAACCGTGGAAATTCCGCAAAAAGAATTTTTGGTGCTGTATAAACTGATGTCTTACCCCAACCGCACCTTTACGCGGCGGCAGTTGATGGACGAATTTTGGGGCTATGAAAGCGACTCGGAAGAACGCACCGTAGATGTGCATATCAACCGTTTGCGCGAACGTTTAAAAGATTGCCGCGATTTGCGGATTGACACCGTGCGCGGACTCGGATACAGAGGGGTAAAGGTATGAAACTCAAAAAAATAAACCGCGCATATCACCGCACGGTGTTTTTGGTCTTTTTTGTTTTTGCACTTCTTATCGCGCTGTTTTTGTTTTTGCTCTTTTTGCTGATGCGCACCAGCGTATTCAACATTGAGGTCATTAGTGAAAATACCGCGTTGATTGTCATTGTCAGCGTGATTTCGCTGTTGATTGTCAGCCAAGGCGTTGCCATATTTTGGAGTCACCGCATTACAAAGCCTGTTACGGCAATCTCTTTAGCGATTGACCAAGTCGCAAAAGGGAATTTTGATGTGCAAATCGACACTTCAAAATTCAAAGACGAAATCCGCGACCTCGGGGAAAACCTCAACAAAATGATTTTGGAACTGAAAAGTATAGAGGTGATGCGTTCGGACTTTGTTTCCAACGTCTCGCACGAATTCCGTGCACCGCTCTCAACCATTCAAGGGTATGTCACCCTGCTTTCGAGCCCGACGCTTTCCGAAGAACAGCGCAGCGAGTATTTTGCGCAGCTTACAGAGTCCACGCGCGACCTTTCGGGACTTGTGGACAGTGTGCTGAAACTGTCGCGTTTAGAGTCGCAAAACATCACGCCGAAAACCGCGCCGTTCCGATTAGACGAGCAACTGCGCCGCGCGGTACTGTTGTTTGAGTCGCTTTGGGCAGGCAAAAATTTGGAGCTGGATTTGGATTTGCCCGAATGCACTTACACAGGCAACGCGGAACTGTTACAACAAGTTTGGACGAACCTAATCGGTAACGCCGTAAAATACACGCCGTCCAACGGCAAAATCGGCGTGCGCCTGCGCCCCTACGAGCCCGACGCCGTATATGTGGAAATTTATGACACGGGCATTGGAATGTCCAAAGAAGTGCAAAACCATATTTTCGAGAAATTCTATCAGGGCGATACCTCGCGCCGCGCCGTCGGCAACGGATTGGGGCTTGCGTTGGTGCAAACCGCCTGTCAACTGACGAACAGCACCGTTTCGGTGGAAAGCCAAGAGGGTGTCGGCAGTACCTTCACCGTCCGCCTGCCGAAATGATTGCAAAAAATTGTATATACTGCAAATCAAAAAAAGCGCCAAAAGCGCCGCGGGGAGCGTCCGAAACTGTATACGCGCATTGCCTATGCCCGCTTGCACCACGGCTTGCGAATACCGCACCGTGATGTTTGACTCTTTGTGTTCGCCGTCCAAATACTCGCAAAAGCCGTAATCGAGTTGCCGAAGCGCTTTGATTTTCGCCGCTGTTTCCGGTTGACAAGTTTCGTAGAAACGGTAGCCCGTCTGCGCATCGACCGCTGACGGGATTAGAAAGCCCTCCCGTTCATAGAAGCGCAACGCTTTGCCTGTAAGCATAGAAAGTTTTGAAAACGCACCGATTTTCAGCACAAAATCGCCTCGTCTTATACCGTACAGCATCCCCTAAGGGGAGAGTCAAGTGTTATTTTAAAAATCTTTTGCCGTTTCCGTTATTTCTTCCGAAAATCGGATTTCAACACCACCGACGCCGCCGTCCATATCCAATTGATTTACGCCCGCGCCGTACACGGAATCGTCCTGCATCTTTTTGCCGTCGAGCGTGGCTTCGCCAAGTCCTTTATCCAACTTAATTTGATAGTCGTCCGCACTTCCCAAAAGCACGAGTTTCACCTGCCCGACACCGTAATCGACAGAACTGTTGCCTGTGATTTTGCTTGTCAGCGTAAGGTTGCCGACGCCCATATCGCAATCGAAATTGTGTAAGTTTCCGCCGTTTACGGTAAGCGTGCCCGCGCCGCCTTCCACATCGGCTTTTGTGTTGGCGTTCAGATTTTCAATTTTCGTTTCGCCTGCACCCAAGGTCAGGCGCAAAGTGTTTGCCGAAAGGGTGTCAACCGTCACTCTGCCCGCACCCGTACTGATGTTCGCGTCTTCAAACACAAAGCCGTTAGGCACGGTCAAAATCAATTTTTCTTCGCCGTAATCCCCTGAGAAAGCCGAATGCTCATTTTCGGAAATAACGAGTTTTGCATTCTTTTCTTCCACAGTAAGATACTTTTGGTTGCTTTCCACCAAAAACGCATCGCCCGTTTGGATGACAAAATCCGCCGCGCGGATTTCCACCTGAATGCTTTCTATATTTTCGCTGACGGTGTAGGTCTTCATCTCCCCGACCGTGTTTTTAGAGCCGAACGAAGAAACGGATGCCAAAACGCGCACAATGCCGCCAATGATGCTGATGCTTAAAAACAGGGCGAATGCCATGGCAAGATATTTGATGACTTTTTGAAAGGTATTCATTTGATTTCCACCCCTCCGAACATGCAGGTGCCGTTTACATAAACCGTCACTTGATTGTTCGGCGAATACGGGGGAATTTTATTGGTCAGTCCGCCGAACAGCGACATAGAACTCGTTTTTACATTGACATAAGCGGGCAAGTAAATATCCACACCGCCGAAAATTGCCGTTGCGTTGATAACACAATCGTTTTCGATAATCGCGTTTCGCAAATCGCATTTGATGCCGCCGAACACCGCTGTGAGTTCCGCACCCGTGAACACTTCGCCGTCAAAATTCATATTTTGACCCGAAAAATTGCACAGCCGTTTTTGATTTCGTTGCCGTCCGCTCTCAGTTTTTTCATAATTTCATTGCTTTTGTTGCCGAGCACGCCGCCGAAAATCAGCCGAATACCGACTACGATAATAATGGCGGGTACGGCAAGTTTCCAAAGCATATCGAAATCCAAAACATTTTGGCAGGCAAGCAGCAGAAACACACCGACCAAAAAGCCTATAATGTTGCCTGTTTTTTCGCGTTCCGTAAAAATGCCCACCGTGCAGGGCACGATGATGAACAGCGTCCACCAGCCGTCAAAAAACACGTCTATGTCCGTAATGCCCAAAGCGTTGAGCGCAAAGATGACGCCCGCCGCAATCAGAACAACGCCCCATAGAATTTTGGTTACTCTTTTCATTGTATATCCTCCTTATAATGCTGCAAAAATTTTTGCCCCTTTTGTCTGCATCCATCTGTATAAAACTGCCGAAAGAATTGCCAACAGCGCAGTAACTGCGGCAAGGAAAACAAGCGAAGAAATTACTTTGGCCAAGGCCAAATAGAGAAGTCCCAAAGCGATAACCACCGCCCAGCCGCCGAACAGCGTAATCATCACGCTCATCCCTTGTTTGACGGGCACGGTTTCGTTTGTCCAGGTCAAATTGGGCATTTTCAAATTCAACGCCAACCCCACAAGCGCCATAAACAGTACGAACAAAGCGCTGACAATCGGCAACAGCACCGCAAAACCTACGGTGGGTTTTAAGACAATTTCCACGGCAAGCACCAACAAAAGGACGGGTACTTCCGTTAGAAGCAGGTGCAGTTTGAGTTTGGCTTTCAAAACGCTCCACGGGGGAACGGGCAAGGCCTGAGAAAGCCAAAGCGATTTGCCTTCCAAAGAAACAGACGGCGCGGTGAGGTCATTCATCGTTGCACACATACAAATGGCGGCAACCGCCAAAAGCGGCAGAAAATCCAACGCTTCCGCGAATACGCCGTTGAGCATTTCCATAAGTGCGTCGCCCTTAATCAGCAGCGCCACGGCAGCAATGGGCATAATCACCGTACCGAGCCCGCAGTTGAGCATATACACGGGGCTTGCGAGAAAGCGTTTCATTTCTTTGCCGAAAAGTGCGCTTTCCGCACTGCCGGTTTTGACCGCCTTTTCTTTGTATTTCATTTTCGCCTCGCCGCGGTTTGCAGTGGCAAGTTTCAGAAAACTGCGCGACAAAATCGCATATACCGCGAAGAACAACGCCGCTGTAATCCCCGTAAACAGAAGCATCGAAAGTGCATTGCCCTCGGCGGCAAGTCCCATATGGTAGAAGGGGTACAAAGCGCCTTTGATACTGTCTCCCACTTTTTGGGGATTGGCAAGAATGCTTTGCAGCATGGTGTACGCCTGCGAGTAGCAATAGTAATACAGCGCGATAAATACGAGCGACAAAACCACGGTAACGATATTTTTGTGTTTCAGTTTGCCGCTCACCAACGCGACCACCCACCCGAGTATGCACGAAAGCGTCAGCACAAACACCGACAGCACAAACGGGATAAGCAAAGAGAAAATCACGCTCGCCGCATTTAACGGCGCACACATAAAGTAGACGAGCAGCGTCGGGAGCATCACAATCAACTCATACATAAGCCCCATGGCATACACGCCGAACAGCCGCGCCGACAGGATTTTTGCGGTCGGTATGGGCAAAGAAAGCAGCAAATCGTTATCCTTTGCTTTGTAAAGAGACGCATATGTATTGAACACGCTGCCGAACACCCCGAGCATGACGGCAACAAGTCCCATCAGCGCAAAAAAGAGCCAACCGAGATTAGCGGAAATCAGCGGCGCGCAAAGCATTGCGGCGGCTTGATAAAAAATCAAGCCGAGAAAGCCAAATAAAACCAAATATATAAGCGCAAAACCGACGGCGCCGCCTTTGGAACGGTTTTTCCCGGATTTTCTATCCTGATAAACCCAAGAAAAGACCTCCATCATCTGTTTTCTGAAAAGTGCTTTCGTCATTACGCTTCCTCCAATTCGAGGAACACACTTTCAAGGGAACCGTCTCCCTTGACCTCCTCCATGGTGCCGGATTTTATGAGTTTGCCGTCTTTGATGATGGCGACTTTGTCGCAGAGTTTTTCCGCAACTTCCAAAACATGGGTGGAAAAGAAGATGGCGCCGCCCCGCGCGCAGATTTCGCGCATCAGTTCTTTGAGCAAGTGCGAGGCTTTGGGGTCAAGCCCGACAAACGGTTCGTCCATAATGACCAACTTCGGATTGTGCACAAGCGCTGAAATGACGGCAAGTTTTTGTTTCATACCGTGCGAATACGCGGAAATAGGCTGTGCCAAATCGTCGGTCAATTCAAACGCGTCGCTGTATTTGCGAATACGGCTTTGCCGTTCGGCAGCGTCCACGCCGAAAATATCGGCAATAAAATTCAAAAACTGAATTCCCGTCATAAATTCATACAAATCGGGGTTGTCGGGAATGTACGCGATTTTCGCTTTGCATACAAGCGGATTTTCCCGCACGGAAACACCGTCAATGGTGATTTCGCCGCTGTCCACCTGCAAAATGCCGCAGCACGCTTTAATCGTGGTGGTTTTGCCCGCGCCGTTGTGGCCGATAAATCCGTAAATTTCGCCCGGGCAAATGTGCAAAGACAGGTCATTGACCGCCTTTTTCTCTCCGTATGTTTTCGTAAGATGTTCAATGTTCAGCATACTGTTCCTCCTGCATATACTTTTGTATCAAAGCGCTAAACGCATCGGTCATCATATTGCTTACTTCTTCCATTGTAAAAATGATGCGCTTTTTCGCAAACAGCACCGCAATGCCGTGCGCGTAAACCGCCATATGGTTGTAGAGCCGTTTTGCCGTTTCTGTCGGCAGGGCGTATGTGTCCTGCGCGCTTTGCAATATAGCGGGCGCATTGTCATCATTGGACGGTACAAAGTGCGACATTATACCGTCATCTTCCGACATGAACAGCAGTTCAAACAAATTCGGTTCGTCTAACGCAAACTGAATATATTGAAGCCCTGCGCCCTTAAACGGCGGATTATACTGCAACCCCACTTCGACATATTGCCGATACAGCGCTTTTGCGGATTTGACCACTTCGTTTTGCACCGCTTCCATATTCGGAAATACGGTAAAAATCGGTGCGGACGAAGTGTCCAAAGCGCGTGCCAATGTGCGGGCGCTCAAAGCCGATTTCCCCTGTTCGCGGACAAGCGAAAACGCGGGGTCCACAATTTGTCCTTTCGTATATTTTGCTTTCGGCGGCATTGTATCCTCTCTTGTTTTAAAATAACGCGCGTTTTATAACGCCTGTTATATTATAGTGAGAGGGTTTTGGTTTGTCAATATATTTTCCGTATGGGAAGAGAAAAAATTTTTTCAACCGCACGCATAAGTTCCGTTTGATACAGCACAACATCGCGCCGCAAAAAAAGTGCGGCGCGATGGCTTTCAATCGTTTTTAATTGATTTCTGATTTGAGCGTTTCGATAATCGAGTCTTTTTTCACCTTTGCGGTGGAATAGAGCATGGAAAGCCCCACAATGCAGAATACCGCCGCTGTCACGCCGAGGTACACCCAACCGTTTAAGTGAAACGCGATTTTAAAATCGCCCGCCATAAGCGTCTGTTGCATCGCAAATGCGGCAAGCGTACCCAAGGGTAAGCCGTAAACAAGCGCTTTCAACCCGTAAAACAAACTTTCAAACCGCAACATCCGATTGAATCCTTTCGGAGTGACGCCGACGGATTTGAGCATGGCAAATTCTTTGCGGCGCAGGTCGATGCTTGTAGAAACGGTATTGAAAATATTTGCAACGGAAATGAGTGTCATCAGCGTGATAAAGCCGTACACAAACACTTCCATAATTTGCACGGTTGCCTGCATAATTGCCATGTTTCCAATGATATCGTTGACACCGCAATCGCGGAACGCACCGTTTTCCAAAATATTGCTGATGTCTTCTGCGAGGGCGGCATGGTCATCGGTCACAAAGCCGAGTGTAAAAATCGGCATTTTTTCCTGCGGAACCGCACTGTACGGCACAAACGCACCGACAAGGCCGGGGGAACTCAACTGATAATAATACCCCGTGTTGCGGTAATTGACCAAACCGCCGACGGTGTAGGGACATTCGCTGTCCCCGAGCGCGGTAAATTCGGTACCGACCACGCTGTCCGCAAAAACTTTCGCCGCCTGTTCGGTGCGGTCTAAACAGTTCATTACAAGCACGGTTTTGCCGTCATAAAACGGCGCAGATGCCATACCGTTCTCTTTGCAAAGCGCGTCAAAATCGGCATCGTCCAATACATTTATCAAAAGCGTAAATCCGCCTTTGCCGCCGTCTTTGGCTTTGAAAATGCGGTCATAGCCGTTTTTGTAATTGCCTGCGTCTGTCGAAAGATTTTTGAACAGCAGGGTGTTCACGCTATACACATCGCGAATATTGTCGAGTTCCGACACCGCTTCGGTAAAGCGTGGCGCGTCCGCACTTTGCACAAAGGCGTAGACCTGATACGGAACATCCCCCGACATTTTGTTGGTCTCTGAAAACATATCGCAGAAACTGTAAACGGACAGGAACAGCACCACCGAAAGTGCCAAAGAACTTGTAATAACGCGCGATTTTTTGCCGTTGCGTTTCATATTTTTATAAGCAAGTTCGCCCTCGTAGCCGAAAAGGGCGCGCACAATTTTCGGGGAACGCAGTTTTTTCGACTTTACTTTCACATCCGTGTTTTGGCGCAAGGCGTCAATCGGCGTTGTGCGCGAAGCGCGGCGCGCGGGAATGTATGCCGAAACGGCAATGGTCACAATGCTCATCACCGCAACCGCGGGGACAATCCACCACGGGAAAAAGAGGGTAAGCGAAAGTCCGCTTTGCGCCACATTGAGACCGCTTTGCGCCAAAAGGGGTTGAAGTAAGCGGAAGGTGACCGCCATACCGCAAATGCCCGCAGCAAAGCCCAACGGAATACCGATTAATCCCAAAACCGCGCCCTCGAAATAAACCGAACGCCGTTTTTGCGCTTTCGTTGCGCCGACGGAAGCAAGCATACCGAGATACCGCGCGCGTTCCGCAATGGAAATGCCGAACGCATTGTAAATGAGCATCACGGAAGCGATAACGATAATTACCAAAATAATTGCGCCGAACGCGAGCATGGTTGCCATGGCAACGTCTTTGCTTTCTCCTTGTAAAACGAGAAAATTGTAGCGAAACAGGTCGGCATTAAAGTGGGCATCCTGTTTTGCGATGCCCGCTTTTTCCAACGCGGTGTAAAGCACCTCTTGTGTATCGCGGTTGAGTTGCGGTGCGGCAAGGCTTAAAGACGCCCCGTCCGCTTCGTCGGGCGCAAATCCGCGAAACACCTGTGTGTAATAGGTCGGCTCGTTATTCTGCTCCGCAATGCCCACCACGGTAAAGGTTTTTTCTCCGCTTTTGCGGAATGTTTCACCGAATGTATAGCCGCCGTAAATCGGTAAAGCCTCACCGTCATCGCCTTGCACCACCCGTGCGCCCAGTTCCAAGGTTACGGTGTCGCCGATTTTCCAATCGAGCTCGTTGTTCTCCAAAAACGCGCGCGTCACCAAAATTTCGGTTTCGTTTTTCGGGAACGCGCCCGTGTAGTCCGCGGTAAATATCACCGAATACCAATCCAAATTGCCCGCGAGCACATCGCCGACACAAACGGCATTTTTCTTGCCGCTTTCCACATGCACGGCGCCTTCACTTCCCAAATCCGTTGCCGATTTGTATGCCGAAACATACTGCACGGTTTCGTCTTGTTCAAGCGTTGCAATCTGCTTTGCGGTGACCGAATCCACCTGCACCTGACTGTTGCCGTGGCGGTAGAGTTCATCCTGTGCAAACAGGTGCATCAGCGAGGTGACGGAAACACAGGTCGCCGTAATCATCGCCACCGAAATGATGATGCCGATAACGGTAATGAGCGTGCGTTTTTTGTTTTCTTTCAAATGCCGCAGGGTAAGTGTATTTACAATATTCATCACACACGCACCTCATCTTGTACGATTTTGCCGTCCTCCACCGCAATCACGCGGTCGGCGGAAAGTGCAATGCGCTCATCGTGCGTAATGATGATGACGGTTTGGTTGTATTCGCGGTTGAATTTGCGCAAAAGCGCGATAATTTCGCGGCTGTTTTCGCTGTCCAAATTGCCCGTCGGCTCATCTGCGAGCATCAGCGCGGGATTGTTGACGAGCGCCCGCCCGATAGAAACGCGCTGTTGCTGCCCGCCCGAAAGTTGGTTGGGCAAATGCGATACCCGCTCCGCAAGTCCGAGCGCAGAAAGCAACGATTTTATTTGCTTTTTGTCGGGTTTTCTGCCGTCTAAAAGCAGGGGCAGGGTTAAGTTTTCTTCCACCGTTAAAATCGGAATCAAATTATAAAACTGATAAATAAGCCCGATTTGCCGACGGCGAAAAATGGCAAGCGCGGTTTCGTCAAGTGCACCGACATCGGTGTCGCCGACAAACACCTTGCCGCTTGTGGGGGTGTCCACACCGCCCAAAATGTGCAGAAGCGTCGATTTGCCCGAACCCGAAGGGCCGACAATCGCCACAAACTGCCCTTGCTCCACCGTAAACGATACATTATCGAGCGCGCGTACTTCCGTGTCACCTTTGCCATAGATTTTGGTTAGATTTTCCACTTTTACAATTTCCATTTGTAAAATCTCCTTTCGATGACACAAGCATACAAAACGCACCTTACAGTTCGGTGAATTTTCAGTTACAGTTTTGTCACACAATCGTTTTATAGAATTTGATAGAAAAAACCGTACCGACGCCCTCGCGGCTTTTTGCTTCGATTTGCGCGTGTTCGCGGTTTAAAACGGTTTCGGAAAGCGCAAGTCCGATGCCCACGCTGTCCGCCGAAGCATTTTTACCGTGATAAAACCGTTCAAAAATGTGCGACAAATCCTCTTGGCGCATGCCGCAACCGTCATCTTCGATGCGAAGCAGGTCATACACGGCGGTGTGCGCGGTGGAAAGAGTGAGTTTGCCGCCGTCCGCCATATGCTCCAAGCAATTTTTGAGGATATTCCCCACCGCTTCGACGCTCCAATTTTCGTCCCCCGTAAAGGTAAAATCCGCCACATCACGCGTATCTATCGCAATATTTCGCAAATCCGCCGTCACCAAAAACGGTTCGAGCGCACGGCGCAGCACCGTTTGGATTTGCACGGGCTCTGTGTGAAATTCCGCCGTGCCCGCATCCAATTTGGAGATTTTCAAAAGCGTGATAATCAGCCAATTCATTTTTGCGGCTTGACTTTCGATGATTTCCGTGAATTTTTTGCGGTTTTCTTCGTCCGTTTCGGTTTTCAAAACATCGCAAAGCACGGTTATGGAAGTCAGCGGCGTTTTCAGTTGGTGCGAAATGTCCGCCAAAGACGAGGCAAGGTAGGTTTTGTCTTTTTGCAACGCATCGTTTTGCGAGCGCAACAACAGCATCATTTTATACAGATTGTTTTTGAGTATGGAAAGTTCGCCCTCGGCGTTATCCTGCACATCCAAATCGTAAAGTCCCGTGCAAATGCGCGACAGATAATCGTTGAGTTTTTCAATATCCCGATAGCGTTTTTGCGTGTAGCGAACCGAAATCAAAATGCATACGGTGCCGCCCACAAGGCAAATACACGCGCACCACACATTCAAAAACGCGCACAAAAAGGCGGCAAGTACCACCGCAAAAGCACTAAGGCAAACCGACACTCGAAATTCCCTGTTAATCATCGGCAATCACATACCCCATTCCCCGAACGGTTTTGATAATCAAGGGACTGTCCGGCTCGTCCTCGATTTTGTCGCGCAGGCGTTTAATGTAGACGGTCAGCGTGTTGTCATTGACGAAATCGCCGTCCACATCCCAAATATTTTCCAACAGTTTGGTGCGTGACAGAATGTGCCCGCGATTGTTGAGCAAAATCAGCAAAAGACGGTATTCCATGGCGGTCAAAATGATTTCCGTGCCGTTTTTATACACCTTTGCTTCGTTTGTGTGAATTTCCAAATTCCGCAAATGTACCGTGCCGTCGGGGCTGTCCATTTTGTAACGCCGCAAAACGCTTTTAATGCGCGCAAGCAATTCTTTGATGCGGAACGGTTTGGAAATATAATCGTCCGCGCCGAGTTCCAACCCCATCACCACATTGACCTCGTCATCGAAGGCGGTTAAGAACAGGACGGGGTAATCCCCTTTTTGCTTAATCGCGCGGCAAACATCGTAGCCGCTGCCGTCGGGCAAAGTTAAATCCAAAAGATACAAAGAAAACACCTGTTCTTCTATGCACGCAATCGCCTGTGCTACGGTGTTGCACACGGTTACGCTGTACCCCTCGCTTTCGAGGGCATACGAAAGCCCGAGCGCGATGGCGCTGTCATCTTCCAACACGAAAATCTGCATACTTTGTCCCTCCGTTTCTGAATAAATTTATATTACCATATACAATCCCCCGTTTCCATTACAAAATTGTAAGAAACGGGGGAAACACAAAATCCTTTGCAAAAATGCAAAAAAGGCTTGCATTTCGCGAGGGACTCATATATAATATAAGGGCTGTCAACGCAATCAAAATTCAATATGCTACTGTGGCTCAGTTGGTAGAGCAGCTGATTCGTAATCAGCAGGTCGGCGGTTCGAGTCCGCCCAGTAGCTCCAAAAATCCCTTGGACATTCGTTCAGGGGATTTTTACTTGTTTCCTCTTTAAGAATATTTTGTTTTAAGGCTTTTCGCAAAAGTCTTTTCTGTTTTCGATTTTTGTGGTACGATACTGCAAAAGCCCCACACTGTGAAAGGACGCATTTTATGGACAAGCAATACTTTTCAAAACCGCTTTCTTTGCGGGATATACAAATCACAGACGATTTTTGGCAAAAGGAAACGGAGCTTGTACGCACACAAGTACTGCCCTACCAATGGGCGGCGCTGAATGACCGCGTGGCAGGCGCGGCGCCGAGTTACTGCATGCGCAATTTCGCGTTGGCGGGAAAACAAAATCAAGAACGAGCCGCAAAGGGCGTGCATTTCACAGAGCCGAAGTACCGCGACCGCGGATTTGAATCCCTGCCGAGCGACCCGCAAAATCCGAAAGAGGAATTTTACGGCTTTGTGTTTCAGGACAGCGATTTTTCAAAGTGGATTGAAGCCGTGGGGTATTCGCTTGCACAGCATCCCGATGCGGAATTGGAACAAATTGCTGACGAGGCGATTGATATCGTTTGCGCCGCCCAACAGGCAGACGGATATTTGGACACCTATTATATTTTGAACGGCAAAGACAAAATTTTTTCCAACTTAAAGGACCACCACGAATTGTATTGCTTCGGGCACCTTGTTGAAGGCGCAATCGCATATTACGAAGCAACCGGCAAAGACAAACTTTTACAGGCGGCGCGGCGATTTGCCGATTACATCGAGCTATATTTCGGTGCACAAGACGGAAAATGCAAAGGCTATCCCGGGCATGAAATTGCCGAAATGGCTTTGGCGCGGCTTTACGAAGTCACCGGCGAACAAAAATATTTGGATTTGAGCAAATTCTTTTTGGACGCGCGCGGCACACGCCCCTATTATTTCGACACAGAGCGCGACAAACCCGTCAAAAAAGGGACAGAACAAAACTTGCGCTATCAATACTGCCAAGCGCATTTGCCGGTGCGCGAGCAGGACGAAGCCGTCGGGCACGCGGTGCGGGCGGTATATTTGTATTCCGGCATGGCGGATGTGGCGCGCTTAACCGAGGATGAAAGCCTTTTTACTGCCTGCGAAAAACTTTGGAACAGCATTGTCAACGAAAAAATGTATATCACCGGCGGCATCGGCGCAACGCATATCGGCGAAGCGTTTTCGTATCCGTACGATTTACCCAACGACACCGCTTACGCCGAAACCTGCGCATCCATCGGTTTGGTCTTTTTTGCCCGCAGAATGTTGGAAATATACCCCAACGCAAAATACGCCGATGTGATGGAGCGCGCCCTTTATAACGGCATTCTCAGCGGTATGGCATTGGACGGTAGGAGTTTCTTTTATGTAAATCCCTTAGAAACAAATCCCGAAGCGTGCCGCAAAGACGAACGGAAAGCACACGTCAAAGCCGTACGCCGAAAGTGGTTCGGCTGTGCGTGCTGTCCGCCGAATTTGGCAAGGCTTTTGTCGAGCGTCGGAGCATACGCATACACCGAAACCGAAGATACGCTGTTTGTGCATTTGTATGTGGGTGGAGAACTCCAAAAAACAGTACACGGCAAAACCGCAAAAATACACCTGCAATCGAATTTCCCTTGGGACGGCACCGTGCGCGTTTCGGTGCAGGCCAGCGGCTGTCCGCTGAAACTGGCATTGCGTATTCCCGATTGGTGCGAAACCTACACAACAAGCGGTTTACAGAATGCAAAAACGAAACTTGAAAACGGCTATTTGTATGTGGAAAAATCTTGGAAAGCCGAAGAAACCGTTACACTTTCGTTTCCGATGGATGTGCGTTTGATGGCGGCCAATCCAAAGGTGCGCGAAACCGTAGGCAAGGTTGCAGTCACGCGCGGTCCTTTGGTCTACTGTATGGAAGAAGTAGACAACGGCAAAAACTTACATTTGCTTTCGGTGCAGTTGGACGGCAAATTTGCCGTGCAGGATACAATAATTTGCGACACGCCTGCAAAAATCGTGAAAATTTCGGGTTTTCGGCGTGCAATCGGGCAGGAAAACGCGTTGTATATGCCCGTGCAGGCAGAAATACGCACCGCCGTAAAACTCAAATTCATTCCCTATTATATGTGGGCAAATCGGGCGGAAAACGAAATGCAGGTTTGGACAAGGGCGGAATTAAGGTAAAGAGAATCGAAATGAAATACAAAAGGACTGTAAAAATCAAATTTTTACAGTCCTTTTTCTTGAATTTGTAATTTTTGATAAACTGCGGATAGAGTTTCGCGGCGAATCCAATGGTTTTTAGGCTTATACGCTCGTTTTCTGCCGTTCTTTAACAAGCGGACAAGCGTGAAAATTCAAAGAAAGTTTGTCCTTGGTCAAGGCAAAATGCTGTATGCGAAATCCACATACAAAAGGCGTGTGCCCTCTGTGATTTCCTCGGGCAGTAAGGCGCGCGCCATCGGAATTTGGGCATCGCTTTCTTCCGCACTAAGAATTGCATAATCGCCGTCGAGGCGCAGTACGGTAAATTCCATTTTTTCCATTTTCGTCGTTCCTTTCGTTTCGCAAGCATTTGCGCGCATTTCTGTTGTAGATAGTTTTTAACTATAATGGATTTTTCTGTTTTGCAGATACGCATAAATGGCGTTTTCCAATAAACTTTCCGCATATGCTATGGCGTATTGCGATGTCATTTCGGCAGTTTTTAGGGGGATTGCGGTCAAAAAGCCTGCCGCGCGCGCATCAAAATCCGCCGTGATGTCGCCCGAAATAAGCACACAGGGTACATTGTGCGCCTTCGCGTGTGACGATACGCGAACAGGGAGTTTTCCAAACGCGGTTTGGCGGTCGGTACGCCCCTCCCCCGTGAGAACCAAGTCAGCATCGGCGATTTTTCCATCCAAATCGGTTAAGTGCGCAAGCATTTCAAACCCGCTTTGCACCTGCCCACCGAACGCAGCAAAAAGTCCGCCGCAAAGTCCGCCTGCCGCGCCCATCGCAGACAAAAATGAAATATCGCGCCCGAAAGCGGTTTTATATTGCGCCGACAAGTTAAGAAGACCGTTGTTCAATTCTTGTATTTCCGAAGCCGTTGCACCTTTCTGTGCAGCAAACACAAAAGCGGCGCCCTCTGCGCCGTAAAACGGATTTTGCACATCACAAGCATAAGTAAAGCGGATACTTCCGTCAAAAATACGGTTCTGCGGCGCCTTGATAGATTCCACACGCGTCATATTGCCACCGATAGGTGTCAGTTCTTCGCCGCTTGCGGAAAGGAATTTTACTCCGAGTGCCGCAAGCGCACCCATACCGCCGTCGGTAGTCGCGCTGCCGCCCAATCCCACAAAAATGTGTTTTGCACCCGCGTTTACAGCGTGCAAAATCAGTTCGCCTGTGCCGTATGTAGTGGCGTTTTTTGTGTGTAGACAGTTTTTATCTATCCCCTGGATTCCCGATGCCTGTGCCATTTCCACAAGGGCGATTTCGCCGTCTGCAGACAAAATATACTGCGCCGTTTTGGGCACAAAATAGGCATCCTGCACCTGCACGGAAACGGGGCTTCCCCCTGTTGCCGCCGCGAAACACGAGGCGGTGCCTTCGCCGCCGTCGGCAAGCGGTACCGTGCAGACTTTTGCCGCAGGCTCTGCGCGCAATATACCTTTTTTGAGCGCTTCGCAAACCGCATCTGCAGGCAAGCAATTTTTAAACGAGTCGGGCGCAAGCACAATTTTCATATTTCGTCCCTCACATCAAATAGCCGGAAACTTCCCGCAAAGTATCGAGCGGCATTTGCTCCTCGCCGATTTTCACGGCAATATGCTTTTTGCCGAAATCGGCAACCGAAATTCTGCCGCGCATTGCACTCGAAAGATTAAGCACCATAGATGTGTCGATTTCGTTCACATACAACAGCACGCTTTGTCCTTTTTGCCCGATTTCGTAAATCCCTTTTGAGGACGCCCAATTTCGCAGTAAAGAAATATCGATTAAGCCCTCGACCGAACGCGGAATTTCGCCGTAGCGGTCGCGCAGTTCGTCGCGGACATCTGCCGCATCCTCCGTATTTCGGATATCGGCAATGCGGCGGTACACCGTAAGGCGTTGCGGAACGGTGTCAATATACGTTTCGGGAATGTGCGCGTCGATTTGCATATCAATCAAACATTCCTTTTGTTTCAGCGGATTTTCCTCGCCTTTTTCTTCGCTGACCGCCTCGCCCAAAAGTTGCAAATACATATCGTAACCGACCGCTTCCATATGTCCGTGCTGTTGCGCGCCCAAGACATTGCCCGCGCCGCGGATTTCGAGGTCGCGCATTGCGATTTTAAATCCCGAACCGAATTCGGTATATTCACGAATGGCGGAAAGTCGGCGGTTGGCGATTTCAGAAAGTTCTTTGCCGCGTGTGAATGTAAAATACGCACTCGCTCTGCGCGCACTGCGCCCGACGCGTCCGCGGATTTGGTGCAGTTGCGCAAGTCCCAAACGGTCCGCATCCTCAATAATCAGCGTGTTGCAGTTGGGCACATCCACACCCGTTTCGATGATTGTGGTGCAGACGAGAATGTCAATTTCGCCCTCCAAAAGCCGCCTCCAAATGTCGCCGAGTTCGTCCTCCGCCATTTTGCCGTGCGCGATGGCAACACGCGCTTCGGGGAGCAGTTCGGAAATTTCCGCCGCGCGTTTCTCAATGGTTTCCACGCGGTTGTGCAGAAAATACACCTGCCCGCCGCGCCGCAGTTCTTTTTCCATTGCCTGCAACAAAATCCCCATATCGTACTCCACCACATAGGTCTGCACGGGGTAGCGGTCTTGCGGCGCTTCTTCAATAACCGACATATCGCGTATGCCCGTCATTGCCATATTCAGCGTGCGCGGAATCGGCGTTGCCGAGAGTGTCAGCACATCTACTGTGGGGAACAGTTCTTTGAGTTTTTCCTTTTGCGCCACGCCGAATCGCTGTTCTTCATCGACAATCAGCAATCCCAAATCCTTGAATTGCACATCTTTTGAAACAAGCCGATGCGTGCCGACGATGATGTCGATATTCCCGCAACGCAAATCCTTTAAGATTGCCGCTTGTTGGCGCGGTGTGCGGAAACGCGAAATCATTTCGGTATTGACGGGGAACCCCTCAAATCGGTTCAAAATCGTGCGGTAATGCTGCAATGCCAAAATCGTGGTCGGCACCAAAATGGCGCACTGTTTGCCGTCTGCCGCGCATTTGAACGCCGCGCGCAGAGCCACCTCGGTTTTACCGAAGCCCACGTCACCGCACAGAAGTCGGTCCATCGGATAGGGTTTTTCCATATCGCCCTTAATTTCATCAATGGCGCGGAGTTGGTCGGCGGTTTCGTCATACGGAAAACGCCGTTCAAAATCGCTTTGCATATCAATGTCGGGCGAAAACGCATACCCTTGCGTGTTCTGCCGTTTGGCGTACAGGGCAATGAGTTGGTCCGCCATATCTTTAACCGCCGTGCGCACGCGTGAACGGGTCTTTTCCCATTCCTTGCCGCCGATGCGGTTGAGTTTAATTGTTCTGCCGCTTTCCTCGTGCGGGCCGATGTATTTCGACACCAAATCGAGCTGGGTGACAGGCACATACAGCACGTCGCTTTTGGCATAGCGGATTTTGATGTAGTCTTTGGTGATTTTACCGACTTCCAACTTCTGAATGCCGTCAAACACGCCGATACCGTGGGCGGCGTGTACGACATAATCGCCCTTGTGCAGTTCGTCAAGCGAATGTAAGCCCTGCCCTTTTTTGAATGCGGTGTGCCGCTTGCGTTTCGCCTGTACGGCGGCGCGCGCATAGGTATAGACATAGAATTTTTCGTGCGGATACGAAAATCCGTAAGAAAGTGAGCCGGCAAGTACCGTAACGCGCCCGCGCGGGAATTCGTTTGGCACAACGGGGAAATACAGCGCGGGGATTTCTTCGCTTTCCAAGTCCTCCGCGAGGGTTTTCGCCGATTTTTCGGTGCCGCCGAACACCACAACCGTGGCGTCTTTTTGCAAAATCGGTTGCATGTCCTCTAAAAGAACATCCAAATTCCCGTTCCAACCGGGCAACTGCGTTGCGGTAAAGGTGATGAGTTCTTTGACGGGCGTATCAAAACTGCCGCGCGCAAAGTTATCCATATAAATTGCGCCGTGTTTTTCATACTGCGAAAACACCTCGGCGGTTGTTAGACAAAATTTGTCTAACCCCTTGCAAAGCGTACCGTCCTCCAGCAATTCTTTGATTTCTTCATACAACAGTTTCTGTGCAGAGGCGGCGCGTTCCTTGCAGTTGGCGCTTTCGAAAACGAACAAAATCGTATTTTCATCGACATAGTCAAAAATTGTCTGTTCCGCTTCATAGGCAAGCGGCAAATATTTATCGGCGGAATTCAGTTTGACGCCGCTTTTCAGCCGTTCGATGTCCGCATACAGCGATTCCTTTTGTTTTGCGGCGTGTTTGCCCTTTAACCCCGAAGCGAGCGTTTCGATTTTTTGTGCGAGCGCTTCATCACTTGAAAATAAAATTTCGGTGGAGGGCATTAACGAAAAAACTTCGAGCCGTTCGTTTCGGCGTTGGCTTTGCAAATCGAAATAGGACATAGTTTCGACCGTATCGCCGAAAAATTCCATACGGATGGGGTTTTCTTCCCCCGTGGCAAACAAATCGAGTATGCCGCCGCGCAAAGAGAATTGCCCGACGCCCTCAACCATATCGCACCGCGTGTAGCCGCTTTCCAAAAGCACGGAAACAAGGTCTTGAATTTTTATATCTTCCCCGGTTTTTACGGTTACGGCGCGGCGGCGCAAATCGGCGGGCGGCACGGTGCGCTGTATGGCGGCGGAAATAGAGCACGCCACCACCTGTACCGCACCCGAAAGCAAGCCTACCAACGCCTGCAAGCGGCGTTGTTCATATTCGTGAGAACGGATTTCGGCGGCAGTATTGAAAATAAATTCACGCTCCGGATAAAGCGCGGCAGAAACGCCGAAGGTTTGCAAATCGGCTACGAGTTTTGTTGCGCTCGCTTCATCGGGCAACACAACCAAAGCCTTGCGCGAAAGGTTGCCGCAAAGCATATCCACAATGTGCGCTTTGTGAATCGGCGAAAGCCCCAAAACACCGAGCGGCAGACGTTGTTTTTCAACGGCAGTCTGCAAGCTGCGGTATTCCGAGGCGCTTTTAAGCGGTTCTCTGAATCCGGACATAGATTTTCTCCTATTGATTGATTAAAGTAAGGAGAGTCGAACCCGATATGGTTTAAAACGGTAT
>DAVZHM010000013.1:0-30530 GCA_052273845.1 Candidatus Fimenecus sp. | reverse complement strand
TGCCGTTTTTGATGTTCAGCGAAAGTTTGCAAGTGCCCTGTTGCGGTGCGCACCAGCCTACACCGTGCGAAAAGCCCGAGATGTCTTTAATCTCGTAAGCCTTTACCCATTTGCCCTCCTCGGGAATGGGGGCGGGACCGTGCTTGGGGCCTTTGGCGACACAGCACATTTTTTCAACTTCATGGGAATAGTTCATAATGTTTTAAACTCCTTTCTTAAGGCGCGGAAATATCCCGTCACCTTAACCATACAATTGATATTATACAGTTTTGACAAGGAATTATCAATAGAAAAATTCACAAACTGCTACATCTTTCCCGAAAAATATTGTCCATTTTTATGATAGACGCGGTGTTCGGCCTTATTTTGGTAGTAATTTTCGAGTGTTTGCGCAGTTAGCCGCACATCGCGGCGCATTTCATACAGGCACGCAAGGCGGCGATAGGCTTCGCGCTTGCTGTCACCGGTCAGGGATTTTGCAACAGGCAAAAAACGGTCGATTTGCCCGGTCAGTTTCGTCTCCTCACGGCGGTATTCACAGGATAATTCGGAAAGCGTCATATTGCACCTCTCTTTCAAAACAGAACAAATGTTCGGGGCTTGTTTTCGATAATAGCACGCAGGAAAGAGAGAAACAAGAAACGCACGGCAGCAAAGTCCGTATTTTTGGACTTGCCGTGTGGTAATAAGGAAAAATTGGAATCTGACCCACAAACACGGATTGTATTTTTGCATAGGGGCGTGCATTGCGCGCCCGCAACAAATCACATCAAAATCCGCGGGGCGCCGAGTCGTCGCCCCTCCTACGCACGAAATAAATTTACCGCGTAGGGACAGGTGATTCCCCAAACGCACAAAATAAAACAAACGCGTAGGGACAGGCGTTCTCGCCTGTCCGCAAGGGATTTCCCCAACGCACAAATTACGGTTCGAGAGGATTTGTAAAGATTTCGCACAAAGTAAACCAACAATTTGGTCACGCCACGCGTGCGATTCGCTTCGCGCCCTGCGCGGTTCGAGAGGATTTGTAAAAATTTCGCACAAAGTAAACCAATGATTTGGTCACGCCACGCGTGCGATTCGCTTCGCGCCCTGCGCGGTTCGAGAGGATTTGTAAAAATTTCGCACAAAGTAAACCTACGATTTACCCCGCGTTACACGCGGCGATTTGGTCACGCCACGCGTGCACAGTGCGGATTTTGTGCGGAAATGTGTCAAAAAACATAAGATTTTTGTAACAAACTGCACAAACGCCTGTAAGCGGGCTTTGTGAAATTTTGATTAAAATGTCAAAAACTACTTGAAAAATCAAAATTGCTTTGTTAAAATATGTGTATATAGGGAAATAGACGCTTTCCCGAATACACTGTGAGGTTAATGGTATGCCGAGAGAAGTAAAAAAGGCGAAAACGCCTACAAAGCCGAAATCGGAGCACGATGTGCCGCTGTACCTGTTCCATGAGGGCAGTAACGCACGCGCATACGAATATTTCGGTGCACATAAAACCGCTGCGGGCGATGTAACTTTCCGCGTTTGGGCGCCGCACGCCGCGTCGGTCAGCGTGGTCGGCGATTTTAACGATTGGGACGAAAACGCCGATGTGATGCACTATGTGCCCGACAGCGACGGCGTTTGGGAAGCAACGCTTTCCGATGTGCAAATCTACGCCACCTATAAATACCGTATCGTTTCCGAAAACGGCAAGGTCACGATGAAATGCGACCCGTACGGCGTGCATATGGAAACGCGTCCGGGCACGGCGACAAAATATTATGAAATCACCGATTGCTACAAATGGACGGACGAAGCGTGGTGTGCCGCGCGCGGTACGCAGAATGTGTATAAATCGCCCGTCAACATTTACGAAATCCATGCAGGCTCTTGGAAACAGTATCCCGACGGCAATTCCTATTCCTACCGCGCGCTTGCGGACGAATTGGTGCCGTATGTAAAAAAAATGGGGTACACGCACATTGAATTTATGCCTCTGACGGAATATCCGTTTGACGGCTCGTGGGGGTATCAGGTCACCGGCTATTTCGCCGCGACTTCGCGCTACGGCACGCCGGCAGATTTGATGTATTTAATTGACACCTGCCACAATGCGGGGTTGGGCGTGATTCTCGACTGGGTGCCCGCCCACTTCCCGAAAGACGCGCACGGCCTGTATGAATTTGACGGCGAGCCGCTGTACGAATACGCCGACCCGCGCAAGGGCGAACATTATTCGTGGGGCACGCGCGTGTTTGACTACGGCAGAAACGAAGTCCGTTCTTTCTTGATGTCGAGCGCGGCATTCTGGCTTAAAGAATTTCACATTGACGGGTTGCGCATTGACGCGGTGGCGTCGATGCTGTATCTCGATTATGACCGCGAAGCGGGGCAGTGGATTCCCAACAAAAACGGCGGCCGCGAAAATTTGGAAGCGGTTGAATTTTTGCAAGAACTCAATCAAAACATTTTCCGCGATTACCCCTACGCCTTGATGATTGCCGAGGAAAGCACCGCTTGGCCGATGGTATCAAAACCCGTGTTTATGGGCGGCTTGGGCTTCAACTTTAAGTGGAATATGGGTTGGATGAACGACATTCTCCGCTATTTCGCATTGGACGGATTTTTTCGCAAATACAACCACGATTGCATTACATTCTCGCTGTTCTATGCATTCTCCGAGAACTTCGTGTTGCCGATTTCGCACGATGAGGTTGTGCACGGCAAAAAATCGCTGATTGACAAAATGCCCGGCACGTATGACGAGAAGTTCGCGGGCGTGCGCGCTTTTGTCGGCTATATGATGGCGCATCCCGGCAAAAAACTGATGTTTATGGGGCAGGAGTTCGGGCAGTTTATTGAATGGAATTACGAGCAGGGCTTGGATTGGCTGTTACTCGATTATCCGAAACACCGTGCACTGCAAAATTACTTCCGCGAAATCAATTTGCTTTACAAAAAGACCAAACCGATGTGGGAAGTGGACGATTCGTGGGAGGGTTTCTCGTGGATTTCCTCCGACGATAAAGACAATTCCGTGATTGCGTTCCGCCGCATTGATGAAAGCGGCAAGGAAATCATCGCCGTTTGCAATTTCACGAATGTTGAACGGGCGGATTATCGCATCGGGGTGCCCAAAAAAGGCAACTACAAAGTGTTCTTCAATTCCGACGATACCGCTTACGGCGGCGAGGGACGCGGCGACAAAGAAAAAATCAAAACCGACGCCATCAATATGCATGGCTTCGAGCAAAGTATTTCTTTGGATTTGCCGCCGCTTTCGACAATCTATTTAAAGAAAACGCGGTAAACTGTTCTTCTGCGCTTTTAAAATTATCCTAAAGGAGGAAAACATATGGCACGCAAAAAGGAGTGCATTGCAATGTTGCTTGCAGGCGGGCAAGGTTCGCGTCTGGGCATTCTTACGAAAAACATTGCAAAACCCGCCGTTCCCTACGGCGGCAAATACAGAATTATTGACTTCCCGCTTTCCAACTGTGTGAATTCGGGCATTTCCACCGTCGGCGTACTCACGCAGTATCAGCCTTTGGAATTGAACGATTATATCGGCAACGGGCAGCCTTGGGATTTGGACCGCGCCACCGGCGGGGTACATATTCTTTCGCCCTATCAGCAAATCAAAGGGTCGGAGTGGTACAAAGGCACGGCGAACGCCATTTACCAAAACATCACCTTCATTGACCGCTACAATCCCGAATATGTGGCAATTTTGTCGGGCGACCACATTTATAAAATGGATTATTCCAAAATGCTCGCCTATCACAAAGAAAAAGGCGCCGCCTGCACCATTGCAATGCTCGAAGTCCCGTGGGAGGAGGCTTCGCGCTTCGGCTTGATGCTGGTCGATGACGATAACAAAATCACCGAATTTGAAGAAAAACCGAAAAATCCGCGCAGCAACAAAGCGTCCATGGGTGTTTACATATTCACTTGGAGCAAACTGCGTCAGTATTTGATTGACGATGAAGCAAACCCGAATTCCTCTAACGATTTCGGGCACGATGTCATTCCAGCCATGCACAACGCGGGCGAGAAAATGTATGCGTACTTATTTGACGGCTATTGGAAAGACGTCGGTACGATTGACAGCCTTTGGGAAGCCAATTTGGACTTGTTAAATCCGAAAGTGGATTTGGATTTGTCCGACCCGACTTGGAAAATCTATTCCAAAACGCCCACCGCGCCGCCGCATTACGTGGCGCCGACGGCAACCGTGCAGGACTCGATGATTGGCGAGGGCTCGCAGGTATTCGGCGAATTGGATTTCTCGATTTTGTTCCACAATGTCACCGTGGAGGAGGGCGCCGTGGTGCGCGACTCCATTGTGATGCCCGGTACGGTGATTAAAGCAGGCGCGGTGGTGCAATACGCCATTGTCGCAGAAAATGCCGTGATTGAAGAAAACGCCGTCGTCGGAGAACGCCCCGAGGACATGGGAAATCTTGCCGATTGGGGCGTAGCCGTGGTCGGCTCGGGCGTAACGGTGCATAAAAATGCGCGCGTTGCCCCCAAGGCAATAGTTGACGAAGATGTAAAGGAGGCGTAAGCGATGACGGGCAACAACATTTTAGGTATCATTTATTCCAACAAATATGACGAGTGTCTGAGCGAAATCACAGGCTTGCGCACCATGGGTTCCGTGCCGTTTGCGGGGCGGTATCGCCTGATTGACTTTGCGCTTTCCAATATGGTCAACAGCGGTATGGAAAAAGTCGGCGTTATTACGAAAAGCAACTATCAGTCCTTGATGGACCACCTCGGCACGGGCAAACCGTGGGATTTGTCGAGAAAAACCGAGGGGATGTTCATTTTGCCGCCGTTTTCTTCGGCGGGCAACACGGGCACCTATACCAACCGCGTGGAAATGCTGCGCGGCGTGATGGGCTTCATCGCACGCTCTAATGAGGAGTATGTGCTTTTGTCTGACTGCAACACCGTGCTGAATTTGGATATTGACGAGTTGATGCGTTTCCATACGGAAAACAATGCGGATATTTCCGTGGTTTGCAAGCGCGGGGTATTGCCGAAGCTCGACAACATTATGCAACTCAATTTGAACGATGACAATCGCGTGGAGCGCATTGCGCTTGCGCCGAACGTCACGGGCGAAGTGGATTATTCGCTCAATATGATTTTGATGAAACGCTCACTGTTACAGCGGCTTGTGAACGAAGCGGTCAGCCTCAACCAAGAGGATTTTGAGCGCGATATTATGCAGGGCAATACAGCGAAACTGCGGATTTTCGGGTTCCCCGTCAAAGGCTTTGCCCACACGATTGACTCGCTTGCGGATTATTTCAAAGTGAGTATGGAACTGTTAGACCCCGCGAACTGCGCGGAACTGTTCAACCCCGACCGTCCGATTTACACCAAGGTGCGCGACGATATGCCTGCCATTTACGGTTTGGGTTCGACCGTCAAAAACTCGCTGATTGCCAGCGGCTGTATCATTGACGGCGAAGTTGAAAATTCGATTTTGTTCCGCGGCGTGCGTGTGGAAAAGGGCGCGGTGGTGAAAAACTCCATTTTGATGCAGGGCAGTTTTGTGGCATCGGGTTCTACGCTCAATTACACCATTGCCGATAAGAGTGTGGCAATCACCCCGAACAAAACCCTTTCGGGCGCGGAAAATTATCCCGTGTTTGTCGGAAAAGGGATTGTGATTTAATGGACGAACGGTGCGCGCTGTGCGGCAATCATACCGCGCAAATGGATTTGGCTGAAATTGCGTTTGAGGGATTAAAAGTGCGTGCGTGCCCCTACTGCCGCAAGCAGTTGGAGCAGACGCTGAAAAATCCTGCCGAAAATGATGCGTGGCTTCGCAGTATTCTTTCGGTGGATACCAAAGGCGTGCGCAGTGAGGCGGTTACGGCGGCGCTGACGCGGATTTGTTATCAAAACAGCATTCCGCGCCCGCAAACCCCACGCCCCGCGCAGGCAGTACCTGCGGCGGTTTCCCCAAAAGCGCAGACGGCTTTTGGCGGTGCGGCAGCACAAATTGCGGCGCTCGAAGAACGCGTGGAATCGTTGGAAACGCAGTTGAAGAAATTGCGGCGGCGTATGCTGATTTCCAAAATTTTGGGCGCGGTCATTCCCGTTCTTGTGGTGTGCATTTTGGCGATTGTTTTGGTGCGTTCGTCCTACTTCCAAAACATTTTGGACTATTACGCGCAACTTTCCGACCTCGCCAATCGTATGTAAGGAGTATGGTTTATGAAAGTATTATATGTTTCCAGCGAAGCGTTGCCTTTTATGGCTTCGGGTGGGCTTGCCGATGTGGCAGGTTCGTTGCCGAAAGCCTTGCGCAAACGCTTAATCGGCTGCCGAGTGGTGATGCCGCTGTATGACGGCATTCGGCAGGAATTAAAGGACAGTATGACCTTTTTGACGAGTATTTCCGTCCCCGTGGCGTGGCGGCGGCAATACTGCGGCATTTTTGAAGCAAAGGCAAACGGCGTAATCTATTATTTGCTTGACAATCAGTATTATTTCAAGCGCGACGGTATTTACGGCTATTACGACGACGCCGAACGCTTCACATTTTTCTCGCGTGCGGTGCTCGAAATTTTGCCGCACATCGGCTTTAAGCCCGACATCATTCATTGCAACGATTGGCAGTCGGCGCTCACCCCGCTGTATTACAGCACGCTCTACGCCACCCGCCCGGGGTATGAAAACATCAAAACTATTTTTACCATTCATAACATTCAGTATCAGGGCACTTACGGCAAGGAGTTAATCGGTGATGTGTTGGGGCTTCGCCCCGAAGACACGGGCCTTATCGAGTATGACGGCGACGTCAACTTTATGAAAGCGGCGATTGAAACCGCCAACCGCGTGACCACCGTCAGCCCCTCTTATGCCGACGAAATCCTCGACCCGTGGTATTCGCACGGCCTCGACACCATTCTGCGCCAACGCAAATGGAAACTTTCGGGCATTTTGAACGGCATTGATACTGAAAGTTACGACCCCGAGACGGACAAGGACATTTTCAAAAATTTCTCCGCCGCCGATTTTTCCTCCAAAGCGGAAAACAAACGCGGTTTGCAGGAACTGATGGGCTTGCCGCAGCGTGACGATGTGCCGCTGATGGGCATGGTGACGCGCTTGGTCGGCCACAAGGGGCTTGACCTTGTGAAAGCCGTGCTCGATGAACTGTTGGCGACTTCCGAAATTCAAATGGTTGTGCTCGGTTCGGGCGAATGGCAGTATGAGGAATTTTTCAAGCAAATGGCGGCGAAATATCCCGACAAATTCGCTTTGAAACTCGGCTTCATTCCGTCCCTTTCGCGCAAGATTTATGCGGGCACCGATTTGTTCCTGATGCCATCAAAGAGCGAGCCATGCGGTCTTTCGCAAATGATTGCGCTGCGCTACGGCTCGATTCCGATTGTCCGCGAAACGGGCGGCTTGCGCGACAGCATCCATGACAGCGGCGACGGCGAGGGCAACGGCTTCACATTTGCCAATTACAATGCCCACGAAATGCTGCATACCATTCGCCGCGCGGTAGAGGGATATCAAAAACCCGATGGGTGGAAAATCCTCGTGAAACGCGCCATGGAGTGCGACAACAGCTGGGGTAAATCCGCCAATGAATACATCAAACTGTATAAATCGGTTTTGAAAGACTAAACAAAAGCGGGGCGGACAAAAGTCCGCCCCAATATTTATAACAAGAGGGTATTTTATGATTCGCAAAGCAGAAGAAAAAGACGCACCGCGCGTGCACGAACTGCTGAAAGACATTGTGCAGTTGCACCACGAGGGGCGCCCCGATATTTTTTCGGGCGAAAATCCGAAATACGATGTTCCTGCCCTGTGTGAGAAATTCCGCAAGGCGGACGAGCGTATTTTTGTGTCTGTCGATGAAAATGGCCGCGTCAACGGCTATGTGATGTGCGTTTTGAAAGAAAAGGACGACCCCTTTTTCGCACAGCATCCCTACCGCACGCTGTATGTGGACGATTTGTGCGTGGATAAAACCGCACAGCGCGGCGGCATCGGCAAAGCGCTGATGGCGCGTGCCGCAGAGGAAGCGCGGGCACTCGGTTGTTATAATCTCGATTTGAATGTTTGGGCATGCAACGAGAATGCCATTCGCTTTTATGAGGCAATCGGTATGCAAAAACAGCGGCAGTATATGGAGATTATTTTATAGCACGAAAAATCCCAACACCCCTGCAAAAATGCCGATTGCGGCGCCTGCGAGCACATCGCGCGGAAAATGTACGCCACCCAAAACCCGAACGGCGGCTAACAAAACGCCGAACACGGTTAAAACAATGCCGACGGGCCAAAAGGTGTAGTAAAACGCAAGGGCGATTACGAATACAGAGAACACATGGCGGCTCGGGAATGATTCGCCGTGTTTTTCTTTGCGGATTATCGGCTGAAAATGCAGTTTTTCATACGGGCGTTCGGCGTCAATTAACTTTCGCAGTCCGCTGACCGCCAAAAAGGAGATGAACGGCACGAAAAAGCATCGCCACAGCCGCACATCTTTTGTGAAAAACAAAACGCAAAGCAAAACGGGGTACGAAAGGTACACAAGGCCCGTTAAAAGCAAATCTGTATAGACAAGCGCCTGCCGCAATTTTCGGCTTTTGCGAAACGGTTGACTCCATTTCGCATATTGTTCGCGCGTCAAATGCCTCACCTCTTTTGCTTTCAGTATAGCAGATTTTTTTCGTTCGGACAAGTGCGGGGCGCAACCTGCCGTCCATACGGCAAAATACACAATATATAGCGCGCGTTTTTGTATGCACACCCATATTTTTTGTAAATTACGGGAAACGGCTTGCAATATTTCCCGTTTGTGGTACAATAAATAAAGAATATTCGTGTGAGAAATGAAAGGGAATCCCATGAGCAAACAAATAACAAAACGAATTTTTTCCGCGCTTTTGTGCGCGGCTTTGGTCGCTTCGATTTTTACGGCGTGCGGCAAAAAAGAAACGCCGATAGAAGAAGTACCGTCCACCACGGAAACCTCGACTGCGGCAAAACCCACAAATCAAAATCCCTTGACGGGATTGGAACTGCGTACAGAGGCAATCGGCAAACGCCCCGTGGCAATTATGGTGGAAAACTCCCCCGAAGCGCGTCCGCAATGGGGATTGAGCACGCCTGATGTGGTCGTAGAGGGCGTTGTGGAAGGCGGCATTACGCGTATGATGTGGCTGTACGCCGATACGCAGGATATTCCGAAGGTCGGCCCCACACGCAGTGCACGGCACGATTATGTGGAATTGGCAGAAGGCTTTGACGCGATTTATGTCCATTTCGGCGGCAGCACATATGCTTATGACACTTTGAAAAATGACGGTGTGGACGATATTGACGGCTTGTATGCCGGCTCCTATTTCGCGCGCGACAATTCCCGAAAAGTGGCAAAGGAACATACTGCCTATACAACGGGCGAAAATATTCGAAAAGCCATTTCCGACAAGGGTTTGCGTACCGATATAAAGGAAGCGAACGCTTCACCTTTTGCCTTTGCGGATACAAAGCAAACGCTTTCGGGCGGGACTTGCAACAGCGTTTTGGCGGTATTCTCAAACGCGTATAAACATACCTTTAAGTATAACGCCGAGGACGGCTTGTATTACAACTATATGAATTCTTCCGAAATGAAGGATGCAAACGGCACGACCATGGCGGTCTCGAACGTGCTGATTTTGTATACAAATGTCAGCGGCGTGCCCGGCTCGGATAAACATAAGGATTGGGATTTGTCAAGCGGCACGGGCGTTTATGTTTCCAACGGAACGTATCAGAATATCAAATGGTCAAAGGGGGCGGCTTCCACCCCGACCGCACCGCTCAAACTGACCGATGAAAGCGGTGCCCAACTGCAACTGAATACCGGTAAAATGTGGATCGGCTTTGTGCCCGCTTCCAACAGCGGCGCAACCGTGATTGCATAATACTGTGTTTTCATAAATGTGTTTTTATAGCGGTGTTTTCCGACAAAGAAAAGAGTGTGTGCGGTTTTGCACGCGCTCTTTTCTTTTTGTTTTCGCTTGCGGATGCGCGTGCCTTTGGGCGCGCTCTTGAATTTTACATAAAACCGTGCTATACTATACTTCGTATAATTTACTTTTTTCCGTTTTGCACGGTTGGTTTTTGTCTGTTGCGAAGCGGCAGAAAGAGGTTCAAAATGTTTGATGTGTTTTACAAAAATATATATTTTCTCGGCTTAAAAAGCGGATATTTACTGCGCGACGCGTTTCGCTTTGTGTTCCACAAACTGAAAATTCCGCTGAAAGCCATCGGCACGGTATTGACCGCGCTGTTCTTTTGGGCCGCGCGGCTTGTGTCTGCCGCGGTGCGCCGCGTGACGGCGGAAGTGAAAGATTTGTTTTCGGATATCCGCCGCGTGCAGGCGAAAATACGGGATATTTGGAAAAATGACCGTAAAAACGCCCCGAAACTGTTTCACACTTATGCGCGCAAAGCGCTGGGGCGGCACGGCACGGTGTTTCGCTTTGCGGTGAATACAGGGTTGCCGATTGCGGCGTTTGTGCTTTTGTGCGTGGTAATCGGGCAGTATTCCGACCGTACATTGGCTTTGGAAGTCACATACAACGATTCGGTTATCGGCTATGTGGAAAGCGAAGCGGTGTATCACGAAGCGCAGGAACAGGCGTCGGCGCGTTTGGCGACCGCTGCCAAAGTGGAAAGTGCAACGGTGAACGAATCCGCGGGGTATGCCATTAAGCCGGTTAAGCGCAGCGAACTTCGCGACGCGGCGGTGCTTTGTGATGAAATTATCGAGCGAAGCAACCGCAAGGTGACCAATGCTTGCGGCATTTATATTGACGATGTGTTTTTGTGTGCGGTGAAGAACGAAACAGACGCCACGGCGGTGTTTGACAATATTCTGCGCAATTATGAAACTGATGATGAAAACGCCGTAGTCGGTTTTGTGGAAGATATTTCGTATGTGCAGGGCCTGTACCCCGACGGCACGGAAACGGTTTGGGATGCAAGCCGCTTGGCGCAACAACTCAATTCCAAAAAAGAAGCGGCACAGTATTACACCGTGGAAGCGGGCGATACCATTTCGGGCATCGCGCAAAAATTCGGACTTTCCACGGCAGAATTGTTCGCGCTGAACCCCGGCGTGGGGGAGATGATTAAACTCGGTCAGCAACTTTTGATTTCGCGTGAAGTCAGTTATATTCAGGTGCAGGTGACCAAAACGGAAACACGCACGGTGTCCGTGCCGTATCAAACGGTGAAAGAAGAAACTGCGAGTTTGTATTCCGGCACAAAGCGCACCAAGCAAAAGGGCGTTGAGGGCGAACAGGTTATCACGGAACTTGTTACCTATGTGGACGGCGTGCGCACCTCTGTAAAAGAGGTTTCGCGGGAAACTACGCGCGAACCGGTGGACGAAGTGATTCAGGTCGGTACCAAAAAGTCCTCGTACTCGGGCTATTCGGGGTATTCGGGTTCGTATTCCACCACAAGTTACGGCGGGCGCTTTATTTGGCCTGCGGTGGGGGCGTATTCCGTTTCTTCGGGATTCGGGTATCGTCGTTCCGGTTCCCATGGCGGCATTGATATCGTAAAACCCGGCGGCGGCAGTACCGGTGCGCCGGTTGTGGCGGCAGGCAGCGGCACCGTGGTCACGGCAGGGTATCATTCGAGTTACGGGTATCATGTGATTATCAACCACGGCAACGGGGTTACCACGCTGTATGCGCATATGCTGCGCGGCTCGTTGAAAGTCTCGGCGGGGCAAAAAGTCTCGGCGGGGCAGGCGCTCGGCAACATTGGCTCTACGGGTAACGTTACGGGGCCGCATTTGCACTTTGAAGTGCGTATCAACGGCAACCGCGTCAATCCTATGCCGTATCTCGGCAGATAATCCAAAAACAACAGTAAAGCATCTTGTGCCCCGCGCGAATTTCGTGTGGGGCATTTGTATAGGCTCCTTTTTGCATACAGACAGATAAAACCCCTGCACCAAAATGGCACAGGGGTTTTATCTGCTATGAGTTGTATAAAAAAGAGAGGGGGAAAACATATATATAAACCCGCTTGCGCGGGATATGGGCAAGTTTTGGAGAAAGACCCCGACTTTAAGCGTTTGTAAGCGCGGCAAGTTGGAATGCTTTCAACAGGGAACTCCAAGAGAATTTTTCGTTTGCCAACTCATCAATCAGCTGCAACTCATAAGCCTCTTTGTATGCTGCATAATCTGCCATATCTGTCACTCCTTTCCTTTGATTGTGACTGTATCATACACCCGTTTGACGGATTTGTCAAGTGTTTTTGCACAATTATTTTTTAAAATTTTTGTGAATAATAACAATAAAATTTTTGAACATTCAGAACGAATAAGTGAAGAAACAACGCATTATCAAGGGTTTTCCCGATAAAACCTTGATAAAAAGTGAATTTATATTCACTTAAAATTATTTTCTTTTTCAGCAAAATGACGAAAATCAAAAAAGTCTCGCAAAAGGCATTCCTGCACCGTGCTGAGCGCGGTGCGGTCGGTCGCGTTTTCTTCAATACGGCGCAAAACGCTTTGTGCTTCGTCTGCTTCATACAGCGAAAACGAGGCGCATTCCAAAGCGTCGTCTGCCTCTGCGTGCAAATTCTTCAAATCGGGCAAAACCGCCCGTGCGGCAGAACGCTTGATGAAACGGCTTGCGCCGAGTTCTCCGCACGCACGAAACGGGAAAGGGTGTAAATCATTTTCAGTGAAAAACGCCAAATTACACGCGGGCAAAACCAAATGTGCGGGCGTTTCGGACAGCGGTTCTGTGTAAAGGCACACATCAATACCGATTTCGGTGCAGGCGGTGGAAAGCCCTTGCAAAAACAGCGGTGAAATTCCACCGTACACATCACGCAGTACCGCTGTGCGCAGATTGCTTTGACGGAACGGATTGTAAACCGTGTGTATACCCCAAGCGGTTACGGTGCTCAAATTGCGCCGAAAAAGCACTTTGCCGCGTTTTGCTTGGGCATACGGCGCAACGGCATCTACGAACTCCAACACCGCCCGCAATATTTTGCACGGTCTGCGTTTGCGGCGAGGGTTTCGGCGCTCTTTTTTCGGGCGGATGCGGCCACACGCAAAAACGCTGTGGCGCGCGCTGTTGCTTCCTCTGCGGCTTTTCCGCAAACGCCGTAGGCAGTTTCACCGTCGGGTGAAAGATATTCGAATACGGGCACGCTGTACCGTTTTGCGGTCTCATGCTTGTTACAGAGCGTCGCAAAATAATCGGCGTCTGCGGCAAAGCGGTGCGCTTGCGGCAGATAAACGGCAACGGTTTTTGCCGCGGAGTCTGCGTGAAGCACGCGCACAAACGGTAGTTTTTCCTCGACGGCAATTTTGCAAATCGCAGAAAATAAGGCTTGCTTTGCCCATTCGTTTTCGCCTTGTAAAAGAAAGAAATCTGCTGTGTCGGCGGTCGGGAATGCTGCCGAAAATGCGGAAAAATCCCCGGAACAGAAAAAAGTATCCAAATCTTTCACCCCCAAAACAGTATATTTCTCTCTTTTGCCTGGCGTTACGGTTTGACAACCTTTTCACAATATTGTATAATAAATCCGAACGTGGATTTTTCACGCAAATAAAAGACGCAAATTATTCAAGGAGTGAAAAAATATGCCTTTAGTAACCACTACCGAAATGTTCAAGAAAGCCTATGAAGGCGGCTACGCCATCGGTGCTTTCAACGTGAACAACATGGAAATCATTCAGGGAATCACCCGCGCGGCGAAGAAACTCAACGCGCCCGTTATCCTGCAATGCTCCGCAGGCGCAAGAAAATATGCTTCGCACGATTACCTCGTTGCGATGGTAAAAGCGGCAGCAGAAGAAACCGGTTTGCCGATTGCTTTGCACTTGGATCACGGTCCCGATTTCGAGACCTGCAAATCCTGCATTGACGGTGGTTTCACAAGCGTTATGATTGACGGCAGCCACCTGCCTTACGAGGAAAACGTTGCCCTGACTAAGAAAGTTGTAGAATATGCACACGCGCACGGCGTTGTCGTGGAAGGCGAACTCGGTCAGTTGGCAGGCATTGAAGACGATGTCAATGTCAGCGCAGAAGACGCAAACTTCACCAAACCCGAACAGGTTTACGATTTCGTAACCAGAACCGGCGTTGACTCGCTTGCTATCGCCATCGGCACAAGCCACGGCGCATACAAATTCAAACCCGGTCAGAAACCGCAGCTTCGTTTCGACATTCTTAAAGAAGTTGAAGAAAAACTGCCCGGTTTCCCGATTGTTCTGCACGGCGCAAGCTCCGTCAATCAGGACGATGTGAAAACCATCAACGAGTTCGGCGGTCAAATGCCCGATGCCATCGGTATTCCCGAAGATATGCTTCGCGAAGCGGCTTCCATGGCGGTTTGCAAAATCAACGTAGACTCCGATATTCGCATTGCGATGACAGCAGCTATCCGCAAACACTTCGCAGAAAATCCGACGCATTTCGACCCCAGACAGTACCTCACCCCCGCAAGAGATGCGATTGAAGGTGTGGTTTCCCACAAAATCGAAACCGTGCTCGGCTGTGCCGGCAAGGCATAATGCACTAAACCAAAAAAACGAACGGCGTGCCGATTTACAAGTCGACGCGCCGTTTTGTGTTCATTTATGTGCTTTCGGCAAAACGCACTATGCGTATTTCATAATTTTGTATATTTTTTCTATACAAAAATTGACAAAAACCGCTATGAAATTTCTATGAAAAAGTACTTTTATTTTTTGCATTTCGGTGGTATAATAATAACATCTGATTGTGCGTGATTTTTCGCACTTCTTTTTTGACTTTTTCTTTGTGTGTTATAGATTTTACAAAATGGATTAGGGAGTGAACCGTCTTTGGATAAATTTATTATTACCGGCGGTCAGCCTCTGACCGGAGAAGTTTCGGTCAGCGGTGCAAAAAATGCGGTTGTTGCCATTCTCCCCGCAACCCTTTTGGCGGAGGATATTTGCAGAATTGAAAACATTCCGAACATCAGCGATGTTTCGGCAATGGTTAAAATTTTGAAAAATATGGGCGCGGGCATCAAGTACATCAACAAAACCACGCTTGAAATCGATACAAGGCATATCTCGTCACATATTGTGGAGCATGAACTGACCAAGCAACTGCGTGCGTCGTATTATTTAATCGGCGCGCTCATCGGGCGGTTTCATCGCGCCGAGGTCGCCATGCCCGGCGGCTGTTATTTGGGGCTTCGCCCGATTGACCAGCACATTAAAGGCTTTGAAGCGTTGGGCGCGCAAGTCACTATGGAAGAAAACGCGATGGTCAACGTGAAAGCAGACCGTCTGCTCGGCAATTCCGTGTACCTCGATGTGGTTTCGGTCGGCGCAACCATCAATGTGATGTTGGCGGCTGTCAAAGCGCGCGGGCTTACCGTGATTGAAAACGCGGCAAAAGAACCGCATATTGTTGACTTGGCAAACTTTTTAAATACCATGGGCGCCGATGTGCGCGGCGCGGGCACGGATGTAATTAAAATCCGCGGGGTGGAACATTTACACGGCTGTGAATATTCCATCATTCCCGACCAAATCGAGGCAGGCACATATATGGTCGCCGCCGCGGCAACGCGTGGGGACGTTTTGGTGAAAAATGTCATTCCGAAGCACTTGGAGTCCATCACCGCGAAACTGATTGAAGCGGGCGCAACCGTGATTGAAGACGATGAAGCAGTGCGCGTGATTATGCACAAACGCCCCGGGCATTGCAACATCAAAACGATGCCGCACCCCGGTTTCCCGACCGATATGCAACCGCAGTTTTCCACACTTTTGTGCCTTTCCGAAGGGACGAGTTTCGTTTCCGAAAGCGTGTGGGACAATCGCTTCCGCTATGCCGAGCAGTTGCAAAGAATGGGCGCGAATATCCATGTCAACGGCAAAACGGCTGTGATTGAGGGTGTGGAATCCTTGAAAGGCGCACCGGTTCGTGCAGACGATTTGCGTGCGGGCGCGGCGATGCTGATTGCGGCAATGGCGGCGAACGGCGTCACGGAATTGGAAGAAATTCAGCACATCGAGCGCGGATATGAAAATGTGGTGGACAAGTTCCGTTCTTTGGGCGCAAAAATTGAGCGCCGCAGTTTCCCTGACGATGATGCGCACGCACAACTGAGCGCAGGTTGATTGATAAGAATACAACGGGCAGGCTTTTTTACAAGCCTGCCCTTTCGTGTTATTTCAGCCGTTTTCCGAGCGGAAACAGCCTGTAAAAAGCGGATACGGGTTATAATCGGAAAATCTTTTTATAAAAGTCTATGAAAAATAGACTTTTATGTTGACTTTCCTTGAAAAAATCCGATATAGTTACATTACGCGTATCTTCGGCGCAATATTTTGGAAAATACGAAACGATAAAACATATCGGGAAGAGGAGAGTGTATGGTATATTCGACAAAGCGTCCGATTGTCGCTTTTTTGGTGCTGTCCCTTTTGGGGTTCGCTCGTCGCCTGCAAAAAAGAGAAAACGCCCATTCCGACACAGCAACCGACACAGCAATCGACACAAGCGTCGACGGTAACCGCTGCTGAGGGGACGACGAAGCCTGAAACATCAGCTGCACAAACAACCGAACCGCCTGCGCCTTTTACCCCCACAGCGTTTTACGGCGGCCGGGAAGGCAAAGAAAGCCTTGCGCCGAATCAAGTGTTTAACAGCAATTTCTTGGAACATTTGCAGTTCAATTTGAATATGGAGCTGCAAACGCAATATTACTATTATGAGGACGGAACCTACACTGCCTCTGCAACGCCGTTAAATGAAAATGAATACAGGCGATTCTTGTGCATGGCGTTAGAAGATTACTACGAATGGATGGCACGAATTGACGGAAAAAGTTTAAGTGACTACGATAGAATGGTAATCGGTATGCAGAGCGGCGAGCTGTGTGATGAATTGTTTGAAACCGTCAGAAACGGGTACACGGGAACATATATTGTGGACCGCAAAAAAATTTACTATACGGTTAACGGAGAATCGTACAATGAAAGTTACGCTTTGTCGGGCGATACGCTGAAACGGACAGGTTCCGGCAAATCAAACGAAGGACATCCGATTCTATTGCACCGCATATGACGAATCGAAAAGGAAGCGCCGACCCTTTTTAAGGGGTTGGCGCTTCGCTTTTATGGAACGGGTTTAATAATACCGCATTAAGGCGACAACTTTGCCGAGCACAATGACCTCTTTGGAGAGAATCGGCGCATAAGCGTCATTTTCGGGTTGCAGGCGGAAGTGGTCTTTTTCTTTATAGAACCGCTTGACCGTGGCCTCGTCTTCAATCATCGCCACGACGATTTCGCCGTTTTCAGCAGCGGGAGTTTTCTCCACAATCACAATATCGCCGCTTAAAATGCCGGCGTTTATCATACTGTCGCCGCGCACGTGCAGGGCGAACAGCGGTTTGTCTTTGGAAACACGCCCGTTGTAGGGCAGGTAACTTTCAATCTGCTCCACCGCAAGAATCGGCACACCTGCGGTAACCGTGCCCAAAAGCGGCACACTCGTTACATTTTCGGACTCCCCGAGCACGCGGATAGAGCGTTTGAGCATCGGGTCGCGCTCAATAAACCCCGCCTGTTCAAGTGCATCCAAATTTGCCTGCACGGAGGAGGTGGATTTCAACCCTACCGCCGCGCCGATTTCGCGCACGGATGGCGGAATTCCGCTTTGACTGCGTTCCAAAAGGAATTCGTAAATCTTTTTTTGTGTTTTGTTGATGCTGTTCATGAGAATATCCTCCGAAAATCAGAATGGAATGGTTTTTCGGAGGTGCACACGCGCAAAAACGCCGATTTCTGCACGGTACACCTTGGTTTTCTCTATCATAGCACAAATGTTCTTAAATTGCAAACATTTGTTTGGATTTTTTAAAAAATTTTTTTATTTTTCTTTTTTTCGCAATTATATGACGAATTTTTTTATGTATGTTCATAGCTTGTTCATATTTAACCTTTATAGTGTACTTGTACTCGACAGGATGGGTGCCGCAACCCGTCCGACTGAGTGCTTTTATACCCCCTCCTCAAGCAACCCCTCAATTAGGGAAAGCCCCGGTACCGCAACCGGGGCTTTTTCCTATGCCCGAAAATTCCGACGGGAAAAAGCCGCGTTTTCGACAAATTGCAAGTCTTTGCATTTTCAAAACCGTAATGCGCGTCTTTCTTTGACAGGATTTTTTAATAAAACAGCGAAAACCCAAAGCGACAGTGATTTTTCACAAAAAAACCGCACATACTGAAAATGAATTTTTATAAGAATGTTCTTGCATTTTTTGCTTTATCGTAGTAGAATTGTAAAGCAATAAATTACAGAATGTATTTTTTTAAATACGCTTAAAAGGAGAACGACTATGAGTTATGTCAGCGAGGTTCTTGAAAGAACCACAACCCGCTACAATTATCAGCCGGAATTTTGTCAGGCAGTCACCGAGGTGCTTAATTCCATTGCTCCCGCGGTAGAAAGCAATCCGCAATACCAGAAGGCAGCGCTTTTGGAGCGTTTGGTCGCGCCCGAAAAGGCGACCGTGTTCCGCGTGCCGTGGGTGGACGATGCAGGCGTGGTACATGTCAACCGCGGTTACCGTGTGCAGTTCAACAGCGCAATCGGCCCTTATAAAGGCGGCTTGCGTTTTCATCCTTCGGTGGATATGAGTATCATCAAATTCTTGGGCTTTGAGCAGATTTTCAAAAACTCTTTAACAGGCCTTCCCATCGGCGGCGGCAAAGGCGGCGCAGACTTTGACCCGAAAGGCAAAAGCGACAACGAAGTGATGCGTTTTTGCCAAGGCTTTATGACGGAACTTTATAAAGTCATCGGTCCGAACTCCGACGTGCCCGCGGGCGACATCGGCGTAGGCGGCAGAGAAATCGGTTATTTGTTCGGGCAATATAAAAAGATTACCGGCCGCCACGAAGGCGTTTTGACCGGCAAAGGGCTTTCTTACGGCGGTTCTCTCGCAAGAACCGAGGCAACGGGCTACGGCCTTGTGTACCTCACCGAAGAAATGCTCAAACAGCACGGCAATTCTATGGAAGGCAAAACCGTGGTTGTGTCGGGTTCGGGCAACGTGGCAATTTACGCGACTGAAAAAGCGCAGAAACTCGGTGCAAAAGTCGTGACCGCAAGCGACTCCTCCGGCTATGTGTATGACGAAGAAGGCATTGACCTTGCGATACTCAAACAGGTGAAAGAGCAGGAGCGCGCGCGTATTTCGAAATATGCCGAATACAAACCGAGCGCAAAATTCGTACCCGGCAAAAAAGTTTGGGAAGTGCCCTGCACCGTTGCACTGCCCTGCGCAACGCAGAATGAATTGGATTTGGATGCGGCGAAAACGCTCGTGAAAAACGGCTGTATCGCTGTGGCGGAAGGCGCGAATATGCCGTCCACCATTGAGGCAACCAATTACTTCTTAGAGAATAAAATCCTCTTTGCGCCCGGTAAGGCGGCAAACGCAGGCGGCGTGGCGACTTCGGCACTCGAAATGAGCCAGAACAGCGCACGCATCATTTGGACCTTTGAACAGGTTGACGAAAAACTCAAAGGCATTATGGAAAGCATCTACTACCATATGTCTACCGCCGCGAAAGACTATCATGAGGAAGACAATTTCGTAGTTGGTGCAAACATCGCAGGCTTCTTGAAAGTTGCCGATGCGATGATGGCACAGGGAATTGTATAAGTTCTGCAATCAAAACAGCAACACCCGCGTATTCCTTTCGGAATATGCGGGTGTTTTTTTGCTTTTCAGGTCAAAATGATTTTACGCTTATTTGTTGTTTTTTACCGCGTTTTTGCGCACGAATACCAACAAAACGGTAATGAGTGCAGGCACAAGCGCCGAAAGCAGAACGGCAAGCAAAACGCCGTTGAGCATTCCCGTGGCGAAGTCATAAAGCGACGCCGAAGCGATGTTGATGTTGTTGCCGATGCGCATACAAAGCGCGACGGCGGGGCCAACCGCCAACATCAGCGCGGAAGAGGAAAATCCGTAAATGAAAAAGCGCAAATAATTCTTTTTCTTTTGATAATACAGCCGCAAGAGAACGGCAGTTATCGAGAACAGCACGGCACCTGCCGCCGCGCCGTACCACGCGTACGGTCGGTAAGTTGCAAGCATACGCGAAGCGGTTTTGAACACAGACATTGAAAATACCGAAACATAGGCGTTGTAAATATCGCAAAGCTCTTCGGAAATGGTGACTAAGTTGTCATACATCTCATTGCCCTCGGTTTGCTCTACGGCATAGCCTTTGTCCTGTGCGTACTTGCAAAGGTCTGAAAGCAGTGCGTCGCGCAATTCGTCGGTATGCACGCCGTCTTTCACCTCACCTGCGTAAAATTCCTGCAGGACGATTTCGGTGTCCGCATCGATTTTCGCGGGGGTAACCGTGTTTGTAAACACCGCGTCAAAAAAAGTTTCGTCGATGTTGCAGGCGTTGCCGTAGGAAACAAATTCCTCTTTCAGTTCCGCCGCGAGATGTTCGCTGTATTGCGAACGCGCCGCCGTCTTGACGGCGAAATTCGGATTGAGCGCCGTAAGCCCCAACGCAGCGCATACAACGCTGAGCGTAACGAACAGACTCAATAAAAACGAGAGCACGGTACAAATAACGGAGCGTGCCCGTTTTGCGGTTTTGGTCATACGCGCCCTCCTTTATTCATACATGTTCACGCTCGGCCCCGAAACGAATTCGCAAAATGCGAAAAAGCGGTACGGAGTAGAGGCAATGGTGTCGTTCGGATAGCAGGTATACAAAAGCAAAATTTCCTCATTGCCGTTGAGTTCGCTGCGGTAGCCCGACTCATCATTATTTTTGAGGATTTCCGTTTTGTATACACGGTAGGTGTATACGCCATAGGTGGTTTCCAAATGCACAAGCGCGCCCTCTTTTACATATTGCAAAGTGTGGAAGTAGGTGTTGTTGTGCGCGCCGATTAAAATCCCTTTGCCACAACCGGGAATGTGGCTGTAAAGGGACATACAAGCGCCGCGTTTCAAAAGCGCCGTGCTGTCGCCGTAGATGACATCTGTATCAATATCGGTGCCGTCTACGGTAATTCTGCCGAATGCAGAGCCGTATTCGGGGAACTCGAAATCATCCCAATTTAAGTGACCGGTTGTAAGGCCGGTGGAGCCATTGAATATGCTGCCCGCCCCGGGTTCGTCAATGGTCTCGACATTGGCGCCGGAAAACGCCAGTCTGTATACCGAAAGCAGGGGGTCGATTATCGGAGTAAGACATGCGAAGAGCAGCAAGTATCCGCATAATAAGAAAACTACCGGAAGCAGCAGAAACCACTTCCGATAGCTTTTCTTACTCCGATTTTTGTCGGAATTAGTCTTCATCAGACTCTTTACGGACGCGCTTAACAGCTACGCCTGCAGCAGCAAGAACTGCCAAAGCAGCAACGCCGCCGAAAGCTGCAGAAGAGAAATCTGCGCCGGTCTTGGTGATAACCGCCGGATGCAATTCAGCGACAACTTTGCCGCTTGCATCGGTGATGATCAAAAGACCATGGTCAGCATCCGAAAGGGAACCTTTTGCAGAAAGTTTGTAGCCAACAACGCCGAGGGCTCTGTCTGCATAACCCAAAAGGGCTTTGGCGGAGCCGGTAGCGGTGATGTCTTCCAACTTCTGAAGGTTCTTGGACTTAACGAAAGCAAGCGCTTCGTCCAGGATAGCCTGGATTTCCTTATGCTGCTCTTCGGTCACGTCCACATTGGTAAACACGTTCTCGAGAGCAGTGATGTACTCAGCGGGAACCGTGATGGTTTTGCCGTCAACAACATATGCGGTTTTCACATAGTCGATGATTTCCTTCTCGCAGGTGTTGATACCCGATGCTGCGAAAGCAGGGACCATGGATACGACAAGGAGGACAGCTACAACCATGAGGCATGCCAATTTCTTCATGTTAGGAACTCTCCCTTGTGAAAATTTTTGCGTATTCGGCAGTGATAGCTATGATACCCAATACGGCAGAATTATCATACCACAACAAATTTGGTTTGTAAACCTTTTTTTGAAAATCGTTGAAAACAAAGCGGGAAATACAGAAAAATCGGCGCACCGTTTCCGGAAACGGTGCGCCTGTGGTGGTTTACATTTCTGATTTTTCGCCGATTACATCGGGGGCATACCGCCTGCGCCGCCTGCGCCCGCCATTGCCTGGGCGAACATACCGGGCTTTTTCTCCTTCTTGGGCTTGTATGCGGGCGGATTTTTCATTTTTTCCTTGGCGCGTTTGCCTTTGGGTGATGCCAGATATTTGTTGACGAGCAACACGGTGTCGCACATATCGTCACACATATATTCTTTTGCGGTTTCGAGTAACGCGGGGTCATTGTTCATTTCACCGAGAATGGTCACGGCGATTAAGCTTTGCGTATCATTCGAGCCGTTTTCGTAAATATCGTTGAGGATGCGGAACAGTTTTTGGCAGTCTTGGCGGCTTCTCGATTTGATGGTCGCAATGATGCGCGCGGCGCCGTACTGCATAAAGAACTCGTCCGCTAAAAATTCACCGTATTTTTCGTAATTCTCGTGATACGGTGCTTTTAAGTCGGGATACATTGCCGTTAAGCGGTTGGCAAGGGTGTTGCCGTCATAACTTTGTGCGCCGTTTTTGACCGCGCTTCTCGAAACGGGCGTCGGCATTTTGCCGTTTTTGCCTTTGGAAGCGGTCTTTTTGCCGAATTTCGAGCGAATGCTGTCGCTCAATTCGTTGCAAAGCGATTTGATGTCGCGCTCGTCAAATTCTTCGGGGTTGAAGTAGTTTGCCGACAGTTTTTTCAAATCCTCGTCGGTCGATTCGTCGGCATTGATGTCCGTGCAGAACAGCAAAGCCTGTGCGCCGAAAAATTCCAAACGCAGTTTGCCTTTGGCGCCTGTAAATTCCATATAAGTATGCTCGCCGTCCGTCACGGTGGGCAGTGCGCCCTTTTCGGTGCCCTCGGGCACAACAGCCGAGAAGCCGTTTTCTTCGAGTGCGGCGGAAATGCCTTTCCATACAGCGGCGATTGCATCGGTATGCGTCATTTCAAAAACCTGCCTTGTTTGTAGATTGCTAACTATTGTATCATAGTTTTTTCGGTTTGTCATTAAGTTTTTGTGAATTTGTGATTGCGAAAAAGGGCGGTATATGATATAGTTTATCTGTATATGTATAAGTATATGTAAAAGCAGATGTGCTTCGGTGATACTTTGGGGTGATTTCGATGAAAAATGTATTGATTTTATTCGGCGGCGTGTCGAGCGAACATGCGGTTTCGTGCGTGTCGGCGGCGTCGGTGATTGCGAATATCCCGCGCGACAAATACGCGGTGTATATGCTCGGCATTACTAAAACGGGCGAGTGGCTTTTGTATGAGGGCGGCGCAGACGCGCTCCCCGACGACAAATGGCTTGACGGCAACTGCACCAAAGCGACCGTTTCCCTTGACCGCGCAGACCATGGCATTTTGGTGTTCCGAAAGACGGGCACGGAGAAAATCCGCATAGACGCGGCGTTCCCCGTTTTGCACGGCAAAAACGGCGAGGACGGCACCGTACAAGGGGTGCTCGAAATTGCGGGGATTCCGTATGTCGGATGCGGCGTGCGCGCTTCGGCGATGTGTATGGACAAAGCCGTAACCAACTTGATTGCCGACAGCGTGGGCGTGCAGCAAACCCCTTGGGCGGCGATTACGAAATACGATTACGAAAAAAATGCCGCCTCGTTTGTTGAGGAAGCAGAGCAGAAACTTTCTTACCCGATGTTTGTAAAACCTGCCAACGCGGGTTCTTCGGTCGGCATTTCCAAAGTGAAAACCCACGCGGAATTTTTCACCGCTATGGAAACGGCGTTCAAAGAGGACAGCAAAGTCGTCGTGGAAGCGGCGGTGCAAAACGCGCTCGAAGCGGAATGTGCCGTACTCGGCAATCACGGTGCGGCGGCGTCCGTGGTCGGCGGCATTGTGCCATGCAAGGAATTTTATGATTACGAAGCAAAATACATAGACGAGGGCAGTGAACTGCAAATCCCCGCGCACATTGCAAAAGAATCGCAGGCGGCAGTGCAGCAAGCGGCGGTCAAAATCTTTGCGGCGCTGGATTGCGAGGGGCTTGCACGCGTGGATTTCTTTGTGGAAGAAGATACCGGGCGCGTGCTGTTCAATGAGATTAACACCCTGCCGGGATTTACTTCCATCAGCATGTATCCGAAACTGATGGAGCAAAGCGGCGTGCCGTATTCGGAACTGTTAGACAGACTGTTCACCCTCGCACAGGAGAAGGAAATATGACGGAAAAATTGGACGCGCTTATCGAAGTTTGCAACGCGCAGACGATGGACGGCGAAACCGAAAAAATCGAAATGAGCGTGGTCGGGACGATTTGTGAAACCGACGAAGGCTTTTTGGTGGAATACACGGAATATGACGAGGACGCAAGAAGCTGTCGCACCACGGTGCGCGCCGTAGGGGACAGTTTGGTCTCCGTCACGCGCGAGGGGGACTTCGGCGGCGAAATGCTTTTTGAGGCGGGCAAACGCAATTCCACGGCATACAGCACCCCGTATGGGGAACTGATGATGGGCGTGTATACCGAACGCGTGGAAAACGAACTCACCAAAGACGGCGGACGGCTGCATTTTCGGTATACCACCGATTTTCACGCGCAAGCGGCGATTGAAAACCGTATGACGCTCACGGTGACTTTAAAATGAAATATTATAATATAGGGAATATACAAGGAGAAGTTTAAACTTATGTCGAAATTGGTAAAGGAAACAGAAAACGCGCTGCATACGCTTGTATTGGAGGCGCTCGGTAAGGCAATTGCCGCAGGGGAACTGCCCGCAGCAGAGATGCCGCCTTTTATTGTGGAAATCCCACAGGACAGAGCCAACGGCGACTATGCGACCAATGCGGCGTTTGTCGGGGCAAAGGTGTTCCGCACCGCGCCCGTGAAAATCGCGCAGGCAATCGAAAAACACATTGACCTTGCCGACAGTTATTTTTCGGAATGTTCGGTTGCAGGGGCGGGATTTTTAAATTTCCGCCTGAATGACAAATTCTATGCCGACATTCTTTTGGATGTGCTCGAAAAAGGCGAAAATTACGGCAGAAGCGATTATGGCAAAGGCGAAAAGGTCAATGTGGAATTCGTTTCTGCAAATCCCACGGGGCCCATGCATATGGGGAACGCGCGCGGCGGCGCTTTGGGCGACTGCTTGGCGGCGGTGCTCGAAATGGCGGGATATGATGTCACGCGCGAATTTTATATCAATGACGCGGGCAATCAAATTGAAAAATTCGGACTGTCTTTGGACATTCGGTATCAGCAGTTGTTTAAAGGTGAGGACGCTGTCGAACTGCCTGAGGACAGTTACCACGGTGCGGACATCACCGAACGCGCAAAGGAATTTGCCGCAGTATATGGCGACAGGTATCTTGAAAAAGACGAACGGGAACGCCGTGCGGCATTGGTAGAATTTGCCTTGCCGAAAAACATTCGGAATATGCAGGAAAATCTTGCGAAATATCGCATCACCTATGACAAATGGTTCCACGAGAGCGAACTGCATAAGGGCGCGATTGACGAAGTGATAAAAACGCTGACCGAAAACGGCAAAACCTACGAAAAAGACGGCGCGGTTTGGTACAAAAATATTGAGGTGCAAACCGAAAAACTGCAAGCGGCAGGCAAAACACAGGAGCAGATTGACAAACTCGAATTAAAAGACGATGTGCTCATTCGGCAAAACGGCAACCCGACCTATTTCGCCGCGGACATTGCGTATCACAAAAACAAAATGGAAGCGCGCGGCTTTAAAAAGGCGATTGACGTTTGGGGCGCCGACCACCACGGCCATGTGGCGCGTTTGAAAGGTGCGCTCGACGCCATCGGTTTAGACGGCAACCGCTTAGATGTGGTTTTGATGCAGCTTGTGAATTTGATGAAAGACGGGGAACCCGTTCGTATGTCAAAACGCACGGGCAACGCGGTAACGCTTGTGGATTTGCTGGACGAAGTGCCGATTGACGCGGCGCGGTTTTTCTTCAACTTGCGCGAGCCGGGTTCGACGATTGATTTCGATTTGGGGCTTGCGGTGAGCGAAAATTCGCAAAATCCCGTGTATTACTGCCAATATGCCAACGCGCGCATTTGCAGTATTCTCAAAAAACTTGCGGCAGACGGCGTTACGCCGCGTGCGTGCACAGAGGCGGAACTCGAACAGTTGAACACGCCCGAGGAACACGAACTGATTCGCCATTTGGCGGCGTTGACCGATGAAATTATTGCGGCGGCAAAAGGCTATGACCCCGCAAAAATCACGCGGTATGCCATCAACCTTGCCACGCTGTTCCACAAATATTACAACGCGTGCAAAATCGGCGTAGAGGACGAAAGCCTTCGGCAAGCGCGCGTAAATCTCTGCCTTGCCGTCAGAAGTGTGATGGTAAATCTCTTGACCGCGTTCAAAATCTCCGCACCGGAGAGTATGTAAAGTGAAGTCGCTCGTTGAATAGGTAAAAAACAGGAACGTTTTTTAGAATGTTCCTGTTTTTTTTGAATATATTTCTTCTTTGGAAAAATAATCAACAAAAACAGTGAAAAAAGTTGAAAAAACTTCAAAATTATTGCGTTTTCGATTGCATTTTAGAATGAAATATAGTATAGTATACCTAACCGAACGGGAAAGTTTCGGGAACTCAAAGCGGGGTTTTGCGGTTATGTGGAAACGGTTTTTTTCTGTATTTTTATGTATAGTGCTTTGTATGCTTCCCTTGTCGGCGGGGCTTACGGCGTTTGCCGCGCCCGATGCCGAGGGGGACGGTTTATCTGCGTTTACAGCAGATTTGATTAAATTGGTGCGTACTTACGACCAAGGCAACAGTTTTATTTCGGATGCGTACATTAAAACCGAGTCCGAGGATGAAGCCGATGCCGACAGTTTGGAAAGCCGCTTGCCGATTACTTTTGAAACGCAAGGCGACGAAGCCGGCGTTTTTTCCGACGGGAAGACCAGCGTGCGGTTGCAAAACAAAAGCGCCGAGTTGCAAGTACAAACGCCCGAAAGTGCTTACACCGTCACGGCGGACAGCGTTGCAAGGTTTGAAAACGGCAAATGTATTGTGCCTGCTACCGAGGTTTTAGAGGCATTCGGGTACACCGTGGAAGCCGCGACACAAAACAGCGCTGTGGTTTACAAAGCGTTTCAGTCGAAGCGGTTGATTGTGAAAGCGAAGAAAAAAATTGATTTACAGGGCGCAACACAGTGCGTCAGCGGATACAAAAATCTGTATATTTTACAGTATAAAACCGAAAATGCGGCGCAAAACGCCTATAATTATTACCTCAACTGCCCCGATGTGGTCTATGTTGAGCCGGACTATATCCGCGTTATGCAAGCCGAAACGGAGAGTGCGTCTTCATTCCCTGACAAAAGCGCCGGGGAACTTTTGTATCCGATACGCGAACAGGCGCAGTCCTGGGTGTCGGAGCAAATCGGATTTGAGGACATCAAACTGCAACTTGCCGAACTTGCTATGCCTGAAATTGTGGTTGCGGTTTTGGACAGCGGCGTGGATACCGACCATGAATTGCTTGCGGGCAGACTTTTGGAAAATCATTTTAATTTGAGCACAACGGGCGAACCGGACAGCTGCGAGGACGATTACGGCCACGGTACGCACGTGGCGGGGATTTTGGCGGATAACACCTTGAGCAATGTGAAAATCAAGCCGTACAAAGTGCTGAATAACCAAGGCAAAGGCCCCTCAAGCCTGATTGCCCTTGCGGTGGACAGTGCGGTCGCAGACGGCGCGGACATCATCAATATGAGCCTTTCGGGGCCCGGTGAAAGCCAAACCATGACCGATTCTGTGAATGCTGCCGTGGAAAAAGGCGTGCAGGTTGTTGCCGCGGCAGGCAATGACAAAGCAGACCTTTCCAAAACATATTATTCCCCTGCATGCGTGGAGTCCGCGATTACGGTCAGCGCCGTGTCGCAGCAAAACACACTTGCCACCTATTCCAATTACAACAACACCGTTGACATTGCCGCGCCCGGTGACAATGTAAAAAGCAGTTATTTGAACAATACTTATATGCTGATGAGCGGCACTTCCATGGCAACGCCGCTTGTGTCGGCGGGGTTGGCGATTATCCGTTCCGTATATCCGAACAAGACGGCGGCAGAGGCGGAACAAATGTTAAAAGACTACGCTGTCAAAGTGGTGGAAAACGAGGGGCAAAACCTCTACGGCAACGGGATTTTGTATTTAAAATACATTTTGAGCAAACAACCCAAAACAGCAGACCCGATTTTCAGCGTAGCGGGCGGGGACTTCCGCGAATCGTTTTCTTTGGTGCTTTCTTCGCTTGAAAAAAACACCATCATTTTGTATGTGCTCAACAGCGAAAGCGATTTTCCCGAAATCGGGATTGTGAACGGCAAGCAGTACAAAGCACCGCTGACAATTTCCACAGATACCAAGGTTTCCATCGTAGCGATTTCCAAAGGCAAATTGCCGAGTCGCGTGGTCACCCAAAAATATACGCGCTCTACGAAGTCGGAAGAAGATTTGTTTGATATCGACAAAAACGGCAAAATCACCGCATATGTCGGGAATAAAACGGATGTTACCGTGCCTGCAACCATTCGCGGTACGGTGGTAACGGGCATCGGTATGCGCGCATTCAAGGACAATGCCACATTACAGTCGATTGCGTTGCCCGACACGGCGGTTTCCGTGGATTTTGAAGCATTTTCGGGTTGTACCGCCCTAAAAAGCGTTACGGGCGCGGGGTTAAAGACCGTGGGGATGAGCGCATTCCAAAACAGTTCGATTGCCGAATTCCCGTTTGCGCAAATCGAGTCTTTCGGGATTAAAGCATTTTCGGGCTGCAACAACCTGCAAAATGTGGTGTTTGATGCTGCGAAATCCATAGAAATTTCCGCTTTTGAAAACGCCAAAAGTCTCACAGAACTGCAATCCGATACGATTTTGAGCGTTGGTATGTACGCTTTCCGTGGCACTTCGCTTGAAAGTGTTTCGTTGCCGAACGCGACTTCGGTAAGCGCGCGTGCGTTTGAAGGTTGTGCCGCGTTGCGGGAAGTTTCGTTGCCGCTTCTCAAAACGGTGACCAACGCCTTGTTTAAAAACTGTTTGGCTTTGCGGACGGTTTTCTTGCCGTCGGTTACGGAAATCGCAACGGAAGCCTTTTGCAATACCGCATTGCCGAAGGCGGATTTCCAAAATGTTACGAAAATCGGAAGCAGCGCATTTTCAGGCTGCACCGCGTTGAAAGTTGCATTTTTCCCGCGGGCGCAGTCGGCACAGGCAAATGCTTTTGCGCTTTGCCGTTCGCTGAAAATCGTCTGTTTGCCGAGCCTTGTCACCGTGCAAAAAGGGACTTTTGCCGATTGCACATCGCTTAAAAACTTGAGTCTGCCCGCGGTCATTACCGTATACAGTGGGGCATTTGACCGTTCTTGTGTAGAATTTTTACAGTTGGACAGCGCCGTTACGGTGTTGAGCCTGCCGCCGACACTTACCGAATTGGTGTTGCCTGCCGTGACCTCGAGCGTTTCGGCGATTCTACCGCAAAACATGTTTACGGTGTATGGAAATGTCGGCACGTATGCCGAAACATTTGCAAATGATACGGAAAACGCCGTATTCTGCGCGGTGCCTGCCGTGACTTGCGACCTGCCGCAAAAGGTCGAAGCGGATACGGAATATCTTTTCGCCTACGCCATAGGTTTTAACTGCACCTATCAATGGTACAAAAACGATACCGTTTCCAACGAGGGCGGCACGCCGATAGAGGGCGCAACGCAGTTTTATTATCAGCCGAACCTCGCGGATGATGCGGCGGCATATTATTGCGTTGTGGAAAGCCGCGACAAAGAAATTCTCCACAGTGTAACGACCGAAGCGGTGGAAAATCATCCGAAATTCAGGGCGGCGGATTTCACCGCGTATCACGAGGCCTCGGAACTCGCGTCGGCGATTGACCGCACGCAGTATACGGCGGAGTCTTTGGCGGTGTTGGACGCGGCACTCGAAACGGATACTTCTTCCTACACAATGGAGCAACAGGCGCTTTTAGACACGCAAACCGAAGCGATATATACGGCGCTTGCTTCGTTGCAACTCGCGTTCAAGAAGGGCGATGTCAACAAGGACAAAAAAGTCAATGCCGTAGATGCGCGTTGGATTTTGCAAATCGCCTCGGGTGCACGCGAGATAGAGGACAATGCGGTTTCGCTTGCCGATGTGAACGGCGACGGAAAAGTGAACGCCGTGGACGCGCGTTGGGTATTGCAAATCGCTTCAGGTGCACGCACCGTGTGAAACGCGGGGCAAATCGTGGGTTTACGTTGTGCGAGCTTTTTACATACCCTCTCGAACCGTAATTCGAGCGAAAATTAAAGTTTCGCCCGCCTTTTCAAAGGCGGTGGGGTGATTCCCCTAACAGGGGAAA
>DAVZHM010000012.1:0-30823 GCA_052273845.1 Candidatus Fimenecus sp. | reverse complement strand
AGCCGCCGATGGCAAAAATTGAGCTGGAGATCGGTTATAACAAGTCCATCAACCTTGAAACCCGTATTCTCGGTGTTGGGGACGACCTTTACTTCGTTTCGCAGGAAATGGAGCAGTACAAGGGCTATACTATCTCCGAAATTGATCCCCTGCGTGGCACCGTGACCTTTACCAACGGCGAAGTCATCAAAGCCGGTAATGTGGTGGGCGATGTGTCCGAGAAGGATATGCGCCGCATTCAGATTCGTGAAACCATCCTCTCCCACTTTGAGAAAGAGGAAAAGCTCTTTCATATGGGCATCAAGTGTTTGTCCTTGTTCTTCATCGATGAAGTGGCAAAGTACCGCCAGTACGATGAAAACGGCGACGAGATGCTTGGCGAATACGGCGTGATTTTTGAGCAGGAGTATCTTGCTATTCTGAACGAGCACATTACGATGTTTGACACGCCGTATCAGAAATATTTGAAGTCCACTTGCAGCGATGTGAGCCGGGTACATAAGGGCTACTTCAGCATTGACAAGAAAACAGGGCGCAGCGTGGACAGCCAGCTCAAGCGTGGCAGCGAGTTCTCCGACGATATTTCCGCCTACGACCTGATTCTGAAAAACAAAGAACGGCTGCTGTCTTTTGACGAACCGACACGGTTCATCTTCTCCCACTCTGCACTGCGTGAGGGCTGGGATAATCCGAATGTGTTCCAAATCTGTACCCTGAAGCACTCCGACAGCAACACGGCGAAGCGTCAAGAGGTTGGTCGTGGCTTGCGCCTTTGCGTCAATCAGGACGGCAACCGTATGGATGTGCAGAGCTGCGGCGACAGCGTTCACGAAATCAACACGCTGACGGTAGTCGCCAGCGAAAGCTATAAGACCTTTGTGACAGACTTGCAGTCGGATATTAAGACCGTGCTTTATGACAGACCCACGGTGGCGACAAGCGAATACTTCAAGGGCAAATATGTTAAGGTGGACGATGTTCCGACACTCATCGACGACGAGAAAGCCAACGCTATTGAGTTCTATCTCATTCAGAACGGCTATGTGGATATGAAGCGCAAGGTGACGGACAAGTACCGTCAGGATGTTAAGAACGGAACCGTTGCGGAGCTGCCGGGGGAACTGAGGCCGATGACCGACGGCATCCACACGCTCATTCAGGCGGTCTATGATGACAGCGTTCTCAAGGATATGTTCTCCGACGGTCACGAAACCAAGGTCAAGGAAAATCCCCTCAACGAGAACTTCGCCAAGCGAGAGTTTCAGGCATTGTGGCGTGAGATCAACCATAAGTACGCCTACACCGTCGATTTTGAAAGCGCCGAGCTGATCCGCAACGCCATCGCCCATATTGACGAAAAACTCTTTGTTTCCGAGCTGCAATACACAACCACCATCGGGCGGCAGAAAACGGAAATGAACGAGTACGAGATCGAGCGTGGAGCATCCTTCACCGGCGAAAAGACCCGGACACAGACGCTCAAACACGCCGAAACCAGTCAGATCAAGTATGACCTCATCGGAAAAATCGCAGAGGGTACTGTTCTGACACGGCGCACGGTTTCTGCTATCCTGCAAGGCATCCGTGTGGACAAGCTCTATATGTTCAGGAATAACCCGGAGGAGTTTATCACAAAGGTCATCCGGCTTATCAATGAGCAGAAAGCCACAATGATCGTAGAGCATATTTCCTACGACACCATTGAGGGCGAATACGACAGTTCCATCTTTACAGCCGAAAAAGCAACGCAGAGCTTTGATAAAGCGTTCCTTGCCAAGAAAGCCATTCAGGACTATGTGTTCACGGACGGTTCGGCGGATAAGAGCATTGAGAGAAAGTTTGCTGAGGATTTGGATGCGGCGGACGAGGTGTGCGTCTACGCCAAATTGCCGAGAACCTTCCAAATTCCCACGCCGGTGGGCAACTATTCGCCGGACTGGGCAATCGCTTTCTATGATGGCAAGGTCAAGCATATTTTCTTCATAGCCGAAACGAAAGGTACAATGGAAAGCCTTGAGCTGCGTCCTATTGAGCAGGCGAAAATCTCTTGTGCCAAGAAGCTGTTCAACGAGATGTCCACAAGCAATGTGGTGTACCACGATGTAGACAGCTATCAAAGTCTGCTGAACATAATGAACTCGATCTGAGGTGACGAAATTGGGTAGGGCTCATTGGACACAACATACGCATCTATTCAAAAAGGATGAGTATGAATGTTCTGCCTGCGGCGCAATGTACGATAAGTCTTATTTACAAACGAAAACGGATGGTGGAATTCTGTTTCATGATAGCATATTGAGGTTTATCAAGTTCCATCAAATCGGAGGATAGGATTTATGGATAAGAAAATAAAATTCACTCCTGAGCAATTAACCGAGCTCCAATCATTTTTTCAGAAAAATGATTTTACAGCTAATATGACGCTAAATCGCGAATACGATTTTAGCGGTGAAAAATCTGAGGTTTTTGTTCGTGCCAAAAAGATTTTCGGAGAATACTGGCTCGGAAATTTGCGTCCGCTCGGTGTTAATCGGAAAATGAAAAACTTTTCAAAGGACTATCCGGTAAACTTTCTGGAGAATGCCGACGCAGACTATTTTTCCGAAGAGATTTCAAAAATCTATACAGATCCCGATATGCTGAACAGGTACATAGACAGATTTTTTGAAATGTATGAAGAACCGGTTATGGTAGGGCTTGATTGTTTTGCAAAATCTGTCGGCAAAGAGGTTGATGGACTTACGAATGAGCAAATACATAATGTTGTGGAAAAGGTTGCCGGAGTGATTGACGAGACGCTGATTGAAACGGTTATGCAAGGTCAACAGGTTTCGGAAATTTTCGGCATTTCAAAAAAGATTCCGCAGCACGAGGATTTTTCTGAGCAGTTGAACCAAGATAAAATTAACTTCTACAACAAGTGGACTCATTGCAAAACCAAGCTCGGCGCGCCGCTCCTTTTCAGCGAGTTATCGGAGGACGAAACAACCGATATTGAAGGCGCAAAAATGTTTTTTTCAAATGACCCCGAGGAAGAACGGCGATATATATTCCTGCGTGATGAGTTTGCAAAAACCTTAAACAGCACCGATAAAGAGATATATTATCTTTCGGAAAAAGGACTTACTCAAAAAGAAATTGCCGATCGGCTCGGTTACAAAACCCACAGTGCAATTAGCAAGCGGATGAAAATAATGAATAAGGATTTTAAAAAATTCATAGGCTTTGAAAACTGAATAAGCAAAAATCTACGGCGGTTTTCCCGAAAAAAGGAGCACCGCCGTTTTTTATATCCGAAAATATTTTTTAAAAACCTAAAAAATTTTTTCAAAACTCAGGAACAATTTTCGTTTTTCGCTTTGTACTGTATATGGATAAAAAGAAAAATATTTTAACCGGGAGGAAATCAAATTGAACGAAACCAGACAAAGCACAGAAAAAAGATTTTCGGAAGCCGCTTCCGAAAACAAAAAGAAACGCGGAAGACCTACAGTTTACAAGCGCGACCACATGGAAGGCATAGTCAGAGATTTAGAAATATTTGACGGGCGCACGCACAGAACTCATGTCAACCAATACTACCGTGCCGCTGTATTCGGAATTTTAGAGGAACACAAAGAAATACCCTATCTTGAAGAAATTTTTAAGATAGGTCAGTGCTTATGTATTCAAAAGGATGAAATTATAGAGCAGCTCGGACGAATGTATGCACAGGATGGATATAGCGAAGAAACCATCGTGGAGGCGGCAATGCTGGCAGCAAGATTTTATCACAACGGCAACACCGTGAAAAAAATAGCGGCATATTTACGGCGCGTCAGAAAAGCAAAAAGCTGGGATGTTTAATGTATTTCGGAAACCGCTTCCGAAAAGGAATAATATCAGATCGGCTGAAAAGTCGGTTCTTTATATATAAAATTTCAGAAAGGAGGCAATGCCTATGAGGGTATAAAAAGCAAAACTATCATTAAAGATTAAGGTGTGTCTCACACCTTAGCAAGCAGGGACTTTGTGTGCCGCGAAAGTCCCAATCACAGCCGAAATCGGCTGACTCTTTGGGGTGCAGCCCCAATCCCCCGTAAGAAAGGAGCTGATACTATACGGGAAAAGATATACGAATATCCGTAAGAGTTACGGATAAAGAAAAGCAGAAAATCACGGCAAAAGCAAAAAAGTGCGGGATATCCACAACCGAGTATGTAAGACAAAGAGCGTTAGGCTACGAACCGAAAACGGTTCCGCCGGATGCTCTTTTTGTTTTACTTGAAAAGATCGGCCGATTGGAGGATAAATCCACTTCTTCAAAACTAAATAACCAAATCTACAATCTACTAAAAGAAATATCTGAAACTTTGCTATTGCCCGGAAAGAAGCGTGATGAAATATGGCAGTCACCGGATTCTGGCCGGTCTACGGAAACTTAAAGGCTACGCTTGACTATGCCGACAATCCCGATAAAACCACACCGAAAGAATATCTTGACAAGGATTTATATTCCGCCTTACGCTACGCAGAAAACGATAATAAAACGGACAGGCAGGTTTTTGTCGGCGGTATCAACTGCTCAAAGCAAAACGCCTATACTGAGATGATAGCCGTACAGCGGCGGTTTGGTATGAAAGGTAAGGTTGTTGCCTATCACGGAATACAGAGCTTTAAGTCGGACGAAGTCACACCTGAAAAAGCATTTGAAATCGGAAAGGAAACGGCATGGCGTATGTGGGGAGATAAATACCAAGTGCTTGTGACTGTCCACTTGAACACGGATAACCTGCATTGTCACTTCGTTGTAAACCCCTGTTCATTCAAGGATGGCTCAAAATTCAAGAATAAAATCGGTGATCATTTGGAGCTGCGAAAGGTATCCGATGAGGTTTGCCGAGAACACGGTTTATCTGTTCTCGAAAACAGTAACTTTTACAGTAAAGGGCAAAAGAAGGAATATTGGGCACACAAAAACGGGCAAGTGACGCACCGTGATATGTTGAAAAAGGATATTGACTATTGCTTACAGTATTCATCGAACGGCTCGGAACTTGAACGGCAGTTATGGGGACTCGGCTACTCTATCGACTGGCGGCGGTTATCTATTAAGCATAAAGGTTGGGACAGAGCCGTGCGGCTTAAAAGCATCGGGATTACGGAAACAACCCTTGAGGCGTGCTTCGCTAAAAACAAAGGCAAATATTACTTCTATGACGAATGGAACACTCATTTACCGTATAAGGCAAAGCAAGCACCCATTATCAAACTAATAAATCAACTTGATTTTACCGTAGACCACGCCAAAGATCCGTCGAAGGTACTTGTCAGTGCGGTATTTTATATCATCCTATCATTGTTTGAAATAGCAAGGACAGTGAAAGATTTTGTTATTGCCGATGTTGAATTGCGGCACGAGGTACGCAATGTAAAGAAGTATGTTGGCGAATACCGCTTTTTGCAAGCTGAAAAGCTCAATACAATGACGGATATCAAAAAATATATTGACACAACTAAAGCGGAAATAAACGAATTTGAACGCAACCGCGCCCTTACCGATAACAAGCGCCGTCGAGCAAAAACACCGGAAGGAAAACAACAGCACAAGGATGAGCGCAAGACCATAACCGAGCGCATTACGCCGTTACGCAAGAAGCTTAAACAGGCGGTGCAGATTTATAATAAGTCGCCCCGCCTTATTGATTTACTTGACAGGGAATATCAAATTGAAAGAAAAACTTATGAAAGGACGAAATAGTATATTGTTTACCGGCTTATATATTCGCGGACCTTAATGGGCAATTAACACCCACAAACAAATTCTTTGAAAGGCAGTAATTATGAACCGAAAAAACTACGCTGCCGTTTCAAGCATATTTTTCTATACACTCTTTTTTACAAAAGAAACGGCAGACAAAAAAATTTAAGGAGATTTTATAATGAAGAAAGAAACCGAAATGTCTGCCGAAAAGGTAGTAAAAGAACCCAAACCGAAGCTTATGAACATTAAGCTTGAAAAGCTTCACCCCTTTGAGGATCACCCCTACAAGGTGCTTGATGATGAGTCAATGACGGAGCTTGTTGAAAGCATAAAAGAGTACGGATTTCTAAACCGCATTATCGTTCGTCCGTTTGAGGACAAGCCTGACGAATACGAAATCATATCGGGACACCGCAGAGTACACGCCGCCGAGCTTCTTGAAATAAAAGAAATTCCGGCAATTGTTCATTTTATTGACCGAGACCAAGCCACGATTTTAATGGTAGATTCAAACTGTCAGCGTGAAAATCTGTCCCTTATGGAAAAGGCGCGGTCTTACAGAATGAAAGCGGACGCACTTTCTCATCAGGGGCGCACTTGTGGACAGAGTGGCCACAAGTCGCGAGATAGTGTTTCGGATGCCGACAGCGGAAGAACCGTGCAGCGCCTAATTCGATTGACCTATCTAATGCCCGAACTTCAAGAATATGTAGATAGCGGCAAAATGAAAATGCTGCCTGCTTACGAATTGTCTTTTCTAAATGAAGAAGCACAAAGAGATGTCATTGACCGCATTGACGAAACGGAAAGCTTTCCGTCCCACGCACAGTCTCGCCGTATGCGCGCCGCTTTTGAAAAAGGCAAACTTGATTATGATACCGTAACCGAAATTATGGCAGAGGTTAAACCCAATCAGGTTGAAAAGCTGAAAATTCCGATGGATGACATTCGCAAATATTTCCCGAGGGAATACACACCCGTTCAGATGATTGAGAGCATTACGAAAATGCTTGAAAATAATCAGAGAAAGGAGAAACACCGTACCGAAGACTTATATAGATAACGCATATTTGCGGGAATAGCAGCAAATGGATAAAATTAAGGCAACAGAAATAGCTGTTGAAAAGTATGACTTTATGACAGCAAGCGAAATCAGTATATATCTCGATATCGGACGTTCGCAGGCATATGAGATAATCCGAAAAATCAACGAAAAATTGTCTTCGGAGGGATTCCTGACATTTAGCGGCAAAATTCCGAGAAAATCATTGCTTGAGCAGCTGCCATGAGAAAGGATGGTAAAATGGACGGAAATATTGAAAACCTTGTAACGGGGTCTGTAAAGAAAGAACCGGGCGACTCCGGGAAATGGCGTGTTGAATATCGAATAAAAGGCGGAAAGGAGAACGGCAGCGATTTCAAATCATTAAAGCGAGGCTTTTTAACCAAACGGGATGCTACAGCTTATCTTACCGGATTGAAAGTTACTTGGCAAGAAAAAATATTGCGGCGTTCAGATCCGAAGCACTATATGACATTTGAAGAACTGTTTGAAATGTATAAGACAACTATGGATGTAGCCACAAAGCTATCAACTCAAGACAGCAGAAATAATATGGTATATACTCATATTCTGCCGTTCTTCGGCAAGATGAAGCTTGCGGATATTACACAGGTAAAAATAGAGGAATGGAGAGGTACGTTTTTTAAAAACGGAAAATGCATTTATAAAGATTCCTATATTCATGCCATCCGCTCCAGACTTTGTGCTGTGCTGAATTTTGCAACAGAAAGGCATCTTATGGATTTTAATCCGGCGAAGCATGTGAAAATGGGCGTAAAGGAGGCTCCCGAACGTCCCGTTTGGACCGTAGAGCAATACAAGAGATTTCATAATGAGATATCGCCTAATACCCCCGAATATATCGCATTCGATGTTTTCTTTTGGTGTGGACTCAGACTCGGTGAATTGCTGGCATTAACCGTTTCCGACATCGACCTTGAAAAACGCTATATTCGTATCAACAAAAACATTTACGAAAAGCACGGCAAACGGATTGTAACCACCCCAAAGACAGCAAAAAGTATTCGAAATGTCAGTATATCCGAAACTCTTTGCAATGAATTAAGAGAGTATATCGCAAAACTTCCCGACTCAAAACCGGATACCACGCTGTTTTCTACAAGTAAGACATCGCTTCATCGTAAGCTCAAAGCCGGTATTGAAAAAGCAGGAGTGCCACGAATAACAATTCACTGCTTTCGGCATTCTCACATCACTTATCTGGTTAATAAAGGTTGGTCCGCACCTGTGGTCGCCGCCCGAGTGGGGCATGAGAGCATTTATATTACGACACACTATATGCACGCATACTCAGAGATGGAGGACGCAATGTGTGAAATGATGGACAAGGATATGGCGTAGCTATGTGAAAGCACCCTGCGGGACAGAATCCCGCAGGGTGCTTTAGTCTTGTCGTCATTCGGTCGTCAAACAGACCTGTTTTTCTGTGAAAAGCCCGTATTTACGGCACTTCCTGAGTTATGCAATCATTCCCACTCCACTGTGCCGGGGGGTTTGGAAGTGATGTCATACACCACGCGGTTGACGTGCTCCACCTCGTTTGTAATGCGGTTGGAAACCTTGGCGAGCATTTCGTAGGGGATTTGCGCCCAATCCGCGGTCATGAAATTGTCTGTTGTAACGGCACGCAGTGCAATCAAATGGTCATAAGTTCTGTGGTCGCCCATCACGCCGACGGTTTTCACATCGGGCAGAACGGCGAAGAACTGACTTAACCGGCTTTCGTAGCCTGTTTTTGCCATTTCATCGCGGAAAATGGCGTCCGCTTCCTGCAAAATTTTGACCTTTTCGGCGGTGATTTCGCCGATGATGCGCACACCGAGTCCCGGTCCCGGGAACGGCTGACGCCATACCAATTCTTTCGGAATCCCGAGTTTTTCGCCGACGGCGCGCACCTCGTCTTTAAACAGGTCGCAAAGCGGCTCAATCACGCCCGCAAATTCAATATCTTCGGGCATTTTTACGCGATTGTGGTGGGTTTTAATGACATCCGCATCGCCCTTGCCCGATTCAATGCAGTCGGGGTAAATGGTGCCCTGCGCAAAAAAGCCGTTGTCCGCTTCTTTGCGGATTTCATTCCAAAATACATTGTAAAATTCCGTGCCGATGATTTTGCGCTTTTGTTCGGGGTCGGTAACCCCTTTGAGTTTTGCTAAGAACGCTTCCTGACAGTTGACGCGCACAAAACGCATATCAAAAAGGGAAGTAAAGGTTTTTTCGACGAAATCGCCTTCGTCCTTGCGCATAAGTCCTTGGTCCACAAACACGCAGGTCAGCTGCTTGCCGACCGCGCGGGAGAGAAGCCCTGCCGCGACCGAGGAATCCACGCCACCTGAAAGACCCAAAACGACCTTCTTGTCGCCGATTTTTTCGCGTAAGGCAGCAACGGTGTTTTCAATGAAATCATCCATCACCCAGTCGCCCGAACAGCCGCAAATTTCATATAAAAAGTTGTGCAACAGTTCCTTGCCGAATTGCGAATGCGTTACTTCGGGGTGGAATTGCACCGCGTAAATGTTTTCCGCCGTGTTTTCCATTGCGGCACAGGGGCAATCGTCCGTGGTGCCGACAATTTGGAATCCGTCGGGAACTTTGGAAATGTAGTCCGTATGGCTCATCCACACAATGCTTTTTTCGGGTATGCCTTTAAACAGCAGACTTTTGGTGGTTGCCTTAACTTCGATTTTGCCGTATTCCGACACGGGCGCGGTTTTAACTTCGCCGCCGCGCATCCACGAAATCAACTGACAGCCGTAGCAAATGCCGAGGACGGGAACACCCAAATCCAAAATTTCTTTTGCGTAATGGGGCGAACTTTCATCGTAAACCGAATTGGGACCGCCCGTAAAAATGATGCCCTTGTAGCCACGGGATCGGATTTCTTCCAACGGCGTGGTGTAGGGGAGGATTTCGGCATACACATTGTTGTCACGCACTCTGCGTGCGATGAGCTGATTGTATTGCCCACCGAAATCGAGAACGAGGATTTTTTCCATTCTATATACGCCCTTCTTGTTATCTGTAAATAATTGCTTCTCTTTCGGGGCCGTTGGAAACCATATCGATACGGTACCCGAGTTCTTTTTCTATAAACTCCACATAATCGCGGGCTTCTTTCGGCAAATCGGCATAATTCTTAATGCCTCTGATGTCGCAGTGCCAGCCTTTGAGCGTGGTCAGAACGGGTTTGCATTTCTTTAAGGTGGGGGTGGTGGGGAAGTCGTTGATGATTTCGCCGTCTACCTCATAGCCGACGCAAACCTTGATTTCGTCGAGATATGAAAGGCAGTCGATAGCCGTCATAACAACCTTTGTTGCACCCTGACACGCAATGCCGTAGCGAGTAGCAACGCAGTCAAACCAACCGACTCTTCTCGGTCTGCCTGTGGTGGCACCGAATTCGCCTTTGTCGCCGCCGTGAATACGCAGTTCCTGTGCTTCGGCTTCGTCAAGGATTTCCGAAACAAATTCGCCTGCGCCCACCGCCGAGGAATACGCTTTTGTAACCACAATGATTTCCTCAATTTTGTGCGGCGGAATGCCTGCGCCCACAGCGCCGTAGCCTGCAAGGGTAGAGGAGGAGGTTACCATCGGGTAAATGCCGAAATCGGGGTCTTTTAAGGTGCCCAACTGCCCCTCCAAAAGGATTTCCTTGCCTTCTGCCATTGCTTTTTCAAGATACGCGTGCGTGTCGCAGACATACGGTTTAATCATTTCGCGGTATTTCACGCAGGTATCAAACAATTCTTCTTCCGACAAAAGCGGTTTGTTGTAAACATATTTTAAAGTGAGATTTTTCAGCGTGCAAATGTTTTTGAGTTTTGCTTTCAAGGTTTCGTCGTCATACAGTTCATTGACCTGAATGCCGATTTTGGCGTATTTGTCGCTGAAGAACGGCGCAATACCGCTTTTGGTCGAGCCGAACGCGTTTTTGCCCAAACGTTCTTCTTCGTATGTATCAAACAAAATGTGATACGGCATCAAAATCTGTGCGCGCTCGGAAACGAGCAGTTTCGGATTCAACCCCGCCGCTTTAACATCTTCCAACTCTTTGCAGAATTTGTTGATGTCGAGTGCGACACCGTTGCCGATGATGCAGGTGGTGTGGTCATAGCAGACGCCGCTGGGCATTAAGTGGAATGCAAAACGCCCTTTATCGTTGATGATAGTGTGCCCGGCGTTTGCACCGCCCTGAAAACGAATGATGATGTCCGCCTTTTCGGCAAACATATCGGTGATTTTGCCTTTGCCCTCGTCACCCCAGTTTGCGCCGACAATTGCTTTAACCATGGAATGGTTCCTCCTTAAAAATACGCTTCGCAAAGAAGCAAAGCATTCTAACAATACAGAAAATATTATACAATACCCGTCCTGCGATGTCAACGGAAACCGCAGGGAAATCTTTCGGCAAACCGCAAAAGATAAACAGAAAAGCCGAAAGGAAAATGCCCGCGATGCAGGAAGCAAAGCGGGCACAAAAATATTTGTTTTTTATTCGGCGTTTTTCTTGCGTTTTACAACTGCGCCTGCCGTAACGGCAACCGCAGCCGCGACAGTGACCGTGCACCCCAAGCCGATGGCGATGTAAGTGCCTGCTGTGGACGGAATTTTTTCATCGGTCGGCGGTGCGTCCGAAAGTTTTACCGAAAAGGTGCTGCTTTCCCCAAGTGAAACGGCAATCGGTGCGTCGTTCCCGTCGGTTGCAGCGGTGTCTGTAAACGAAATTGCCGTTTCCCCTTTGGCACCGTCCTTCACCTTAAAGGTAACGGTGGCAAGTGTTGCGGCGTCTTCCTGCGTGTCTTGCCAAACCATCAGCAAATGCGCCTTGCCGGCGGTTTCGGTGTTTTTGGTGGTCATATCGCCCGCACCGTAAGCAACGTCGGTCAGTTCTAATTTTTCCGCATCGTAATTCAAAACGGTTTCAAAGGTAGCAAGCGAACTGCCCGCAGGTGCCGACAAGGTAACCGTCAGCGTACCGTCCGCAAGCGCGGTATCGACTTTCAAAGCGGCGTCACTTTGCGCAAATGCTGAAACGCAAAGCACCAAAGCCAACAGAATACTGCATACAACAGAGAGCCCTTTTTTCATTTCAAAACATCCCTTCCTAAAGCGAATTGGATTACAGTTTATTTTATCAAATTCCTATACATATGTCAAACAAAAAAGTGTTCTGATTTGGCAAATCGTCCGAAAAAGCAGGAACAAGGTTGACTTAATTTGGGAAATCGGCTAAAATATGTTTTGTAAACACGCGTGTTTTGTGCGTGAAAAAGTGTGATTTTCGGAGGGAAAAGCAATGAAGAAATTTTTTACTGTACTGATTTGTATTGTTTTGATATTGGCTCTGCTCTTGGGCGGATTTTGTTTGCTGATTACGCACGATTTCAAAGATGCGCTTGTTCCTGTGACCTATGAAACGGCAGACAGCCGCAATCCGTATATTGTGGAAACCGGAAAAACGATGGTGTCCGCGCACCGTTCGGGCGGCGGCATCGCACCCGAAAACACGCTGATGGCGTTTAAAAACTGTGTAGAAAACGGCAGTTTCGCCATTGATATTTTTGAATTTGACTTGCACATCACCAAAGATAATGAATTGATTTTACTGCATGACGATACCTTTGACCGCACAAGTGATTCCGTGGATGTGTTCGGGCAAGAGGGCGTGCTCCCGAGCGAAAAGACTTACGAAGAACTGCGCGTTTTAAATCTCGGCGAAAACTTCACCACCGACAGCGGCGAAACGCCTTATCGCGGCTTGCGCGGCGACAATGTGCCCGAAGATTTAAAAGTGGTGCGGTTGCAAGATATTTTCGATTATCTCGCGCCGTACGGCGAATACAGCTATATCATAGAAATCAAAGACGGAGGTGACCTTGGTAAAAAGGCGGCGGATAAACTTTATGCCGTTTTGTCGGAATACGGTTTGCTCTCACGCGTGGTGGTGGGCACATTCCACGGCGAAATCAGCAAGTATATGGATGACAATTACCCCGATATGCTGCGTTCGGCGGGCATCAAAGAGGTTGTAAACTTCTATTTCTCGAGCCTGTTCGGTATTGACCACGCACAAGGGTATTACAAATTCAAGGCGTTGCAAATCCCTGATGACGATTTCGTGTTCAATCTCGGCACCACACGCATTACGAATTATGCGCACAAATACAATATTGCCGTGCAGTATTGGACGATTAACGATGCAGACGATGTGCGGCATCTCGCATCTGTCGGCGCGGACGCGATTATGAGTGACAACCCCGATATGGCATACGAAGTTTTGCAAGAATTTGCGGGCGAATAAATCGATACATAAAGCAAAAGGGTGCTTCTTTTGCGGCATACTGCCTTATCAGTATGCCGCAGTTTTATTTTGCGCTTCACACAAGTATTATTGCTTCGCAGTGATAGTATGCTTCGCATAGTGTTATTGCCTGCGGCAGTTTTCGACGCGAATAAAACAGCACTGAAATCGTTCGATTTCCATATCGCTTCCCGAAAGGGAAATATCACTCTGTGCCTTTGCACAGAACATCACGAAAAAATAATAGCCGCCCGAAAATCGTACCCAAAACGAAACCCCTGCAAAATTGCAGGGGTGAAATCGTTAATCCAACGGACGCGGTGTATCAATTAAGCCAATGATGTAATCCGCAGAGACATTATAGTATTTGCACAAACTTCTTAAATCATCAACAGATAAGTCCGCACGCCCGTTTTCCAAATGGTCATAGCCTTGTTGGGATTTGTTTAAAATTTTTGCAACTTGTGATTGTGTCATATCGTTGTCCTCACGAAGATTGCGTAAGCGTATTTGCTCCGGCTTCATATCAAACACCTCAAGATAATTCTAATATATGCAAATGAAGCGTATTGACAATTACTCAAAATTTGAGTAATATATTTCCATATACATTGTAGGAGGGTTCTCCATGGCATCTGTTTTAAAAAACCTATTTTACGGAAATTTATCACCTGTTGACCGCGCTTATGCACCGACACCATCTGCACAAATGTTTCAAAGCAAATTAGAAAAGCAAAATGAAATCGCAAAGCAGTTGGAATCGCGTGTGGACGCGCACTCGCTTGCGTTGTTTCAAGCTTATTGTGAAAAACAAGCGGAAATCAGCCTTGATGAGCAGGAAGAATTGTTTATATACGCTTTTCGGTTGGGAACACAATGGACGAGAGAGGTTTTTTTGCCGCGCACAGATGCACTTCAAGATGAAAAGCTTTGCAATTTGGATTGAATTGCCTTACGCACAACCCAAATGTCGTGCGTAATGGCAATTCGATTTGCATTACGGTTTTTTTCTAAATCTGCGTCATACCGCCCAAAAGGATGCCGAAGTTATCTTTGTAAATCTCCGGGAACTGCGAAAGGGGCAGGGGGCTTGCACCCCGTCCGATTTCTATTGTATATCCCGGTCGGTCATAGGTTTCAATAAACCAATCTTTATACCCTGCAAAGCCCGAAGCGTAGGGCGTTTCCTCTACCGCGTAGCCGCTGACTTCCCCGAAATATTCGGCAATTTCCCGTGAGCGAGCCGGTTCGTAATCCAAGTATTTCCAATAAATAATTTCCCCTTGGCTGTGGTAGGAAAGCGTCAGCAAAAAGTTGTGGGTGCGCGTAAAGGTGAACATCGCAAAACTTTCGGGCGCAACAAGCGGCGCCGTGCCGACGAAATCCCGCGGGGCGGGGGTAGTGAACCCTTGCGAAAATTTGATGCGCTTTGCCTCCTCCCAGTTGGCGGGGTACTGCAAATTCAAATCTACACCCACAATGTTCGCTTTCCAACCGTTTGGAAACGGGATTTCGGGGTAGGCATCGGAAATTTGCCGCGCACGGTTGTAATATGCGCCGCTTTTCAGCATCTCCGTCACCAAATCTACCCCGTCAGGGTTGACCATCGGCACCAAATACAGGCTGTATTCCCGAAATAACCGTGCCGCCACCACATCGCCGAGTTTCTCGCCCAATGCGTAACTGTTTGCGTATTCCTCGGCGAATTTCAACAGCACAGGCGTGGTCAGCCATTCGTTGGCATGGTGCGAAGCGTTGTAAAACACCTCTTTTTCGCCCGTGCCGATGCGCAAAAACGAAATGGTTTTGCCCATGATGCTTTTGCCTGCCGAGCCGTTTTCCAAAAACGGGTATCGCACCGAAAGCCCCTCAATAATCCACGAGGTCAGCACGGCAGAATAGGGGACGCCGGTCGGCACCAACGGAAAATCGAACGGAATTTGCACCCGTGTGCCGACCTGTAAATTTTGCGGATTGACCGTCGGGTTGGCAAGCAAAATGCGATACAGCGCGGTGTTATAACGCTGCGAGAGCGAAAACAGCGCGTCGCCGCTTTTCACAATGTGTGTGGCGTAGCCTTTTAAATACGGATACAGTTTGCCCCAAGTGCGCGTGCCGACTGCGCCGTCGGGCGAAAGTCCGTTTTTTTGCTGAAAATCGCGGACTGCTTCGGCGGTGCGTGCACCGAAAACGCCGTCTAAGGCAAGATCGGTGTACCCCGCGCGTATCAGCGCCAACTGTAAATAATAGACCGCTGTGCCGCGTGCACCGCAGCGTAATAATTCCATAAAATTCCACCTTTCTCTTAAAAACCCGACATACCGTTGAACCCATATTTATGCTTATGGCACGGGACGCGCAAAAAGACCGTAGGACGGGTTGATTTTTACGGCTTTTTTCGGTATGATAAAGAAAAAGATTAGGGAGTGATTGTATGACGCCGCAGGAATTGGTGACTTGTGCGTTGGACGCGCAAAAAAACGCCTATGCGCCGTATTCGGGGTTTTGCGTGGGCGCGGCGCTGTTGACGAAACAGGGCAAAGTCTATTTGGGCTGTAATATTGAAAACAAGAGTTTTTCTCCCACAATTTGCGCCGAGCGTGTGGCGCTGTTTAAGGCGATTAGTGAGGGCGAAACCGATTTTGAGGCGCTTGCGGTGGTCGGCAAATACAAAGACGGCACATACAAGCATTTTTGTACGCCGTGCGGCGTGTGCCGCCAGGTGCTTTCGGAGTTTTGTGCGCCCGATTTTAAAATCATTTGCGGCGACGATACTTTGGATTGCGAAACCTATACGCTCGGGCAGTTGTTGCCGCAGGCGTTTGATTTATGAGAAAAAGTAAAAAACAGGCATCATGTCTATACACGATGCCTGTTTTTTTGTGCATAAATTACGCAAAGAATTTAGAAATATAGCCTTGCACGAAAATAGCCAACACAATCAGCGGCAGAATATAGGAAACATATATCCGCGCCCAATTCGGAAAGCGCAGTCCCGCGCCGCTGTTTGCTTCCGCGCAAAAATTCTTCCAACCCCAACCGTATTTGCGTGTGCAGAACAGCAAATACACAAGCGAGCCGAGCGGCAAAATGTTGTTGCTGACCAAAAAGTCCTCAAGATCCATAATCGTACTGCCCGCGCCCAAGGGTTGTATGCCGCTTAAAAGATTAAAGCCCAAAACGCACGGCAACGAGAGCACCAAAATCAACAGACAGTTGACAAGTACCGCTTTTTTACGGCTCCAGCCTTTTAAATCCATCCACCACGCGAGAATGTTTTCAAACACCGCAATCACGGTAGAAAGCGCCGCAAACAGCAAAAAGATGAAGAACAAAGCCCCCCAAATTCTGCCGCCGGGAATGGACACAAACACATTCGGCAGGGTGACGAATACCAAATTCGGACCGCTGTCCGGACTGACGCCGTAGGTGAAACACGCGGGGAAAATAATCAATCCCGCAATCAGCGCCACGCCGGTATCTAAAAGCGTTACGCGCAACGCTTCACCTGTGAGGGTGCGTTTTTTATCAATGTAACTGCCGAAAATTGCTATGGAGCCCATGCCGATGCTCAAGGTGAAAAATGCCTGCCCCATCGCATCAAAAACGGCGTTTAGGAAGTGTTTGCCCTCAAGCTTAGAAAAATCGGGGTACAAATAGAATCGCAATCCCTCTTTTGCGCCCGAAAGGGTGAGCGAGTGCACGGCGAGCACAACCATAATGCAGAGCAAACAAAGCATCATCCATTTGGTGATTTTCTCCACACCGTTTTGAAGCCCTGCCGAGCATATCGTAAAACAGCCGACCGTGACAATCACCATGGCAATGCCCATCAAAAGGGGATTGGCGGTCAAATCGGTGAATACGGTGGAAACCTCGGTGGGCGTAAGGTCGGTAAATGCGCCCGAAAGCATTTTATAACAATAGATGAGCATCCAACCGGCAACTGTGGTATAGAACATCATCAGCAAATAGTTCCCTGCAAGGGAGGTGTATTTGTGAAAATGCCATTTTGTACCTGCGGGTTCAAGCGTGTCAAACGAAAGCGCCGAGCTTTTTTGACTTGCGCGCCCCACGGCGAATTCCATTACCATAATGGGCAGTCCCAAAAGCGCCAAAAAGAGCAGATACAGAAGCACAAATGCCGCGCCGCCGTATTTGCCCGTGATAAACGGGAAGCGCCACACATTGCCAAGCCCAATGGCGCACCCCGCCGAAATCAATAAAAACCCCAACCGGGAGGAAAATTTTTCTCGCTGCATGCGGTGTATATCCTTTCCTTATTCCATATGTACTGCATCAAGTGCTTCGTTCGCCGCTTTGCCGTCAAACCGTAAAAGGGAAAGATTTTCACATTGCGCGGCGTCGAGCGCGTAGGCGTAATCATCGCATACCGTGCCGAAGCGTACTTTCGTCTTTTCGATGGTTACATCATCGGCATAGCGCAAAAAGAACCCTGCGTTTTTATGGCTTTCCACGCCGAAATCAATGCACGGGCGCAAATCATACAGTCCGCACGCCCATTTTGTGGATTTGGTAACTTCCACCTGCACATTTTCAAAGGTGATGTTCTCCAAATGATTTTTTTCGTTGCCGTGCAACAGCACACCGTTTTCGCCTTTACAGGTGATGTCTTGAAAGCGGATATTTTTAATTTTACCCGATTTTGTGTTGTTATCACGGTTAAAGGTAGTCACGACAATCGGTTCCGCCGTGCCCCACCAATCGGGGCAGAACCGCCGCGTTTCAATCATAATATTGGAATAGCAAACATTTTCCACATTGCCGCCGTCACGGATTTGAACGGACAACCCGCGGTTGCTTCTTGAAATGATGCAGTCGGTCACAAGCACATTGCGGAAATCTCCAACACCCTCGGTGCCGATTTTAATTGCCGCCGAAGTAGAAATGAGCGTGCACCCCGAAATCAAAATGTTTTCACACGGGCCGTATTCCGCGTTGCCTTTTGAGGTTTTCAAACAAATGCAATCGTCCGCACATTCTACATGGCAGTTTGTAATGCGCACATTGGAGCAATGGTCGGGGTCAATACCGTCGGAGTTTGCAACATCTAAATCATTCAGAATACGAATGGCGTCAATGCGCACATCGTCGCACCCTGCGGGGTGCAGCGTCCAAAACGGCGCGTCTGTAATCGTGACGTCGCGCACCGTAATGTGATTGCTTTTTTCAATGTAAATCACCGTCGGGCGCGGATAGAAATCCCCTGTAACATAGTATTTGTCTTTGCGCTTGACAAAACTGTGCCCGTTCGCGTCTATCACGCCCTCGCCCGAAATCGTGCAGCCGTCTGCTTCAAACCCGTAAAGGAATACAAACGACGGCTTGCCCGTAACGGGGTTACCCACAAGTGCGGTTTTCGGGTCGTTGATGCGTTCGCACGGGCGAATGTAGCCGTTAATATCGGCAGTCGCTTTTAAGCGCGCGCCTTTCATCAAATGCAGCTCGACATTTTTGCGAAGTTGCAGGGAATCGCTGTAATACGTTTTGCCGCTTGAAAGCACCACCGTGCCGCCGCCGTTATGCTCTGCATCGTCCAATGCCGCCTGCAAAGCCTTTACATCGTTTTGTACGCCGTCGCCGACAGCGCCGTAAGTTTCGGGATAAAAATAGTTTTGTTCCATAAATAACCTCGTCCGAAAATAGATTTATTTTGTGCCGTAAAGTTCGGCTGCTTTTTGCATTGTTTTGTTGGCAACGGGAATGGCTACTGAACTGCCGCCGCCGCCGTTTTCTACGACGACTACAATCGCATAGGGCAAATCTTCCCGCGAAGAAAACCCGACAAACCACGCGTGCGGTTTTGCGCCGCCCTCGTCGGAACTGACTTCCGCCGTGCCTGTTTTGCCGCACATTTCGAGATTTTTAAATTTCCCGTCACCGTAGTAGTTTTTGACATTCGACCGCAGCAATTCCTGCAAGTGCGAAGCGGTGTTGGCGGAAAACATCTGTTGCGCGATTTCGGTTTTGGCTTCAAAGGTGGCTCTGCCTGTTTGGGTGGTGATTTTTTGCACCAAATACGGCGAAACCGCCTGCCCGCCGTTGGCAATTGCCCCTGTAATCATCAGCATATGGCAGGGATTAACAAGTGTGGTGTATTGCCCGACACCCGCCCAACCGAGGTCTAACTGCGAAGCATTGGATACATTAAAAGTGCTTTTTGCGAGGCGAATGTTCCCGACGGTATAACTTTGGTTAAACCCGAGTGCGCTCGTGGTCGCGGTGAGTTTTTCCGTGCCCAACTGCAACGCGATTTGCGCAAAGGCACTGTTACACGAAACATTCAGCGCGTGTTCAAAGTCTACCGTGCCGTGCGTACCCATACATTTTACCGAGCCGCCGTCAATGCTGTAAGCACCTTTACACTTGAAACTTTGTGTGTCAATGTCTGCAATATTGTCAATCGCGGCGGCGGCGGTAATTACTTTAAAAGTCGAACCGGGGGTGTAAACGCCGGAGAAAAAACGGTTTAAATACACACCGTCATAAGCACCGGTTTTGTCGTTGTTGATGTTTTCGGTGGGTTTGTTTTGAATGTCATAAGCGGGTTTGGAAACCACGCAAACCAGTTTGCCGGTTTTGTAATTCATCACGCCCACGGTACCTTTGTTTTTGCCGAGCGCGGTGTAGGCTTCGGCGCAAAGGTCGGCGTTTACGGACAACTGCAAACTGTTGCCCTTGCCGTATTTTTTGATGTCATAAATCCCGTCTATAAAATTATATCCCGTTAAGGTGTCTTTGTAAGAAGTTTGCACGCCTGTGGCGATATACCCCTCGGAATCACCAACCACATGCAAAGTGGCGGTACGAACGGTCTTGTCTTCATTGTAAACACGCACACCGTTCACGCTGTCTGCCAATACCGCACCCGTGTCATCGGTGACGGCGCCTGCCGCGGTCAGAGTGGAGTTGGTGTATAAATGGCGGTTGGCTTTTTTCATTGCCCAACTGTCCGCATTGGTGAAAAAGGTATAAAACAAAATGCAAATTCCAAAGAGGAACGCAAAAACCAACGCATACAAAATCCACGCGCGTCTGGAAATCGTTTTCATCGCGAGCCCTCCTTACCGCTTCCTTGCAGTTTGTCATATCGCTTGTAGGTGCGCACATCAATCGCTTTGATGAACGCCGCCAATCCCCAACAGCACATCATACTTGAACCGCCGCGCGAAATAAAGGGCAGGGTAACGCCTGTCCACGGCAGTAAATCGGTTACGCCGAACACGTGCAGTGCCGCTTGAAACAGCAACAGCGACGAAGCCGCCAAAGCCGCAATGGAATAAAAGGTGGAACGCGCCGCCGAAGCGTAGCGAATGCTGTATACGACCAACGCAACGAAAGTCAAAAGCACCGTAAATGCAATAATGATGCCGAATTCCTCGCAGACCATACCAAATGCCAAATCTTCGGTGGCGGCATACACATACCGCAATTTGCCGTTGCCGAGCCCCAACCCGAACAAGCCGCCGCTGACCGCGTAAATGAGCACGCGCACCTGCTGGTAACCGCTTGTGGTGGAATATTCCCAAATGTGGCGGTAGGATTCAAATCGTTTTGCAACATACGGCTTAAAGGTGAGAATGCCCAATCCGCCCAACAGCGCCGCCGCACACACAAGAAGAATTGTTTTGATGTCGCCTGAACGCAAAAACGCCATCACAACAAAGGTGAAGAAGAAAATCAGCGCCGTGCCGAAATCTTTCATCAAAAACAGACAGCCGATGCACGCGAGCGAGAATATCAAATATTTGGTGAGACTTCTTGTGGACTGCAAATATTCCAGGGTTGCCGCGCCGACAAACACAAAGGCGATTTTCACAAGTTCCGACGGCTGTATGGACAACGCGCCGCCGCCCAACACAATCCAGTTTTTCGCGCCGTTGATTTCCTTGCCGATTAAGAGCGTCACCACAAGCGCCGATACGGCGAGTATCGCCACGGGCATACGCAGTTTAATCACCCGTTTTGTGTCGCTTAAAATCCAAAGCATCACCACAAATACACCGATACCCATTAAAACCGCGACAAGTTGCGTATACGCCTTATCGGGATATACGCTCGTGGTTAGGGAAAGCCCGATGCCGGTTAAGAAAAAGGCAATCAGTTCGATTTCAAAACTTTTCCGCCGCAAAATCCCGCCGCTTATGAGAAAATAAATCCATTCCGCCGCAATGTATACGCCGAATACCACAAACAGCGTGAGGTTGCTTTCTTGCGTGCCGTTGATGTAGATTTGCAGCATGCAAACCACTTGAAATACCGTCATCAGCAAAAGCAAAAACGGCCATTTTACAGGCTTGCGATAAGACTTTCTGCGTTTTTTCTTTTTGTTTTCGCTCATTTTCTGTTCCTCTTATTCTCTGAACATAAAACTGTATTCGCCGACCGATACAATATCACCGTCATACAAAGGATACGCGCCGAACACCATTTCGCCGTTTAAGTAGGTGCCGTTTTCCGAATTCAAATCGGCGACCATCCAACCGTCTCGGTTCAAATAAATTTCGGCGTGCTCGCCCGAAATATTCCGCACGGGCAAGCAAATGTTGCAGTGCCTGTCGCGCCCGATAAGGCAACTGCCGTGCAAATAGAACGCGCTGTTGTCGGCAAGATTGACAAGTCTTGCGGCGTTGGTGAAGTCCTGCACCTCGCCGTCCGCACTTTCCTCGCCGTAGCCGTTCGACTGAAACCGCATTACCGCGTTGCCGAACGAAACCGTGTCGCCGTCCGAAATTCTTGCGGCACGGCGGATTTGCTCGCCGTTGACATACACGCCGGTTTTCGATTCGGTGTCAAACACGAACCAGCCTTCTTTGCGAAGCGCCAATACCGCGTGAAAACGCGATACCGTGCCGTATTTTTTCAAAGCAATGTCGCAGGAACGACTGCGCCCGATGGAAGTTTCCCAATTTTCGATTTCGATTTCGCTGTCGTCGGCAAGGTTTACAAGCGTTGCCATAACCTCTCTGCGTGGGCGCAGGCGGAACAGGGAAATCACACACCGCAAAAGGATAAACACGCCGACCGCCGCAAGAAGATAGCGGGAAAGATATTCAAACTGTGTTAAAAACTGCTCCAAACAAGACACTCCTTTTATTGGAAATATCTACATACAGAATACATTCAACCCACTGAAAAGTCAATAAAATATTGTCGGCTTTTTCGAATGTAACAAAATCGTAATTTATGTGTGCTTCTTGGCTTTCCAACTGTGCAATTTCTATCGGCATTATTTATTTAATCATTCAAAACAGGAATAAGGCGTAGAACATTTTTGAAAATTCTATATTGCCCACGGAAAAACCGCCCCGAAAAGGCGGTTTTTCTTGCGTTTTTCCGCTTGCTTTCTTGACAAAGCCAAGGGGAGAATAGTATACTTATTAAAACACTTATAATGGGGTGGAAACGGTGAAAATCACAGAAACACTTTACGGTACAACCGAAAACGGCATTCCCGTGCCGTCTTATACCATAACCAACGAAAAAGGCGCGTATATTGAACTTGTCGCCTACGGTGCAACCTTAAACAAAATCGTCGTGCCCGACAGAAACGGGGATTTAAACGATGTTTTGGTCGGGTTTGATACCATGGAAGGGCAGGAGCTTTGCACCGATTCCCAAGGGCGCACCGTCGGCAGAGTTGCCAACCGCATTGCGGGCAAGGGCGTGACCATTGATGGGCAGAATTACCAAATCACCAAAAATGTCAACGGGAAATTCACCCTGCACGGCAACCATGAATACGCCAAAGCCGTTTGGAACAGCGAAATTGCAGCAGAAAACGCCGTAAAATTTACATACGAAAGCAAAGACGGCAACGAGGGCTTCCCCGGCAATGTGCAAAACGCCGTTACGTTCTCGTTTGATGACAACAACGCGGTCAAAATTCACTACGAATGTGTGCCCGACCGCAAAACGGCAATCAATGTGACCAATCACGCCTATTTTAATTTGGAAGGCTTTGACGGCGGGCAGATTACCGAGCACGTTTTGCAGTTGTTCTGTGACGCGTACACCCCCACCGATACCGATTGTATCCCGACGGGCGAAATTCGCCCCGTAGAAGGCACGCCGTTTGACTTCCGCCTGCCGAAAAAAATCGGCAGAGATGTCAACCACGATGACGAACAACTGAAAATCGGCATCGGGTATGACCACAATTTTCAAATCGAAAATTATGACGGTACGCTCAAACAGTTTGCACGCGTCTATGAGCCGAAAACCGGCCGCGTGATGCGTGGCTACACCGATTTGCCGGGCGTGCAGTTGTATATCGGCAATTATATGGACGGTACGCAGGTAGGCAAAGCGGGTAAACCCCTTATGTACCGTCAGGGCTTTTGTCTGGAAACACAGTATTTCCCCGACGCGCTCAACCACGCGGAATTTTTGCCGTGTGCGTTCACGCCCGACAAGCCCTTTATTTCCACAACCGTATTTCAGTTCTCCGCAGAATAAGAGGTAAAAAACAATGGCAGAAAACAAACAGGAAAATTTAGAACGCATCTTTCTTTCGGCGCTGGTTTACAACCGCACGGGCGTGTTGCTGCGTGTGGCAAGTCTGTTCGCGCGCCGCGGCTACAACGTGATTAGTTTAACGGTTGCCGAAACCGAAAATCCGCTGTATTCGCGCATCACCATCGTCTCCGATGTGGAGCCGCACAAGTTTATGCAGGTGGAACAGCAGTTGTCCAAATTGGAAGATGTGATTAAAGTCGTTAAACTCAACGAGGGCAAACTCATTTCAAGCGAATTGTTGCTCATCAAGGTGCACGCCACCAACAGCCAGCGCACGGCGGTGCTCAAAACCATCAACGGCTTCGGCGGTAAGGTCAAAGATATCGGGCACACCACCATCACCGCAGAATTGACGGGGCTTACCTCGCTTATCGACAAATTTATTGACAAAATGACCAAGCACGGCATCATTGAACTGTCGCGCTCGGGTCTTACGGCGCTCGAAAAGGGCGATACCAATATTAACGGAATTGTGGAGTAAAAGGAGTTTTTTATAGTATGGCAATGACAATGACGCAAAAAATCCTTGCCGCCCACGCAGGGCTCGACTCTGTGTCGGCAGGGCAGTTGATTGAGGTCAATTTGGACCTGGTTATGGGCAACGATGTTACTTCGCCCGTGGCCATTCACGAAATGGAAAGCAAAGGGTTTTCCTCGGTTTTCAACAAGGACAAAATCGCGTTGGTGATGGATCATTTCACCCCCAACAAAGATATTAAATCCGCCGAAAACTGCAAACAGGTGCGTACTTTCGCCAAAGAATACGGCATTAAGCACTTTTTCGATGTCGGCAAAATGGGTATTGAGCACGCATTACTACCCGAACAGGGCATTGTGATTTCGGGCGACACCGTAATCGGCGCGGACTCCCACACCTGCACCTACGGCGCGCTCGGCGCATTTTCCACAGGCGTCGGTTCCACCGATATGGCGGCGGGTATGATTTCCGGCAAAGCATGGTTTAAAGTGCCTTCGGCGCTGAAAATCGTGATTACGGGCAATTTCCGAAAATATGTCAGCGGTAAAGACGTCATTTTGCATTTAATCGGCAAAATCGGCGTGGACGGCGCGCGTTACCGTTCGTTGGAATTCACGGGCGACGGCATCAAAAATCTTTCGATGGATGACCGATTCTGCATTGCCAATATGGCGATTGAATGCGGCGCGAAAAACGGCATTTTCCCCGTCGACGAAAAAACCCTTGCCTATATGGCGGGCAGAACAGACAGAAAACCCGTGATTTTCGAAGCGGACGCGGACACCGAATATGATGAGATTATCGAAATCAATTTGGACGAACTGAAACCCACGGTTTCTTTCCCGCATTTGCCCGAAAACACCCATACGGTGGACAGCATCGACGAAATCCGCATTGACCAAGTGGTCATCGGTTCGTGCACCAACGGCAGAATTGAAGATATGCGCGCGGCGGCATCGGTGCTCAAAGGCAGAAAGGTAGCCGACGGCGTGCGCTGCATTGTCATTCCCGCAACGCAAACCGTTTATATGCAGTGCATTGACGAAGGGCTTGCCAAAATCTTCGTTGAAGCGGGCGCGATTGTTTCCACCCCGACCTGCGGGCCGTGCCTCGGCGGGCATATGGGCATTTTGGCGGCAGGGGAACGCGCGGTTTCCACCACCAACCGCAATTTCGTCGGGCGTATGGGGCATCCGACCAGCGAAGTGTATCTTGCTTCTCCTTATGTGGCGGCGGCTTCTGCCGTAACGGGCAAAATCTCCTGCCCGTGCGAATTGGACTGACGGAAAGGACGGAATGACGATGAAGATTCAAGGTAAAGTACATAAATACGGTGACCATGTGGACACCGACGTGATTATCCCCGCACGGTATCTCAACACAGCAAAGCCCGAAGAACTCGCGGCACATTGTATGGAGGATATTGATAAGGATTTTGTCAACAATGTAAATGCCGGCGACATTATGGTTGCAGGCGTAAACTTCGGTTGCGGATCTTCGCGTGAGCATGCGCCGATTGCCATTAAGGCGTCGGGCGTTTCGTGCGTGATTGCCAAAAACTTCGCGCGGATTTTTTACCGCAACGCGTTAAACATCGGTTTGCCGATTTTGGAATGTCCCGAAGCGGGCGAAGAAATCCGAAACGGTGACGGGGTCGCGGTCGATTTCGACAGCGGTGTGATTACGAACCTGACTACGGGCAAATCCTATAAGGCAGAGCCGTTCCCGCCGTTTATTCAGAACATCATCCAAAAAGGCGGTCTCTTGGCATCGCTGAAATAAAATCAGAATGCCATCCGAGTGCTTGTTTTCGGATGGCATTTTTTACAAATGCTTCTATTTTTGTTCACAACCTATTTGCAATTTTCCCTTACACTTCCAATATAAACTCGCGTAAAGCGATGAAAGGGTGGTAGAAATGCCAAACGAAAAAATTCTTGTGGTGGACGATGACTCCAACATCTGCGAACTTTTGCGACTGTATCTTGAAAAAGAGGGGTATGCCGTTAAAATCGTGAATGACGGTGTTTCCGCAGTCAACGCGTTTAAACAGGAAAATCCCGATTTGATGATTTTGGATATTATGCTGCCGAAATTAGACGGTTGGCAGGTTTGCCGCGAAGTGCGCAAATTTTCGGACAAACCGATTATTATGCTGACCGCCAAAGGCGAAACATTCGATAAAGTTTTGGGGTTGGAACTCGGCGCGGACGACTATATGACCAAACCGTTTGATACCAAGGAAATGGTTGCCCGTATCAAGGCGGTTTTGCGCCGCACGGGCACGGCGGCGGCTGCCGAAACGGTGAAAGAGGTCAATTATGAAAATCTTTCGGTCAATTTGACCAATTACGAAATGAAAGTGCGCGGTGTCCAGGTGGATACGCCGCCGAAAGAATTGGAACTGATTTATCATCTTGCGTCCAATCCGAACCGCGTGTTCACGCGTGACCAACTGCTGGACGAAGTTTGGGGTTTCGATTATTACGGCGACTCGAGAACGGTCGATGTGCACGTAAAACGCCTGCGTGAAAAGTTAGAGGGCGTTTCCGACAAATGGGAACTGAAAACTGTTTGGGGCGTCGGGTATAAATTTGAAACGAAGGAATAAGCAAATATGCGCGAGAGCAAGCTAAAAACATTGGCAAGGCGTGCTATGCACAAGTTCAGCCACCAATCGCTGTTTGTAAAATACTTTACCGTATTCAGTTTAATGGTGTTCACCTGCTTTTTGGTTTTGGGGATGACGCTCGGCGTGTTCGTCACGAATTATTGGAGTGGGCAGAAAACCGTTTTGCTGAAAGAAAATGCCAAAAGCGTGGCTTCTTCCACAGCGGAGGTGCTTTCCTCTTGGCTTCGTGATGAGCCGCAAGGTTCTGTTGCGTTTATTTGCAACAATCTGACCACGGTTTCCGAAGCCATTGACGCCGATGTATTTATGTGCGACGCGAACGGCAAGGTCATTCTTTGCAAGGAACTGCTTTCTAACGGGTATGAGGTGTCTAAAAACGGGCAGTGCAATGTGCACAACGCATACCAAATCCCGCAGGAGATTATGACAAAAGCGGTGCAGGGCGGCTTTTTTGAACGCGGCAATTTGGGCGGTATGTTTGACGATACCCATTTGGTTGCCGCCGAGCCTGTCATGGTTAAAGGCCAACTTGCGGGCGTAATTTTCGCCGCTGAGCCGACCAGTTTGAGTTTCAAAAGTTATGTGCTCGATGTCATTCGGATGTTCCTGTTCGCCTCTTTGATGGCGTTGGCAATCGGATTTATCATCATTTACCTGTTCACGGTGAATTTGATTCGCCCGTTAAAGGAAATGTCCAAAGCGACCAAATCTTACGCAATGGGTGATTTCAGCCCACGCGTGGAGGTCAGCGGCAGCGGTGAGTTATCGGAACTGACCTCGGCATTCAACCGAATGGCGACTTCGCTTGCCACGCAGGAAAGCTCCCGCCGCAGTTTTGTGGCGAATGTTTCGCACGAACTGAAAACCCCGATGACAACCATCGGCGGCTTTATCGACGGTATTTTGGACGGCACCATTCCGCCCGGAAAAGAAAAGCATTACTTGGAAATTGTTTCGGGCGAAACCAAGCGGCTTTCCCGTTTGGTCACGGCGATGCTGAATATGTCCAAAATTGAAGCGGGCGAACTGCGTTTACAGCCGAAAGCGTTTGATTTGAGTCAGGAAATCTTCAATACAATGCTCAATTTTGAGCAGTTGATTGAAAAAAAACACATTGACATTCAAGGGTTGGACACATTGCAGCCGAACGTGATATACGCCGACCGCGATATGTTGCACCAAGTGATATACAATTTGGTGGACAACGCCGTGAAATTCACGGAAAACGGCGTGATTTCCGTCAGTATGTCGAGAACGGCGGAAAACACCACGGTGGCAATCCGCAACACGGGTACTTCCGGTATTTCTTCGGAGGAACTCTCCCGCGTGTTCGAGCGTTTTTATAAGGTGGACAAATCCCGCAGTTACGATACAAAAGGTGCGGGGCTGGGGTTGTATATTTGCAAAACCATCATTGAAATGCACGGCGGTACCATTGGGGCGCGCAGTGACGGGAATGACTATGTAGAATTTTCGTTTACCATCCCCAACGAACAACCGACGCAGTAAATTGTTCACAAATTTTGAAAAAAACTTTAAGTATCGTTAATATTCAGTTAATAAGCACTTTTTAAGATATAGCCAAGATAAAACTTTGGAGGTCGTTTTGCATGAGCGAAGAGTTTGACAACCGACAAGCCGAAACCGAATCGGCAGAAAATACATCGGCACAGCCGCAAAATACCGCGGCAAACGATGCACAAAATGTTGCGGGCAGCGGGGCACAGCCGAATTACGGCTATCCGTATTCCGCCCCGACACAGTATACGCAACCCGAGCAGCCCTCGTATGCCAACGGATTTTACCATAGCGGTCCGATACAGCAAAACAACGGCAATCCGAATTATGTGTATTACGGTGCACCGCAACCGCAAAAACCGAAAAAGAAAATCAACCCGAACGGTTCAAAACATCAGAAAAAAGGATTGGCAATTTTCTTTTCCGTTGTAGCCGTTTGCTTGGTTGCGGCGGTTATCGTGGCGGCAGTTGCAATTTCCAAAGACGGAAACGCGCCGAAAAAAATTGACCCGGAAAACGCACCGTCCGCGACCATTCAGGAATCGCCGACCGCCTCGACTACGGGTGCCGACGGCGAGTTAACCGCCAAGGGCGTTTATGAAAAGGTCAAAGAAAGTTCCGTCGGCATTTTGGTGTATAGCAGCAGCGCATACAACAATACCGCATTGGCAGGGCAAGGTTCGGGCATCATCATCGGAGAGGACAGTTCCGGTGCATACACCTACATTGTAACCTGCGCACACGTTATCAGCGACGGCGGCTCTGTGAAGGTGCAGTTGTTCGATGAAACGCAGTATGATGCAACGGTTGTCGGCTACGATACGCGCACGGATGTCGGCGTGTTGCGTATTCGCGCGAATGGGCTTCGCGCGGCAGAACTCGGCGACTCCGACAGCCTTTCCGTCGGCGAAACGGTTTATGCAATCGGCAACCCCGGCGGCGTCGCATTTGCGGGTTCCTTTACAAACGGTATGGTATCGGCAATTTCCCGCCCGATTGACAGTGCAATCGGTTACGAAATGCTTTGTATTCAGCATACAGCGGCAATCAACCCCGGCAACTCCGGCGGTGCGTTGGTGAATGCCTATGGGCAGGTCGTCGGTATGAATTCCTCAAAAATCGCCAATACGAGTTATGAGGGCATGGGCTTTGCCGTGCCGAGCGTAACGCTCAAAGAAGTGTTCGGTGAAATTGTGGAAAACGGTTATGTAACCAACCGTGCAAAACTCGGTATCAACTATTTCCCCGCATCTTCCAATCAAATGTACAGTATGATTGTGGGCGCGAACCATCTTCCGGCGGGCACGATTGTGATTCAGTCTATCGCTTCCGACGGGGCGCTTGTGAACACGGATGTGCAGCAGGGCGATATGATTGTGAAAGTGAACGGCAAAGAATTGGACAGCACCGAAACGCTTGCCGATATGATAGAAGATGCTTCTGTCGGCGATGAGATGACTCTAACCATTTGCCGCGTGGACACGAAAAATAATTACGCGCTTTCCGAATTTGATGTGAAGGTCACATTGGTGGAAGATAAGGGCAACACGGCAACGGAATCGACCACGCAGAACAGTTATTACAATCCGTTCGGCACATACGGCTACGGCAACTAATAAGGTGTCGCTTGTCGAGGGTGCAAATGCGCAACGCACCGCGTTTGACGGATTTTCAATATAAAAAAGTGGAGCATCGGCATTTTTGCCGATGCTTCGTCAATTTTATCAAAGACAAAAGCGCAAAAACCTTTGTAAAATTGCAAATGTTCTTTGAAATCCGTCATTGATTTTTCGCCCGTTTCGTATTATGATAATACAATGTAAAACAGAATTAGGAGGAAACGGTATGTTTCGGGAAATTGCATTAAAAGAACTGAAAGACTCTCCTGTAAAAATGATTGCGGACGATTGGGCGCTGCTCACCGCAGGCACGCCGACGGATTTCAACACCATGACCGTCAGTTGGGGCGGGGTAGGCGAATTGTGGAGCCGCGACGTGGCATTTGTGTTTGTGCGCCCCCAGCGCTATACCTTTGAATTTATGGAACGGTATGACCGTTTCACTTTGAGTTTCTTCGGCGGCGACTGCAAAAAGGCGCTCGGCGTTTGCGGCGCGAAATCAGGCAGAGAGATTGACAAGTGCAAAGAAACAGGACTTGTGCCCATAGAAGCCGACGGCGGCGTGACTTTCGAGCAGGCAAAAATCGTGTTCGTCTGCAAAAAAATCGCGTTTCAGGATTTAGACCCGAAAGGGTTTTTGGACGCGTCCATTATGGACACCTACGCGCTGAAAGATTACCACAGAATGTATGTCGGTGTGATTGAAAAAGTGCTGATTTCGGAATAATTTCACCGAAACCCCTCGAAAATGCGTTGTTTTTAAAAATTTTAAAAAATATTCAATTTTTTTTTGCAAAAAACACTTGCATTCCTGAGAAACTTGTGATATACTCTATCTCGCAGTTGAGAGATGTGCAACACACGGTTTCTCAAAAGTCGGTGTTTATTACGATGAGGGTCCACCCGTTC
>DAVZHM010000011.1:0-31163 GCA_052273845.1 Candidatus Fimenecus sp. | reverse complement strand
GTCTTTCTCCGTCGGGTCGAGCAAAAGTGTGGCTTCGTACGGCACCGAGAGGCTGTAATACAATTTGCGCAGTTCCTCATCGTACACGCGCAACGCGGCGTTAAATTCCAAATGGCGCGCCTCTTTGCCGCCGTAAGCATACACATAAATTTCGTAAGACGGTTTGGCGTTATCCAAAAAGACCTCGCGGTGGTTGACATCCAACCCCTGCACCAAAACGCCGTCTACATAAACAATAAACTGTGGGTTAATCGCATCCCACGCGTCAATTTGCGTGCCGATACACAATTCCACATTGCGAAAACGCATTTCTTTCGGGATTTCCACTTTTTTATAAAACCACGCATGGCAGTCTTTTTCGCCGCCCCAACGCTCATACCGCGCGAACGGGCGGAAACTTTTGTCAATTTTCGGCAAAGTGTTATCCGTTTTATAGCCACAGGGTTTATATAAAAACCCGTCTAACGGCAGGCTTTGCTCGCAGGAAGCGTCCCGCAGCATTTGAAGATACACTTTGAGTCTGTCCTCATAAAAATCGGTTTGCATAAAAGTTACCTCTGTTTTTTCAGATTGATTGCCTTGTATTGTAGCACACGAAAAAAGCACTTGCAAGACATTTTAAGAGAATAAATCCGACAGCAAATAAAACGAGCCGCATATGAGTAGTAACCCGTCGGGCGGGATTTGTTCGCGTGCCGTTTCGAGCGCGGTTTTCGGGTTTTCGGCGGTGCAGATTTCCAAAGGCAAATCCGATACCGCCGAAGCCAAATCTTCGGGATTTGCGGCACGGGGATTTTCGGGTTTTGTGAACACAACGCGCCGACAGTGCGGCAGTACTGTGTGCAGATAACGGGCGCTGTCCTTATCCGCCATCATACCGATGAGCGCAGTGACCTCTTTCGGGGCATATGCAGAAAGCACCGCCGCGAGCGCCTCGGCACATTCAGGATTGTGCCCGCCGTCTAAAAGCATCGGCGGCATTCCCGCACGGTATTCCATTCGCCCGCGCATTTTGGTGTTCGCAATGCCGTTTTGTATGTTTCGGACGGTCACTTCGGGTAAGCGGCGCGCCGCTTCAATGACCCCGACAGCGTTTTCGATTTGATGATGCCCCGCCAAAGGCAAGGTGTATTCGGTACCGTCATACCGAAATACGGTTTCGCAAAGATGCTCCGACAAAATTTCCGCTTTTTCCATCGGCGCCGCTACAAATGTGCAATGCTTTTTTTCGGCAGTTTCGCGCAAAACCGCAAGTGCTTGTGTATTTTGTGCTGTGGTGGTCACGCACACCCCGTTTTCTTTGAGAATCCCCGCTTTTTCGGCGGCGATTTCCGGGACGGTATTGCCCAAAATCTGCGTGTGGTCAAGCGAAATGGAAGTAATGACGCACACCTCAGGCGTCGGAATGATGTTGGTCGAATCGAACCGACCGCCCAAGCCGACTTCCATAACGGCAAAATCGCAGTTTTGCTCGTAAAAATACAAAAGTGCCGCGGCAGTGATGGCTTCAAATTCAGTCGGCACAATGTTTTGTGCGTTTAAGGTGTCGATGGCCGCTTTCACGCGGGCGGCAACATCGGCAAAATCCGCTTCGGGAATATTTCGATTGTTGATTTGTATCCGTTCGCAAAAAGAAAATACATAAGGCGAAGTGAACAGCCCCGTTTTGTACCCCGCGTCTTTTAAAATTTCGCTGAGCATTGTAGAGGTGCTCCCCTTGCCGTTGGTGCCCGCCACATGCACGAACCGCAGTTTGTTTTGCGGGTTACCGAGTTCGTTTAAAAGTGCCGAAATGCGCGAAAGCCCGGGTTTGATGCCGAACGCGAGCAAAGAGTGGATATACGAAACCGCTTCCTTGTAAGTCATACTGTTTTAAACCTCGATTATCAATTCCACAGGGCAGTGGTCGGAACCGTAAATTTCGCTGTGAATGGACGCAGAAACCAGACGGTCTTTCAATCGTTCGGACACGCAAAAGTAGTCAATACGCCACCCTGCGTTGTTGGCGCGCGCGTTAAAGCGGTAACTCCACCAAGAATACGCGCCCGTCAAATCCGGGTAAAAACAGCGGAAAGTATCGACAAATCCGCTTTGCAAAAGTTCCGTAAATTTGCCGCGTTCCTCATCAGAAAATCCTGCGTTGCCGCGGTTGGATTTCGGGTTTTTCAAGTCGATTTCCTCATGCGCAACATTCAAATCGCCGCAGAAGATGACAGGTTTGCGACTGTCGAGTTCCAAAAGGTATTGGCGGAACTTGTCCTCCCAACTCATACGGTATTCAATCCGCTTTAAGCCGTCTTGCGCGTTGGGGGTGTAGCAAGTCACAACAAAATATTCGTCATATTCGAGGGTGATTACGCGCCCTTCGTTGTCGTAATACGCATCGTGCATACCGTAGGTAACCGAAATCGGCTCTTCCTTGGCAAAAATCGCCGTGCCCGAATACCCTTTTTTCTCAGCATAGTTCCAAAACGAGCAGTAGCCGTCAAATTCCAAACCCAACTGACCGGCTTGCAGTTTGGTTTCCTGTAAGCAGAAAAAATCCGCGTCAAGCGACAAAAATTCCGACTCGAAATTTTTCCCGACGCACGCGCGCAGTCCGTTGACATTCCACGAAATCAGTTTTTTCATATGTTCCTCCGAAAATTGGCATAATGTTATATTTATTGTATCATCTTCCCAAGTGGAAATCCATAGATTTATGTTGACTTTTGAAAAAAAGTGCTGTAATATGATTTTTTGGTTATGCTGTAAGGCATTCGACAGCGGAGGACAAATATGCAAAATCAAGGAAACAACAAAAAGACAGAACCGTCCAAAAGCCCAAGTCTTTGGTGCGTGTTTTCGGACACCTTTTTCAAGGCGGAATTCTTGCTGCTCTTTTTCTTGCTTGTGTATGCTACGGTGCATATTTTGCAAACAGAGAATACATTTCTCGGCGCGGACGGTAAGTTGTATTCCGTTGTGCCGCCGAGCGCCCTGCCCGTAGAAAGTGAGGTTTTGCTACCCGAAAGCACCGAAGGAACCAATGCAGACACGCCGCAAACAGAGGAAGCGTTGCCCGCGGTTATTAAAAAGCCCGAAACAAAAGGCGAAATTACCACATATTACGTTGCGGCACTCAACCGCGCAAAAGCTGATGCCGCCGCAGTAACGCTTGTACAGAAAAAAGGCACAAACTACAACGGCGTGGTGGAAGCAGGCGACAATCCGCTGCTCGGCTCTTTGGCAAAATCGCTGATGAAATCCTTTTTGAAGGAGGAAAATCCGAATACAGAATACACCGCATGCCAAGATATACAGTCGAATTTTATTCCCCGCGGTACCGAAAGCCACTTGACAGAACAGGATGTTGCAGAGGCTTCTATTGAAGAACAGGGTGATTTTTACATTCTGCGCGTCAAACTCCGCCCCGATGATAATCCGAAAGCAGGCTACGGTTCGGGCGCTGTGGGGTCGATTATCACCAAAGAGGAAATCGACACAGCGGTAGACGGCAAAATCAAAATGGAAAATGTGGTTTGCGCATATGACGGCGCGGTTTCACAAATCAAGGTGGAAAAAGCAACGGGTAATCTTTTGGAAATCCGTTCGCAACTGCCGATGTATTTGTGTTTGCGCGCGATGGGACTGGACTGCCGCATCGGCTTGCAGTTTGACGAATATTGGACCGTTCGTTGGTAAAAAATTTTTTGCGTTTAATTTAGAAAAGCATCGCAAAGTGATGCTTTTCTTTTTTGCTTATTTATGCTATACTTCTTCTTATGAAATGACCTTAAAGGAGCAATCAAATGGGAACCCCCGATTTTCAAAAAACCAAATATTTTATCATTGATATGGACGGTACTTTCTACCTCGACGGCAACCTCATTGACGGCGCGCTCGATTTTTTGGCGCGTGTAAAAGCGTTAGGGAAAGATTTTTTCTTTTTTACCAACAATTCCTCGAACAATGTTGCGGTTTGCCGCGAGAAACTTTTCAAAATGGGCTGTGATGTGCCGCCCGAAAAAATCATTATCTCCTCCCATGTAACGGCGGATTTTTTAAATCGAAACCGCAAAGGGAAAAGCGTATATTTGCTCGGCAACGAACGGCTGACGGCGGATTTTCAGGCGGCGGGCATTCCGCTGACCACGGAAAACCCCGATATTGTGGTGTTGGGATTTGACACGACCCTCACCTACCAAAAACTGTGGGCCGCGTGCAAATACATTGCGAACGGCGCGGAATACATTGCCACGCATCCCGATTTCAACTGCCCCACGGCGGACGGATTCATGCCCGACACAGGCTCTATGATGGCGCTTATCAAGGCTTCTACGGGCAAAGGCCCGTTGGTGATGGGCAAGCCGCATCACTATACCGTGGACTATTTGACCAACCGTTTGGGCGTGCAGCGCGACGAACTTTGTTTTATCGGCGACCGCTTGGAAACGGACATTTTAATCGGGCAAAAGCACAACATTCCCTCGGTGTTGGTACTGACGGGCGTGACGGACAAAGACACTTACGAAAAAAACGATATTCGTGCAACCGCCGTAATGGACTCGTTAAAGGCGTTTGCCGCAGTTTTGTGAGGGGATAAAATGGCAAACAAAATTACCAAAGTGGAGTTGTTCACCGACGGTGCGTGTTCGGGAAACCCCGGTCCCGGCGGTTGGGGCGCGATTTTGCGCTGTTCAGGCAAAGAGATTGAACTTTCGGGTGGGGACGCAAACACCACCAACAACAAAATGGAATTGACCGCGGTGATTGAGGGATTAAAGGCTTTAAAATACCCGTGCGATGTAACGCTTTACACCGATTCCAAATATGTTTCCGACGGACTTACGCTCGGTTGGGCAGCGGGGTGGCGCGCACGCGGTTGGCGTAAAAAAGACGGCAAGCCTGCCCTAAACCCCGATTTGTGGGCAACGCTTTTAGACCTTTACGAACTGCACAATGTGAAAATCGTTTGGCTCAAAGGCCATGCGGGGCATCCCGAAAACGAACGCTGTGACGCATTGGCAGTGGCGCAGTCGAAAAAGTATACAAAAAATTGCGTCTAAATTTTACCATAGTGAATATGTTTTTTCTTGAAATGCAATAAAGAGTGTGTTATTATTATATTATGTATTATTTTTCGGCATACCGAAGGAAGTGATTTTTTGGCAGAGACAACAACCGTTACTGCACAGGAAGAAGTTAAGGAAAACGAGGGAACCCAAGAGGTCAAAAAAGCCTCCTCGCAAAATCGGCGGTATTTGCGCCCGCGCGAGATGTTCGCTTATTTGCTGACAGCGTTCGGTCAAAAGAATTTAAACGAGTTTGTGAACGGCAACCGTCAGTTCTTTATGATTAGTTTCTTGGGGATTTCGGGGAAAACCTACGGATTGATTATGTTCCTCGAAATGCTGTATGATGCGTTGGACGACTCTATTTCCGGATTGATTATTGACCGCACACGCACGCGGTGGGGCAAACTGCGTCCGTATTTGATGATTGCCACGCCGATTTGGTCGATAGCCATTGTAATGTTGTTCACCACACCGTCTTTTCTCGCTACCACAACGGCAAAGATCGTTTGGGCAGTCATCGCCATTTTCGCGCACAACCTCGGTATGAGTTATTTCGGCATTTGGCAGATTTTGCCTTTTGACATTACGCCGAATGTCAACGAGCGCAACAACTTGCTCGCTTCGCAAAAGTTTATGGAACTGTTCGGTGTATTTCTTCCCGCGCTTGTTCCGATATTTGTAGACCTTCTGCCGCGTGCAACCGACAACGCCGTCGGTATGCAGGATGTTTACTCGGGCTATGCGGTAGTTATGGTTATTATTTCCGCCGCAACGGCAATTTACGGTTTCTGTGTAATGCGCGAACGCGTGCCGCTGGCTTCACGCGAGCAAATGAACGAAGTCGGCATTTTGGAATCGTTTAAAATTGCGTTCAAAAACCGACCAATGTTGATTTTGCAGTTGAATTACTTTTTCAACGGGTTCAAAGGCATCGGTGCTTCCAATGAAAAATTCTTCTGGTTACATAACGCCGGTGCGTTGTCATATTCTTCTATCGCCGGTGTTTTTACAGGTATTCCGAACTTCATCATCACGCCCTTAGTTCCTAAAATGATTCGCAAATTCGGCGCCAGAAATCTGGGCATTGTGGCAGGCGTTTTCGGCGGCGCAGCATACACTTTGATGTGGATTATCGGTTACAAACCTTTCGGCGCATGGGACAGCGGCGGCAATATTGTTGCAAACCTTGTGTATATGACCATTATGCTTACCATTTGCGGTTTGCCCAACTCCGTTATCAACGTGGTCGGTACAATTTTGCAGGGCGATGTTTATGACTACGGTGAATGGAAGTACGGCGTGCGCAACGAAGCGTTGATTGCCACGGTTTCAGGCTATTTCCAAAAAGCGGCAAACGCCGTAAACGGACTTTTGTCGGGCGTTGTGATTTCGCTGATTGGCTACACCGCACACAAAGATGTGTTCGGCAATGTCGTTCGCGAAACCGACAACAGCGTTTTGAGAGGCTTTTGGTTTATTTTCTGCGTAATGCCCGCAATCGCACGTTTCTTATACGGCATCTCGCTGATTTTCTTCAATGTTCACGGCAAATTCAAAGAGCAGATGCTCAAGGATTTGGATGAACGACGTTTGGAAGCGGTGCAAAAAATCAACGCGGAAAACGCACCGAAAAACACCGACGCACAGTAAGATTACAGAATAACAGAAAACAACCGCTTTCCCTTTTCAGGAAAGCGGTTGTTCTTTTTTGGATTATCCGAGTGCTTGCAGGGAATTGTAAAAATCGAGCGTTTTGAATTTGCGCTCCAAGCGGCGTTGCAAATAGGTTTCGGTAATGTAACTCAATTCGTCGAGAAGCCCTTCGTCCATTTGGAACGCATACAGACCTTTCACATCGGAAAACACGATATGCCGCATAGCGCTGACCAACCCCAAAGGCAGTGCGAACGGCGCTGTGGCAGGCGCGCAGTTTTCGCAATACAACAGCCCCTCTTGCATATCGAAATACATAGTCGGCGTTTCAAACGCGCCGCAATGCTCGCAGGCAATGAGATTCGGCGCATACCCCGCAAGCGACAACAGCCGCAGTTCGGTAATCGCCTTAATTTGCTTTGGTGCATATGTACCGTTGCACAAAAAGTACAGCGAATTTAAAATGACCTTTAAATTGTCGTGCGCGTTTTCTCCCTCGGGGGAAAGTGCAAAACCGAGTTCCGAAAAATATTCGGCAAGCGCCAATTTGTCAATATCCTCGCGCAGTTTAAAGAACAGTTCAATCGGCTGTGCTTCGCGTACCGTGAAACTGTCCTTTGATTCTGACAGCGTGAGCACGGAATAGCAAAACTTGCCCGTTGCCGCCGCATTTTTGCTTTTGAGTGTTTTTGCCCCGCGCACAAACGCGCGCAGAGGTCCGCGCTCCTCGGTGAGCACGGTCACCAAACGGTCGCGCTCACCGACGCTCTGTTCCTTGATAATCAATCCCTTGGTTTTGAATGTCATAGGGTTTTACCTCGTTTACGGCGTTCTGCAAATCGTTTTTCCCGGCGCAATACGCCAAATAATCCTGCACACTGCCGCTTTGCAAAAAAATATCCCAATAGGTTTTTCCCAAAACAATCACCGCTTTTTATAAGGCTGAAATCGGAGTCCTTCCAAAGTTAGAATAGCCTTAAAAAGCGGCGAAATACCTGTTAATCTAATCCAAAATTGTGTATAAGTCCCTCGCGGTTGCGCCAGTCCTCTTTCACCTTGACCCACACCTGCAAATTGACTTTGCAATCGAAAAAGCGTTCCATATCCTGCCGTGCAAAGGTCGAAATCTTTTTAAGCATTTTCCCGCCTTTGCCGATGATGATGCCCTTGTGGGTTTCGCGCTCGCAATAAATGATGGCTTCCATATCCACAATGCCCGAGTCATCCTCGCGCTCACGCATTTTTTCAATGGAAACTGCCGCGCCGTGGGGAATTTCCTTATCGAGCAAACGCAACATTTTTTCGCGAATCATTTCCGCAGCCAACACACGCTCGGGTTGGTCGGTCAAAGTATCATCAGGGAAAAAGTGCTCGCTTTCAAAGGACTGCTTTTTGAGTTCTTCCAACAAAATATCCATACCGTTGCCGTCCGCGGCGGAAACGGGAATGACCGCCTCGAAATCGTGCAGTGCGGACAGATACGCAATACGCGCCATCAAATCCTTTTTATTTTTCACGGTATCAATCTTATTGATGGCAAGCAGTGTTGGGATTTTGGCTTTTTTGATTTTTGCGAGCAATTCCAATTCCGCTTCGTTACATTCTTTATCAAGCGCTTCCGCGACAAACAGGCAGGCATCTACGCCCGCGATACTGTCGGACACCGCCTGCACCATTTTTTCGCCCAATTTGGTACGCGGACGGTGAAAGCCGGGAGTGTCGGTAAACACAAGTTGCACATTGTCCTCGGTGGTCAGCACACCCATAATACGGGTGCGCGTGGTTTGCGGTTTGCTCGAAACAATCGCAATTTTACTGCCCAAAAGGCGATTTAATATTGAAGATTTTCCAACGTTCGCTTTGCCGACAATGGCAATAAACGCGGTTTTCGGTGATTGCATATTTTTTAATCCTTTCGCGTATTCGTACTGTTGTCCTGCGTGCCGCGCTTGCCGAATCCTTTAAAGATGAACACGGTTGCAAGCACAACGGACAGCAGAAAGACAAGCAACATATAGGGGTTCGCTTTATAGTACGCGAACAGCAAAACAAACGCTTCTTTTTGCCCCAAAATCGAAATGCCGACGCATACGGCAAAAATAGCGGCAACAAGCACCGCGCCCGCGGCGGTATCTTTGGCGATTTTGCCTTTTTCGGTATGTTTTTCGCTTGCCAAATCCACCGTGCGTTCCACAGCGGTATTGACAAGTTCCAGCGCGATGACTAATGCGTTCGCCAAGAACAAAACGGCAAACTGCGTGCGCGTCACTTTGAAAAAGTCATACACCGTCAAAAAAGTATACATATACACCATACAGGTAAAGTGTACACGCATATTGCGCTCGTACAAAAGCGCATACCAAATGCCGCGAAAAGCATAGCCGAAACTTTTCAGTAAACTTTTCATCGTTTTGTTTATTCCCCGTCGAAATAATAACTGCCGTTGCGTTTTAAGCCCAACTGCGTTAAAACGGTTTCTTCTTTTTCGCGCATATGTACCGCTTCCAATCCGCCGTTCACATGGTCATACCCCAAAAGATGCAACATGGAATGTACGGTCAAAAATGCGACTTCACGCTGTAAGGGATGCCCGTATTCTTTTGCCTGTGCCACGGCGCGTTCCAAGGAAATGACAATATCCCCGAGCATTTTCGCGCCCGTGTCGGGATTTTCATCATAAACACCGTTTTCCCCAAGTGGGAAAGACAGCACATCGGTGGCTTTGTCAATATTGCGGTGGGTTTTGTTGAGTTCTTTAATTCTCTCATCGTCCACAAAAGTCACGCTGATTTCGGCGGAGCCTTCAAACCCCTCCTGCACCAATACTGCATGGCAGCAACGGCGCACGAGCATACGCACACCTGTGGGGATTTTGACCGTTTTTTGGTCATTCGAGATAATCACTTTGATTTTATCGGTCATTTGCGTTTAACCTCCTCATTCTTTTCATATGCCTTGATAATATCCTGCACCAGCTTGTGGCGCACCACATCTTTTTCGGAAAACCGACAAATGGAAATGTCGGGGATATTTTTGAGTATTTTCATTGCCTGCAAAAGCCCGGATTTTTTACCGTCGGGCAGGTCAATTTGCGTCACATCCCCCGTCACCACCATTTTGGAATTGAATCCCAAACGGGTTAAGAACATTTTCATTTGCTCTTTGGTGGTGTTCTGTGCTTCGTCGAGTATGATGAAACTGTCGTCAAGCGTTCTGCCGCGCATATATGCAAGCGGCGCCACTTCGATACTGCCGCGCTCTTGGTAGCGCGCAAACGCCTCTGCACCGAGCATATCGAACAATGCGTCATACAACGGGCGAAGGTACGGGTCTACCTTTTGCTGTAAGTCGCCCGGCAAAAAGCCGAGTTTTTCGCCCGCTTCCACGGCGGGGCGGGTTAAAATGATGCGGTTGACTTCTTTGGCACGAAACGCCGTTACCGCCATAGCCACTGCCAAATACGTTTTGCCCGTACCCGCGGGGCCTGCACCCAAAGTAATGGTATTTTGGCGAATTGCCTCGACATATTTCTTTTGCCCCAAGGTTTTCGGTTTGACGGGTTTGCCTTTCGCCGTAATGCAAATGCAATCGCCGACAAGGCCCGAGAGCTTGTCCTCCGTGCCGTCATTCACAAGGGAAAGCACATAGCGCACATTTTGCTCGGACAACGTTTCGCCTTTATTGACAAGCGTTAACAACCCGTTCACGGCACGCACGGCTTTGGCGACATCTTCCGCTTCGCCGCTGATTTTCAAATCTGACCCGCGGCTGACCACTTTAACGGAAAATTCCTGCTCTATGCGGCGGATGTTCTCATCAAAACTCCCGAACAGGCTGACGGCGTGCTCCATACGGTCCACGCTTAAAATCTGTTCAAACAACGAACCACTCCTGCACAATAAAATTCTGTTCAAATTTAATATATTATAGCACAGATTTTGTGATTAGTCACTAATTTTTTCCACAAAAATCTCCTGATTTACCCCGATTTCTTTTTCACAAGTCAATTTTCCGCGCACGCAAGGCGTGTTCCCTTCCGTTTCAAATACAATGGCTTCTTCTATAATGACACTCTCCTGCCAAATTTGCTTATACGCGGCGGCGAAATTTTTGGCGGCGTACCGCGCGCCGTCTATGGGGTTTGACAAGGTGAAATCCGACGAAAAAGTCATTTGGCGGTCATAGAGCATCCCCACCGGCAAGGCGGTATCGCCGTCGGAAAGGTATTCGGCGGTGCGGTAGGCATTTTCGCCCAAAGCGCGCCCAAGCGGAAGTTTCAAGTTGAAAAAATACAGGGTTTTTCGCTCCTGCACCCCGTTACAGCGCAGAAACGGCTCTTGCGGGCAGGTAAACAGCAAGTTTCGCTCCACGCGAGCGTATACCTTGCCTTGTGCGCCCCGCAAAGTTTCGGAATTGTCGAGATTTTTCACCACGCCGGAAATAAGCAAATCTCCTTTGAGCACCGCCGAATCCACAGGCAAGGATGCCGTGCCCGAAAACACCTCTATTTTCGTTAGTATGCCATCTTCCGCGGCAATTATGTTCGACGGTGTGACCGTATCGAGTATTTCGGGTTGCGCCGTTGCCTCGCGCACCTCAACAATCGCTTTGCAGTTGTCAATATTCACCGCCGCAAAGGAAAGGTTGTCAAAACATTCGAGCAAACCGTCCGCAAGCGCTTCGCGGTCTACTCTATTTCGCCGCACGCCCACAAACAGTCCCATATTCTCCACTTCACTAAGAATGGTCTCGCTCGGAATGTCTTGGTTGCCTGTCACTTCCACCGTCCAAATGTGCCCCGAGAGCACGGCAATCAGCAAGGCAGATACCGCAACGCCGCACAAAAGCCCCACACGCTTTTTGTTGCGTGCCGAGAAAAACGGCAATCCGCACTTTTGTGAAATCCGAACACGCACGCCCGAACGGTACGCCGCAGGGCGAATATGGCGATACGCGCGGGCAGTGGTTTTCCCCGTAAAGTATTCCCCGTGGCTTTGCAAATCCCAAAGCGGAATATGATATTTGACGCACAAATTTAAAAAGCGTTCGGGGAATCCCCCGTGTCCTGTGAACAGAACATAGCCAAACAGGCTCCGAAGCAATTTGACAATCAGCAAGCGCCGTTCCCCCCTACCGTGTAAATTCCACAGACTGTATGTCGCCGTATATCTCGGTTTGGCTTTCCGAATATGCCTTAATCGTCATATTGTTGCCGCAAAACCGAATCACGCACGAGCCCGCGTTGAGTGATATGGCTTCTGCCGTGTATTCAAGCACGCCTTTACAGCCGTCAATGACCGCTTCGCCGTTGCCGAGCATTTCAATATACGGTATGTCCCCGCGCGAAACGCCCGTCAGTTCCGACAGTGCACCGCGTTCGGGAGCACGCTTATCAACTTTGCCTTTTTGCCTGCGCATTCCAATCCCTCCACTCATAGAAATTTATGCGCGCGCATATAAATTCAGTACCAAGTTGCGAGGAGAAAAGGAGATTATTTTGATGCGCAAACTGTTTTTGGCGTGCACATATGCGCTTTGCGCGGCGGCGGGCATCTGTTTGTTTTTAGAGCCGGAAATTTGCACGGCGGGCATCTGCCACGCGCTGACCCTTTGCGCCAAGACACTTGTCCCGACGCTGTTTCCGTTTATGGTGGTTTCGGGATTTTTTCTGCGTTCGGGGATGAGCGCCGTTTGCGGAGCGCACCTTTCAAGTCTTACCGCACGCGTATTTCGCCTACCCGGTGAGAGTGCGGGCATTCTGCTTTTATCAATGATAGGCGGCTTTCCCGTCGGCATAAAAATGACCGCACAATTATTCTCTGACAAACGCATTACGCAAAAACAAGCGACGAGAATGTGTTTATTTTGCATCAATGCAGGGCCTGCGTTTGTGATTTCCGCTGTCGGGGCGGGATTTTACAAAAGCACGAAAATCGGTGTATTGCTATACGGCGCGCTCTGCCTTTCCGCGCTGACTTTGGGGGTGCTTTTGCGATTTTCGGAACCGAAGCAAAACACAGAATCGAAAAAAAATACCGGTGCGGTACTGCACGTGCATCTTGCCACGGCGCTTACGGATTCCGTCCGTGATGCACTGCAATGCACCATGCAAATTTGCGCGTGGGTATCGTTGTTCGGCGGAATTTCTGCATTGTTTTGTGCGTTGCCGCTCCCTGAAAAGGTACAACTATTGCTTTTGGGCACGGTAGAAATCACCAACGGCGTTGCCGCCGCCGCGGGCTGTGTGCCCCTGCCGTTCCTTGCCGCGTTGCTCGCCTTTTCGGGATTTGCCGTGCATTGCCAAGTGCTTGCAGACCTGCATTTTTGCGGTGTAAAATACAGCCGATTTTTGCTTGTTCGACTGCTCGGTGCGGGGCTTTCGGCGTTATATTGTCGGTTGCTTTTGCAGATTTTCCCTTGTGACATCATCACTTTTGCAAACAGCGCTCCCCACGCATTCGCGGCGGTTTCCGTTTCCGTGCCGTCGGGCGCGGCACTTTTACTGATGAGTGTTCTTTGGATTGCAGAGGTTGAAACCAAGAAAAAAATATGCTACAATGGTGCGGACACTTACAAAAGCGGGTATGAAAGAAATGGAAAAGACAACGAAAACGGAAATCGCGCCGAAATGCGAATACTGCATCCACGCACGCCCCTCTCCCGACGGGGAAACCGTGCTTTGCACCAAAAAGGGCGTGATGGAAAAAGACAGCAAATGCCGAAAATATAAATACGATATTTTAAAGCGGCAACCAAAACACAAGCCAAAAACGCCCGAATTCTCCGCGGAGGATTTTTCAATTTAATGAAAATGCCCCTGTATCATCCCGATACAGAGGCATTTTTTATAGTTGAAAATTTTACTTTGCTTTGACGCGGTAAACCTTTACGCCGTGCGAAGGAACACCTGCCGACAAAACATCTGTTGCCTGCGTGGTGGTTTTTTCCCAAAGGTCGGTACATTCGTAGCCGTCCTGCGACATCGGCAAACCCACAAACGCCATATTGGCAATGGACTTCAAAGAAGTGGTCATTTGCATTTCTTTCGGCGCTTTGTTGAAGAAGCAAACCGCCGCTTCGCCGTTCGCGAGGGGTTTTACAAGAATGTCGCAAATCCCCGTGGTTTTGATTCTGCGGCAAGGTGCGCATTTTTCGTCCTGGTCAATCGCAATCAAATCCTTGTCGGTCAGGATTTTCAAAATCGGATTGTCCATATCGGGCGTGCCGTCTGCTTTTAAAAACAGGCGAATATCATTGCCCAAAATCAGCGGCGCCGCCATCATACACCACAGCGTGAAATGCGCTTTGTTTTCCTCAATTGTCAGTTTGCCGTTGCCGACTTCGAGCATATCGGGGTCATTGTAGCCGCCGATGCAAGCGTATTTATACAGGCGCACATTCGTCTCGTAAATGGCGAGAACCGACGCCCAATTCGCGATAATATCGCGCGTGGTGCGCCACAGGTTGCCCGCTTCGCTGCCCCACTTATACGGCTTGTTCTGCCCCCATTCGCAAATGGAATAGACAATCGGTTTTTCGGGTACGCCGTGCTTTTCGGCATAGGCTTTTGTTGCGCGTTTTAACTCTTTGCCCATGTTGATATACTGCGTGGCGGCGCTGTCCATTTTGGAAGCGATGGGATTGCGGATTTCCAAAGTATTGTCGCCCTGTTGCAAGTGGATTTTCACTTGTGTTCTGCCCTCGCGGCTCCACGCCTTGGTCGGCGGGAACGTCACAGGATACTGCTTTTCGCCGTTGACGGTGACCACCGCGTATTTTTCAACTTCGCCGCTTTTGCGCACCACGAAAGTCAGCACATATTCGCCGCTTTCGGGGATATTCACGAAACTGAATTTCACAGAACCGAGGTTGTTGTCCAACCGTGTGACGTAACTGCCGTCTTTGTCCTCGACAATCGCCGCAGAACCGTACAGTTCGCCGTTTTCGGCTTCGAGAACGATTTCCTCTTTGAGGGCGCCGCCGCCGATTAAGAGTTTGTCAATCATCGGCGCTTTTTGAGAAATATATTGATGGTGGCAGAAATCATATTTAAAGTATTCAATGCCCCATTCGGCAAATGTTTCGGCATCAATGCGTTCATGCCCCAAAGACGCAGGCAAATCCTCACAGGTCAAAGTACCGTTGGAGGAATAAATCCCCGCCTTGAAGCCTTTTTCATTTAAGCGGCGCACAAGCGAAGGAATTCCCGACGGAAACGTCGTCAAATCCCCTTGCAGTCTGCCGTTCTCGTCACGCATGGAACTTTGCCAACAGTCATCCAAATTGACATATTGGTAACCCGCTTCCAAAAGCCCTGTTTTTTGCATGGCATCGGCGGTTTCCAAAATCAGATTTTCATCAATTTTGTTGCGGAAGGTGTTCCAACTTGACCAACCCATCGGGGGCGTGAGCGCCGCGCCGTTATTGTAAGGCGATTTTGCCTTGATATGCACATCGGTGCGCGCGACCGCTTTTTTCACCTCGCAAATCGGGCAAATATTTTTCTTTTTCAGTACGGCAACACCGGCTGCAGCCGCACCTGCCGCCAATGTAAGGGCGGCGGGAATGATTTTACCGATCATACTGTTCCCTCTCTCTTAATTGTTAAAACAGGGGGCAGATTATCACCTGCCCCCTTATTTTGTCTATTTGCTTTGTCGGATTATTCCGCTGTTTCTTCCGCTTCTGCAGCCTGTGCAGCAAGTTCATCAATAGAAACGGGCGTGCCCTCTTCTGCCTTGGTTTCCACTACCGGCGGCTCTAACAGTGCTTTGATGGAAAGGCTGACGCGCTTTTTGTCGAAATCCACATCCAAAATCTTGACATCCACTTCGTCGCCGACTTTCAAGACCTCGGCAGGATTACCGATGTGGTTGTAGGAGATTTCGGAAATGTGTATAAGACCGTCAATACCCGGAATGACGGAAGCAAATGCGCCGAAGGTGGTAAGGCCCACAATCTTTGCTTTGACAACCGTGCCGACGGGATAATCTCTCTTGAGGATTTCCCACGGATTGTCCTCGATTTTCTTGTAGCCCAAGGAAATCTTTTTGTTTTCACGGTCAAGTGCCTTTATGTAAACTTCAACCGTGTCACCAACGGAAACCACATCCGACGGATGCTTAATACGGTTCCAGGAAAGTTCGGAAATGTGAATCATACCGTCCACACCGCCGATGTCCACAAATGCGCCGTAGCTTGTAAGCGAACGAACGGTACCGGTGTAGGTTTGGCCTTCTTCTGCCTGTGCCCAGAACGCTTCTTCAGCGGCAGCACGGACATCTTTGTAAGCCGCGCGGATAGAACCGACCACACGACGGCGGCGACGGTCTACTTCAATGATTTTGAAGGTAACGGTCTTGCCGACCATATCTTCCAAAGAATCGCTGCGGTTGACTTTGGAAAGAGACGCGGGAATGAACACACGAATGCCGTTGTACTGTACGAACAAACCTTTGCCGTCCCCGACAACGCCGGTTACCTTGCCCTCAACGGGTTCTTCGTTCTCATCGGACAACTCGTCCCACGCTTTAATGGCATCGTATCTTTTCTTAGAGAGCGCGACGGTTCCTTCCATATCGTTGGTTTTCATGATGATGAGATTGAGTTCATCGCCGACTTTGACTTCTTTGGTCATATCGGCTGTGGGATCATTGCTGTATTCTGCTGCGGAAACATAGCCGGTGTGCTTTCTGCCGGTGATTTCAACCTGGATTTCACTCGGTGAAACTGCGACAACATGGCCTACGACCTTTTGGTCGGAGCTTGTATCTATATATTCTTCAAGCATATCGGCAAAGCTGGTTGCTTCAGAAGACATCGCAGACTCCTCCTTTTCAACTAATTCTGCCTGTGTTTGATTGAGATTTTCAGACATTGTTTTTAGTACCTCCTTAATTATACTGTCGGGCGTTGATGCACCCGCAGTAACGCCGACTGTGCGAAACTGTGACAGGTCAATGCCATTTAACTCCTGCGCGGTTTCTATCAAAAAAGTCGGACAGTTTTCTTCGCAAACGGCCTTCAACTTGGCGGTGTTGGAACTTTGCCTGCCGCCGATGATGAGCATCGCATCGTTTTCAAGCGAAAGTTTTTGCGCTTCTTTCTGTCTTTCTTCAGTCGCACTACATATTGTATCAAAAATTACGGCGTTTGTATATACCATTTTTATTTTTTTTACACATTTTTTAAAAGAATTTGTGCTGAAAGTGGTCTGCGAGACCAAAATAATGCCGTTTTCGTCCAAATTCGGGTGGGTTTCGATGATTTGCAGCAGTTCTTCAAAAGAATTGAACACAAACGAACGCCCTTTGCAGAAACTGCGAATCCCGACGACTTCGGGGTGACGGCAGTCCCCTGCAATCAAAGTGACATTTTGCTCGGTGGAGTGTTCCCGCACGATTTTATGAATTTTGGTGACGAACGGGCAAGTTGCGTTTTGAAACGGTTTGCCGGTCTTTTCGATTTGTTCGAGCACCGATTTTCCCACGCCGTGCGTGCGCACGACAAGCGTTTCGTCCGCATCACATTCGTTCGGCTCCGAAATCACGCGCACGCCGTGAGATTCAAAATGCGAAATGACCTGCGGATTATGGATAATCGGGCCCAAAGTACACGCCTTTTCGCCGTTTTCCACCATATGTTCCAACATTTGCACCGCGCGGTTAACGCCGAAGCAAAAGCCTGCGGTTTTGGCAAGGGTTATTTTTTGCAATGTCCTTCCTCCCAAAGCGCGGTGATTTCGTCCATAATGCGTCGAGAAGCATCTTTTAATTCGTGGGATTTCACTGCATCGGTAAAACCGAACTCCTCGTTTTTAATCAAAGTGCCGAATCGCACGGTCAGTTTGGTGCCGCGTTTGTATTCGGTATCCGTATAAATCGCCGCAGGCAACACATCTGCGCCGGTTTGCTTGGCAATCAGCGCCACACCGGATTTTGCGCGCATCGGTTTGTAGTCGGGCGAGCGCGTTCCCTCGGGGAAAATGCCCAACACCCAACCGTTGCGGATGATTTTCTCTGCAAAATTGACGGCGGTCATATCGCCTTTGCCGCGCACCACGGGAAAGGCATTCATATGCGTTAAAAATGCACCGAGGGCTTTGTTTTCAAACAATTCCTCTTTCGCCATAAAATGCACAACGCGTTTTCCCGCGCCGCCTAAGGCAATCGGGTCAAAAGTGCTTTGGTGGTTGCACGCCAAAATAAAGCCGCCCGTTTCCGGAATATTCTCCGTACCTATATAAGTGCATCTCTGCACGGTTTTGCACACCACCGCCGCCAACGGTTTTAACGCCGAATAAGTTTTATACTCTTTTACTTTTGAAAAATCGTAGACCGAACTCATTTTTACTCCATATGCTCCTTAATCACTTCTGTCACTTTTTCCACGGACTCTGCAAGCGTCAAATCCGTAGTATCCACCAAAATACTGTCCGCAGCAGGTTTTAAAGGGGCTACGGCACGGTGAGAATCGTTGTAATCGCGGGCTTTCAAATCGGCAAGCACCGCTTCGTATGTGTCTTTTGCGCCTTTTTCCTGCAATTCCAAAAAGCGGCGTTCGGCACGCGCTTCGGCCTCGGCAGTTAAGAAAATTTTCACCTGTGCTTTGGGCAAAACAACGGTGCCGATGTCGCGGCCATCCATAATACAATCGTTTTTCTTGGCAATATCGCGCTGTAAATCAAACAAAAACTGCCGCACGGCGGGCACTGCCGATACATCGGATGCCGCCATAGATGCTGCCGGGGTGCGGATTTCTTCGGAAACATCTTCACCGTTTAACAGCACATGCTGTACGCCGTCAAAAAAGCGCAGTTCCACTTGAATATCGGGAAGCGTGCTTTCCACTGCCGCGGCGTTTTTGGTGTCAAAGCCTTTGCGAAGCGAATACACACCGACCGCGCGGTACAGCGCGCCCGTATCCACATAAATGTACCCGAGCGCCTTTGCCGCCGCACGGGCGATGGTGCTTTTGCCTGCGCCCGCAGGGCCGTCTATGGCAACATTCATCATACAATAAAACTCCTTTGTTCGTTATGAGATGCCGCTTGCCGAAAGTCCGGCAAGTCTGCCCGTAGAAAAGGCAATTTGCAGGTTAAATCCGCCTGTATATGCGTCACAATCAAGCAGTTCTCCGACAAGGTACAAGCCTTTACACAGTTTGCTTTCCATCGTTTTCGGGTTGATTTCCGTAGTCAAAATTCCGCCCGAAGTGACGATTGCTTCCTTGATATCATTGAAATCAAGCACTGTAAGGTGCAACGCCTTTACAGTATCGCAAAGGGCTTGGCGCTGTGTTTTTGTAATTTGATTGACCTTTTCATTCGGGCGAATACCGGAAAGGCGCAAAACCACAGACACAAGTGCACGCGGCAGTAAAAGCGGCAGGACATTTGCAATCGCTTTATTGGGGTTTTCGCCGAAATCGCGCAGTATACGCGCATCCAATTTTTCGGGAGACAGCGCAGGTTTCAAATCCACATACAATTCGTATTTTTCGGGCTCCATATCGCGCATATGCGCGCTTGCGGACAATATCATCGGCCCCGAAACGCCAAAATGCGTAAACAGCATTTCGCCGAAATCAGCATATATTGTCTTTTTGGTTTTTGTATTTTTGACCGTCAGCGCGACATTCCGCAAAGAAAGCCCACTGCAATCACTGCAAAATCCCTCGCGGCAAACGAGTGCCGACAAAGACGGGCGCAACGGCGTTACCGTGTGCCCCACGCTTTGTGCGAGGGTATACCCATCGCCCGTAGAACCCGTTTTCGGATAGGATTTTCCGCCTGTTGCCAAAATGACGCAATCCGCGAAAAAGCGTTCCCCCGCTTCGGTTTCCACGCCTGTGACCGCGTTATTTTCGGTCAAAAGTTTTACAACGCGCGCCGTTTTGCGCTCTACGCCGTTATCCTCTAAAAACCGTGCGAGCGCATCGACAATATCGGACGCTTTGTCGCTTTCGGGAAAGACGCGGTTGCCGCGTTCGACTTTCAGCGGCACGCCGTAATCCTCGAAAAAATCCATGGTATCGCGCGGCAAAAATGACGAAAACGCGCTGTATAAAAACCGCCCGTTTCCGGGGGTATTTTGAATTAACGCATCGACATCTTCCACGGCATTGGTCACATTGCAGCGCCCTTTTCCCGTAATCATCAGTTTTCTGCCGATTTTTTCGTTGCGCTCCAAAAGCAATACTTCGGCGCAATTTTCCGCCGCCGTACCCGCCGCAAGGCACCCCGCGGCACCCGCGCCGACCACGATAACTTTTTTATGTAGCATTGTCGGACAGTTCCTCCGTTTTCTCGTAGACCTGATATTCGTCCCAAATGCCTTCTAATTTGTTGAAATTGTTGTATACTTCTTCGCGGCGCGACAGCGTCACACCGACAATCAAGGCATTGATAAGGCTCAACGGCGCGGTCAGCGAATCGACCACCGACGCCATATCGCTGCGCGCCACCAAAAGGTGGTTGGCAAAAGACGCAATCGGGGATTTTTCGGTATCGGTAATGGCGATGATTTTCGCTTTTCTGTCTGCGATAAAGCGCAACGCATTGACGGTTTGTTTGGAATAGCGCGGGAAACTGATGGCGATACAAACATCGTTTTCATCAATGCGGAACATCTGCTCGAACATTTCCGACGCGCTGGAAGTATCCACCAACACTACGGAATCGAATACCAAATTGAAATAGAATGCCAAAAAAGACGCGAGCGCCGCAGAGGAACGCACGCCTAAAATGTAAATCCGTTTGGCACGGTTGATTTCGTCGAGTGCGTTTTGGAAATCCGCGCGCGAGGTACGCTCTGCGGTTTCGCGAATCAGCTCAATGTCGCCGTTTAAAACGCTGTTGATGACATCGCCGTCCCCGATAAGACTTTTGGAAACTTCCATACGCTGCACGGCAGTCAGTTTAGATTTAATCATCTGCTGCAACTCGCGCTGTAATTCGGGATACCCCCGAAAGCCGAGTTCCGTTGCAAAGCGAACCACCGTGGATTCGCTCACACCGACCTTTTTGCCGAGCGCGGCGGCAGTCATAAACGCCGCTTTATCATAATTTTCTTTGATATAGGCTGCAATTTTTTTGTGCCCCTTTGACAGTCTGCGAATATTCGCATCCATCGCGGCAAGCAACGAGTCGTTCATTTTCATTCCTTCTCTTTCGCCGAAGTTTACGGTAGTTCTATTATAAACTTTTCCGAAACAAAATCAAGCGAAAAAACGCTAAAATGCAAGTTATGCTGCAAAATATTTCAAATTCGCACCAAATTATCGGTCATTTCGGTACCGCATGGCTGAATTTCGGGCAAAGTCAGGTTAAAAATGTCGGTAGACTTGCATTCTAAATCAAAGATTTTTCGCACCGCGGGCGAAAGATTTTGCACATCGGAAGCGCGCATCACGATGGGCTTTGTTGCTGTTTCGCGTGCATTGCGAAGGAGCGTTTTGCCGCCTTCCGTAAAGCCCAACACGCGCAGATACGGCACACCCGTTTGCACAAACGAAGTTTGCAAGCCCAAAAACGCACCCAAAGTCACACGGCGAATGCGCGCGTGCGTATAGCGCTTGGTTTTTGCTTTATCAAACACTTCCCACAGCGTTTGCGCCGATTTTGCAGCGGACAATATACGGTTTTCTATGCCTTCAGCTACATCGGGCACGCCTGCGAAATTTTCGGGGGACGCTGTGCGTAGAAATGCGAGTACGGCGGTATCCAATTTTCGATAATCCGACGGGGCTTTGTGGGTTTCTATGGCTTTTTGAAGTACCTCGAGCGATGCGGACGGCATAAATGCGGAAACATCTTCCCCTGCCCGCACTTTTTCGCGCAGACGCGTGGCAGAGCAAAACACGCCGTTTTCGGTTAGGGCGTCATGCGCTGCGCCGACGCGCGGCACGGCAACGCATTTGAAATGCGCATCCGGTTGTTTTGCGGCACGCAGGTATTCCACGCCCAAAATATCGTTCGGGTTGTGTAGTATGTCGGCGACTTCCGCGCCGAACACGGTGCGCACCGCCGCTTCGCGGGCGGCGGCATAGGGAACACCCTGTTTTACCGCATCACGAAGCAACAAATCCACGCGTGCATCATCGACCGCTTCGGCGGCAGTTTGCAAACGCGCGGGTTGACCGCTTTCACTGCCGAACACGAGCGTGTCCACCAAGCCGAGAGAAGAAAGCACCGACACCCCGCCCGAAGCAAAGGTCTGCGCCGTGGCAAGTGAAAACGGCAAAGGCAATTCGAGCACCAAATCCGCCCCGCAGGAAAGCGCCGCTTCGGCACGCAACCGTTTCGGGAGAAGCGCAGGCTCCCCGCGTTGGGTAAAGTTGCCGCCGAGCGCCACTACCGCGAAATCCGCCGTTTTTTTCGCTTCGGAAAGCAAATGCATATGCCCGTTGTGAAACGGATTAAATTCTGCAATAATCCCTGCGACTGCCATACAATTTCTTCCTCTTAACTCTTGAAATTCCAGTATAATAAGTATATAATAATCTAAACTGTAAATTCTTGCAAGTTTAATTTGTTTGGGGGAATTTTTTTGAAAATTCTGGTTATCAATGCAGGCAGTTCGTCACTGAAATATCAGTTGATCGATATGCAAAACGAAAAGCTCATCGCAAAAGGCATTTGCGAGCGCGTGAAAGACGCTGAAAAAAGCTGCGTTTCTTACACACATTATCCGAACGGCACCGAAGTCAAGGTCAAAGATAAACTTGTGCCGATGGAAAACCACACAGCGGCTTTCCACGTGGTAAAAGACCTTTTGACCACAGGCGACAGCAAAGTAATTGACGATATTTCCGAAATTGCCGCAGTCGGTCACCGCGTGGTGCAGGGCGGCGCGCTGTTCAACAAAAGCGTGTTAATCGACGAAAGCGTTATTGAAGGCATTCAGAGCCTTTGCGACTTGGCGCCTTTGCACAACCCCGCACATATCGAGGGCATTAACGCAAGTATCGCATTGTTCGGCGACAAAGTTCCGCAGGTTGCTGTGTTCGACAATGCGTTCCACTCCACCATGCCGCCCGAAGCATATATGTTTGGTCTGCCGTATGAATACTATGAAAAATACAGTATGCGTAAATACGGTTTCCACGGCACTTCGCACCGTTTCGTCAGCGCGCGTTGCGCAGAAGTGATGGAACAGCCGATTGAAACTTTGAAAATCGTCACCTGCCACCTTGGCAACGGTTCCTCGATTACGGCTGTGAAAAACGGCAAAGTGATTGACACTTCCATGGGGCTTACGCCTTTGGACGGCGAAATCATGGGTACGCGCACAGGTTCTATTGACCCGTCCGCTGTACTGTATATTATGAAAAAAGAAGGCAAAACACCCGACGAAATGGACACCTTGCTCAACAAGCAATCGGGTATTTTGGGCGTTTCCGGTCTTTCTTCGGATGACCGCGACATCAAAGCGGCGGCGGCAGAAGGCAACAAGAGAGCCAAACTTGCGCGCGATATTCAGACTTATGAAATCATTAAGTATATCGGTTCTTATACTGCGGCGATGGGCGGCATTGATGCAATCGTCTTTACCGGCGGTATCGGTGAAAACGCCGACGATATGCGCGCTACGATTTGCGACAGACTCGCTTACCTCGGCATTGAAATTGACAAGCCCTACAACGCAACACTTGTAAAAGGTGCAGAGGGCGAAATTTCCACGAAGAATTCCAAAGTTCGCGTATTCGTGTTGCCGACCAATGAGGAATTGCTCATTGCGAGAGACACAAGAGACATTGTAAACGCACTGTAAAAACCATTTGCGATAAAGAAAGCAGGAAAACGAATTGTTTTCCTGCTTTTTCTTTTGTGTTAAGAAAAAACAGCACCCAAAAAGGGTGCTGTGAAAATTTGAGTGATTATTTTCTGCCGTTGAAAATATCCAAAACATCAATGTAGCCATCGTTCGGGTCAAAGCCTGTGCTGGTGCTGGAAATATCGTCAAGCGGTTTTTCCTCGTCAAAAGAGAACGCGCCGTTCGGCTTTTTGGGCATACCGTTTGCATCGTTGCCGAAGCCCGTTGCAATCACGGTGATGGTCATGGTGTCTTCCAATTCGGGTTTCAAATCCACACCGAAGATGATGTTCGCATCTTCATCCGCGGCAGCACGGACAATACCCGCCGCCGTGTCGATATCTTCAAGACCGATATCCTCAGAAGCGGCAATGCTGATGATGATACCTTTTGCGCCGTTAATGGTGGATTCCAAAAGCGGGCTGGAAATCGCTTTTTGTGCCGCCTGCTCCGCCTTGTCTTTGCCTGTTGCCGTGCCAACGCCCATGTGTGCGTGACCTGCATCTTTCATAACTGCGGTAACATCGGCGAAGTCCAAGTTGATAAGCGCGGGGTTGATGATTAAGTCGGAAATGCTCTTGACGCCCGAACGAAGTACATCGTCGGCAATTTCAAACGCATTTGCGAGCGTGATTTTTTGGTCGGAAACCTGTTTCAAACGCTCATTGGGAATGACCACCAACGAGTCCACATGGCCTGCAAGCTCCGCGATGCCCGCTTCTGCCTGCTCCATACGGCGTTTGCCTTCAAAAGCAAAGGGTTTGGTAACGATGCCGACGGTAAGAATGCCTTTTTCTTTGGCAATTTCGGCAATTACAGGTGCCGCGCCCGTGCCGGTGCCGCCGCCCATACCTGCGGTAATGAACACCATTTGTGTATCGTTCAGCGCGTCGATAATAGCGTCGCGGCTTTCCTCAGCCGCTTTTTGACCGACTTCGGGTTTTGCGCCCGCGCCACGGCCACCGGTTAATTTTTCACCGATTTGAATTTTTTGCGTTGCCTTAGAAAACGTCAAAGTCTGTTTATCGGTATTGACCGCAATCAGTTCAATACCCGAAAGGCCTGCCGCGACCATACGGTTCACGGCGTTCCCGCCGCCACCGCCGACGCCGATGACTTTAATATTGGTTACATCCTGAAATTCGTTGTCCATTTCGTATGCCATAATTTGAACATCCTCCTATATAAATCTTCTGCTTTCACACAATATATTTTGAGGCAAAACAACCCCATAAACCTATTTTTGTTATTGTAACACAGTTCTTTTGGAATTTCAACAAGTTTTTTCAGATTGACAAGGTTAATTGCCTGTCATGACAAGGATTTCATCTTTACACCGATAAAATCACGCCGCGGTCGATGCTTCGGCAGAAACCGACTCGGTCGCGCCTTCTGCCTGTAAAGGTGTTTCGCTTGCAGGCGGTGCGGTTGTGGTTTTATCTTCCGCATTTTGATAGGCTTTTTTGTCAATCGAGAAATCAATGCTGCCTTTAAATTCCGGTGAATTCTGTTCACAGCGGTCTAAAGTTGCTTTGATAAAATCGGTTTTATTCGGTACGCTTGACGCTTCGCCGAGCACCAAAACAATGCGGTTTTGATATTTGGCTTTTATCTGCATACGGTCGCGCACATCCAGTTCCGTAATGCCCGCAATCCCGGCATTTTGCATCGCGTCATAGACGGTTACGAAATCCGAAACGGCGTCCGTATTTGCAAAAGCAACCAATTCACCGGGCACCGCGGAAGAAATCTCCCCTGCTTCCAAAACAAGAATCCCGTCGGACAGCGCCACAACGCCGTCCTCAAGCACTTTGCCCGAAGCGTTAAGCAAAGTATACGATTCGCCGTTATCGAGCGCCGCCACCGCCGTAGCGGCAGTTACCTGTATCGTCACTTTGCACGAAAGACTGCGTTTGATTTCAGCTTTTTCCACATAAGGCAAAGTTTTCTCTATATTCTCTGCGGCGTTTTTTGTGGACATCAAAAACAGATTTTCGCCGACTTCAATCCCGGAAGCCTGTGTGATTTGCTCGTAATTGTAAATCTCGTCGCCTGTGACCGCAATCTCCGCGATGTTGAAAAACACCGTCAGGCTTAACACCACGCCGACAATTAAAATCAATATTGTAAGGATTACGCCGATAATCAAATTGCGGCGTCTGCGCTTTTTGCGCGCGCGTTCGGCACGCAAACGGCGGCGCTCATCGTTGGAAAGCGGTTCACGCGCTGTCCGCGGCGGCGTCTGTCGAGATGCGGACTGCCGCGTTGTCGGGTTTTGTCTGTTCTGCCCCGATTTCGGGTTCTTTGTACGGTTGTTTTTCTCTTGCATACTCGTGTATCCTTTTCACATCCGCGCCCAAAGCCGACAGCACGGTTTCGGGCGATTCATAACCTCGGTCAATATGTTCCACGCCGCTGATGACCGTTTCACCGCGGGCGGCAAGGCCCGCTAAAATCAGCGCAAATCCGCCGCGCAAATCGGGGGCAACGGTATGCACGCCCTCTAAATACGGTACGCCTTCTATGACCTCGGTGCGCCCTTCAACGCTAATCTTCGCGCCGAAACGCACGAGTTCCCCCGCATGCTTAAAGCGGCTTTCAAATATATTTTCCACAATCACCGAAGTACCGTCCGCCACTGTCAGCGCTGCGGAAAGCGGCGCTTGCACATCGGTCGGGAACCCCGGATAGGGCATTGTTCTTGTCATTTTAACGCGGTGTAGTCGCGGCGGTGCGCTCAAACATATCCAGCGTCCGCTACAACGCAAATCGCAACCTGTCTCTTTCAACACGGGCAACAATGCGCCCAAATGCGCGGGAATAATATCCTTTACGCAAACGCACCCTTGTGTGACCGCGCCTGCTAACAAGTATGTTGAAGCGGCAATGCGGTCGGGTATGACGGTGTGCCCCGTGCCGTGCAATGCGGGAACGCCGTCTATGACAACGGTACTGTCCCCCGCGCCGTGAATCCTTGCTCCGCAGGCATTCAAGAAGTCCGCCAAATCGCTGATTTCCGGCTCGCGCGCGGCATTGGCTAAGACCGTTCTGCCTTTCGCCGTCGCGGCGGCAATGATAATGTTTTCGGTTGCTCCGACGCTCGGAAAAGTCAGCGTAATCCGCGCACCTGTAAGTCCGTTCGGGACAGTAAAACTGATTTTCCCCGCATCTGTATTGAGCACAGCGCCCAACTGCTCCATGGCGGAAATATGCAAATCAATCGGTCGAAGTCCTATTTCGCACCCGCCGGGAGTAGAAAGCCGCGCTTCTTTGGCACGCCCCAAAATCGCGCCCAAAAAGACCACGGAAGAACGCATTTCCCGCATCAATTCATCGGGAATTTCGCATCTGTTCATACCGCTTGCATCCACGGTGACGGTATGCCCTGCGCGGCTGACACGACAGCCGAGATACGTGAGAATTTTGATTGCCGCGTCCACGTCGGAAAGTTGCGGACAATTATGTATTTCCGTCACGCCGTTAACAAGCGCCGATGCCGCCAAAATCGGCAATGCACTGTTTTTGGAACCGTGCACCTCGATTTCGCCGTTTAAGCGTTTTTGCCCGTGAATAATGATTTTTTCCACTGTTCAGCACCCCCATAGGACGAAGGGAATTTCCCTCTGCGTTTCATCCTATGCAAGGGTGTGCCGTTCGGTGATTACTGTGCCAAGGCGACGATGATGTCACAAATCTGCTTTGCGGCATCTTCTACCGCCATTTTTTTGGCATTCTCGCCGAGTTTTTTCAGTGCGTCACGGTCGGACTGCAACGCGTCCACCATTTGGATTAAGCGTTCGGCAGTTAATTCCTTTTCTTCGAGAATTTGCGCCGCGCCGTTTTCTACCAACGCCATAGCGTTATGGTATTGGTGATTCTCCGCGACATTCGGCGAGGGAATCAAAATGGAAGCCTTGCCTGTTGCCTCAATCTCGGAAAGTGACGAAGCGCCTGCTCTGCCGATCACCAAATCTGCGGCGGCAAGGCAAACATCCATATCGTCAATGTATTCCCGTACCACAACATTTTTGGTGTTTTGCAAATCCACACCCTGTTCTTCGAGCTTTTCGGGCACCCATTTGCCGTATTTGCCCGTTGCGTGTAAAAAGAACATATCTTTATGGGTGTAGCGCGCGCCGATCAGCGCAACCATCGCTTCGTTAATCGTCTTTGCGCCGAGACTGCCGCCCATAGACAAAATCATCATGGATTTTTCGGGCACGCCCAAAGTTGCACGGGCAAAATCACGGTCCGCTTCCAAAATCTCGTGCCGCACGGGAAGCCCTGTAACAATCGGTTCCGTTTTCGAGGTCAGGTGCGCTTTTGCCGCCTCCACGGTAAGCATCACGGCATCGGCATTTTTGGCAAGCGCTTTATTGGTAACGCCCGGATACGCGTTTTGTTCGTGAATGGCAGTTTTGATGCCCATTTTTGCGGCGGTACGCAACACAGGTCCGCTGACATATCCGCCGAAGCCGACAGCGACATCAGGGTGAAATTCGGTTAAAATCTTTTTCACCGCGCTTGACGATTTCAAAAGCAAACCGACGGTTTTGATATTTTTAATAAGATTTTTCGGGGTGGGTTTTCTTTGAAACCCTGCAATTTCAATGGTTTTGAAATCAAAACCCGCCGCCGGCACCAAACGCGCTTCCATATGGTCTGCCGTGCCGATAAACAAAATCTCGGCATCGGGATACCGTCTGCGCACTTCGCCCGCGGCGCTTAATGCCGGGTTGATATGCCCACCTGTGCCGCCTGCGGCAAAAACGATTTTCATAATACGACCCCTTTTCGGGTTAATTTTTTTCAAGTCTTGAATAGCGGGATACCGACAGTACCACACCCATTTCAAATAACAGCATCATAAGCGATGTGCCGCCGTAACTGAAGAACGGCAAACTGATGCCGGTATTCGGCAACGCATCGGTGACAACGGCGATGTTCAGGGCGGTTTGCAACCCCACCTGGAACACAATACCCATAGCAAGCAACGCGCCGAAACGGTCTTTGGCGCGAAGCCCGATTTTTACACCGCGCGCCACAAGCAAAACATACAATAGGATGATGCCCGCCGCGCGCAAAAAGCCGAGTTCTTCGCAGACGATTGCAAAAACAAAGTCGTTCTGCGGTTCGGAAACATACAAATGCTTTTGTTTGGAATTGCCGAGTCCCGTGCCGAACAAGCCGCCCGAGCCAATGGCATACAGTGAGTTATTCGTTTGCCAACGCGCGCCGCGCGGTTCATAGGATTTGTCTAACCACGCCGTAATGCGTTCGCCCGCGTATTTTTCGAGCAATTCGGGATTAAATATAAAGAACACCACGGCAACAACCGCCAAAGCGGCAATCAGCACGAACCAATGTTGTTTTACTTCACCCAAAAAGAGCATCACCACGCCGATTGCCAAAATCAAAATGGTGCCCGACAAATGGTTTTCCAAATACACAAGTCCCGCCGTCAGCACAATGACGACGCCGTACATGCAAAGCATGGCGAAGGAATCATATACCACGATTTTGCCGTTTGACAGTTCTTTGACGGTTTTGGAAATCTTGGAAGGGTTTTCGCGTTTGCCGATGATGCGCTTGTGGTTTTTATCCATACTCCACGCGCAAAACAGAATGATGGCAAGTTTGGCGATTTCCGACGGTTGAAAGGTAAACAACCCTAAGTTAATCCAACGGTGAAATCCCGGTTTTACCTCAGGCAAAAACAGAACAATCACCAAAAGAAACCAAGAAAACAAAATTGCAGGAACAGCAAACAGTTTAAAATAGTCATAGCGGACTTTGGAGACCAAAAACATCGCCGCAACGCCTGCAACGGCAAAAACCAACTGCCGTTTAAAAAAGTAGGCGCTGTCACCGCCTTCGTTATAATACGCGTAGGTATAACTTGCGGAGAACAGCATTACAAGCCCGATGGTTAAAATAGAAATCACCAAAAGCAAAAACGGCACATCGAGTTTGCCGACCGCCCAAAAATTCGTGCGTTTTTTCGGTACTTTTTTCGCCGCGGGATTCCGCTTTCTTACAGCAGCGTCAGCCAATGTGTTCTCCTCCTTCAATCGGTTTTATCAAAAATTTGCGCGTTACACGCGTGCGGCACCGAAATACAGAAGCAAAAGTCCCACTGCCGCACCAAGTGCGTTTACAAGGGTGAAAATCACCACGATTTTTTTCTCTTTCCAGCCGCACATCTCAAAATGATGGTGAATCGGCGCCATTTTGAAAATGCGTTTGCCGTGCGTTGCTTTGAAATATCCGATTTGCAAAACGTCGGACAGCATTTCAATTACATAAATAATGCCGAAGAACAAAATAATCAACGGGCAGTCAATCGCGTAAGCAAGTGCAACCACCATACCGCCCAAGAACATAGAGCCTGTGTCGCCCATTATAATTTTGGAGGGGTTCCAGTTCCAAATGAGATACCCAAGGCAGCCGCCCATTAACGAGCCTGCCAAAAGGCTTACGCCGAACAGTCCCTTCAAACACGCGGCAATCAAAAAGGCAAGCGCCGCGACGGAAGTCACCGAAGCGCACAGTCCGTCCACGCCATCTGTGAAATTCACGGCATTTACCGTGGCGTAAATCACCGCCATACCGAAAATCCAAAAGAAAAAGTGCAAATCCACATTGCCGACAAAGGGAATAAACATATATGTATTCCCCGACATAAACAGCGCGCCGAGATACGCGAGCATCAAAAGAATTTGCGCAATGGATTTTTGCGTAATCGTCAACCCCAAATTGCGCTTTTTAACCACTTTGATGTAGTCGTCGGCAAACCCGATAAGTCCAAACCCGAGTGCCATTAAAACTCCGGCAATCAGTTTGATTTTGATGCTGTTCTCAACCAACACACCGGCGGTAAACAGGTTGCCGCCCATAAAATAATCCGTCAGCGCCACAACGCCGAATGATACCACGGTGCTGATGATGAACATAAATCCGCCCATTACGGGTGTGCCCTGCTTGGATTTGTGCCACGCGGGGCCGATCTCTAAAATAGTTTGCCCGAAATGTAGTTTTCTAAGCCACGGAATCAGCACGAAACCGAGCAAAAATGCGATTAAAAAACTGAGGGCAACTGCCAAAACGATAGCCAATACGGTATTCATTATTTATTCCACTCCCCATAGAGTTTTTCAATAACTTCCTCAAGCGCCATACCGCGGCTGGCTTTAAACAGCACCGCGTCACCCGCCTGAATCTCGCGAAGTAACGCGTCCGTGAGCGCTTGTTTGTCTGTAAAGTGAAAAGTCTTTACAGAACTTTCTGCTTCTTTTGCAATAAAGGCGGCGTTTCGCCCATAACAAAACAGCAAATCCACCTGTTGTTCTGCGGCATATGCCCCAACGGCACGGTGTGCCTTTTCTGCATAATCGCCCATTTCGAGCATATCGCCGAGTACGGCGATTTTGCGTTTTGCGGGCAAAGAGCAAAGCACTTGCAATGCCGCTTTCTGCGAATCGGGACTTGCATTATAGCAATCCTCAATCACGGTAATGCCGCCCGTTTCGCGTATGCGTTGGCGCATACCTGCGGGGACAAAGTTTTGCAGCTCGTACTGCCGCATCAGTTCGGCTTTCCGCTCCTCGGAGACGAAGCCGTGCGTATTGAGCGCCTCGAT
>DAVZHM010000010.1:0-31232 GCA_052273845.1 Candidatus Fimenecus sp. | reverse complement strand
TCAATTCCTGTGCGTTGCCCGTCCAAACATCGGTACCGTGGGAAAGTCCCGAAATCTGCAACAAGTCGGAAAAGGTTTTCGGCTGTGCTTCCAACAGCATTTGGCAAACGAACGAAGTACCCATTTCGGGGATGGACAGCGTGCCTGTTTTCCACGCAATATCTTCTTCGGTAACGCCCAAAGGCTCGGGGCTTGTGCAAAGTTTGATAATATTCGGGTCGCAGATGTCCGCATCCATGACGGGGATGCCCGTCAAATCTTCCAAATGGCGGTACAGCGTCGGCACATCGTGCCCGAGAATATCAAGTTTCAAAATTGTATCGTGCAAAGAATGGAAGTCGAAGTGCGTGGTTTCCATATCGCTTGAGGTGTCATCCGCGGGGAATTGCACCGGCGTAAAGTCGCAAACTTCATATGCGTTCGGCACAACAACCATGCCGCCGGGGTGCTGCCCCGTAGTGCGTTTAACGCCCGTGCACCCTTCGGTCAGCCGCTGTTCCTCGGCGCGGTTGACGCGTATGCCGCGCTCTTCCAAATATTTTTTCACATAGCCGAAAGCGGTTTTATCCGCCACGGTGGCAATGGTACCCGCTTTAAACACGTGAGAAGAACCGAACAGTTCCTCGGTGTAGCGGTGCGCCTTGCCTTGATATTCGCCCGAGAAGTTCAAGTCGATATCGGGCGCTTTGTCGCCGTGGAAGCCCAAGAACGTTTCAAACGGAATTTCGTGCCCGTCGCGCACCATAGGTGTGCCGCAGTGCGGGCAATCTTTTTTCGGCATATCGAATCCCGAGCCGTATTCGTTGTGGGTGTAAAACTCAGAGTATTTGCAATTCGGGCAACGGTAGTGCGGCGCTAAGGGATTGACTTCGGAAATCCCCGCCATGGTCGCCACGAAAGACGAACCGACCGACCCACGCGAGCCGACGTGATAGCCGTGGTCCTCGGAGTCCCACACCAATTTTTGCGCAATGATATAAAGTACCGCGAAACCGTGCTTGATAATGGAGTCCAACTCGCGCTCCAACCGTGTGGTGACAATTTCGGGAATTTCGCCGTTAAATTCGTACCAATCTTTTGCCTTTGCCCAACAGATTTCGCGCAACTGTTCTTCAGAGCCGGGAATGGACGGCTGATAGGTGCCGTTCGGGAACGGCTGAATGATGTCGATTTTGTCGGCAATCCTGTTGGGATTGTCTATTACGATTTCCTTTGCCGTTTCTTCGCCGAGATAAGCAAATTCCGCAAGCATTTCCTCTGTGGTGCGGAAGTACAGCGGCGCTTGTTGGTCCGCATCCGTAAAGCCTTGCCCCGCCATTAAAATCGCGCGGTACTTTGCGTCCTCGGGGTCAATAAAGTGCACATCGCAGGTTGCCACCACGGGTTTGCCCAACTTGTCCGCAATCGCAATAACTTTGCGGTTGATATTTTCAATATCTTCTATGCAGGTGATTTTGTCAAATTCCTTGTTTTTATCGGGATTTTTCGCGTTCGGGTCGGAATGTGCCGCAATCATAAAGCGGTTGTTGCCCGTCGGCTGAATTTCCAAATAATCGTAGAACGAAGCGATTTCCATAATCTCTTCTTCGGGGCGTTCTTCCAAAATGGCGCGGTACAACTCGCCCGCCTCGCACGCCGAACCGAGAATCAACCCTTCGCGGTGTTTTATCAGTTCCGATTTCAAAATGCGTGGGCGCTTATAGAAGTATTTCGTGTTGGACATTGTGATGAGTTTATACAGGTTTTTAAGTCCCGTGTGGTTCTTCACCAAAAGAATCTGGTGATAACTCCGCAAGTCTTTGAAATCCTTGTCAGGATTTTTTATATCGTCTACGAAATACCCTTCCACGCCGTAAATGATTTTGATTTTGCCTTTTGCGGCGTTGGCAGCGTCCGGGAAGCCTTGCACACAGCCGTGGTCGGTAATGGCAATCGCTTTATGCCCCCAACGAATGGCGCGCTCGACCAATTTTTTCGCGGGCGTCATCCCGTCCATTTGCGACATATTGGTGTGCAAATGCAGTTCCACACGCTTTTCGGGCGCGTTGTCCTCTTTTTCAATAACTTCCACGGTGCTTATTGCTTTCGGCTCAACGATGAAATCGCCCTTAAAAGAATCGTATTTCACAAAGCCGTACAGCAAAATGTGCACGCCGTCTTTTAAGTGTGCCAATAAATCGTCGCTTTGCTCGATTTTGACAATCATCGACGCCATAAAAGAATAGGTGTTGTCCGTTATGTAAAAATTAATGATTTTATGTTTGCCTTTTTTGCTTGTACGCTCCTCAAAGCAGAACACGCGCCCCCAAATCGTCACGGGGATTTCGTCCTGCGCCTCGGGCAGTTCAATATCTTTAATCGGCATGGGGTCGCGGCGAATGATGTTGCCGTAAATCGGCTTTACGCTGTCGAGATAATACGGAATGCCTTCTTTAATAATCCGTTCGCACGACTTTTCGTCTGTATCTGCCGCTTTCGGAGCAACCGCTTGTTTTTTCGCGCCCGCGCCGTGCTGACGCTCCAACGCTTCGGCGGCACGGCGTTCTTCGTCCGCCTTGTCAATCTGCGCCTGCACGGATTGCAGTTCCTGCTCATAATCCATCTGCAATTCGTCAAAGCACACCGAAATATTCTTATCAAACCGCGCTTTGATACAGTTTTCCAACACCGCCGCGCAATGTGCTTCGTCTAAAATGGATTTCCCACCGTGTTGTAAAGTAACCGTAATGTTGTTTTCCGCAAATTCCCATTCGCTGTCGTCTAAAAATCCGTTGGCTACGGCAACTTGCTTTTTGAGATACAGTATCAATTCCGAAACATACTTTGCCGACAGGAGTTCGCCGTCGAATTTCGGCAAAATTGTGACCTGCACCGTGCCGCCGAGATAGCCGCTTAACACGGCACACACCGCGGAAAGCGTGCGTTCTGAAACCAAACGGTCAAAGCGAACCGTCACGGTTAAAGCGCGCTGTTCGGCGCAGTTTTCCAAGCCCTCCGTAAAAGCCGTGGAAAGCACAACGTCATATTGTTCTAATTGTGGTTTGCATTCGGGAAATAAATCGTAAAATAATGTCATAGTATCTCTCTGTATGTTTATAATTTCTCAATTTCATTGAGGAGCGCGTCCACGATTTCGTTTTCGGGGACTTTTCGCAAAACCTCGCCTTTTTTGAAAAGCAACCCGCAACCGTCGCCGCCGGCAATGCCGATGTCGGCTTCTTTTGCTTCGCCGGGGCCGTTGACGATACAACCCATCACCGCTACGGTAATTTGCTTTTTGCAAGTTGCTAAGCGGCGTTCCACTTCGTTTGCAAGCGAAATCAAATCAATTTTTGTTCTGCCGCAGGTTGGGCAAGATACAATTTGCGGACAGTCGGTTTTTAAGCCCACGGCTTTTAAAATATCAAACCCCGCCGCAACTTCCTTAACGGGGTCGGCAGTCATGGATACGCGCACGGTATCGCCGATGCCATCGAGCAATAACGCGCCGATGCCCGCCGCGGATTTCACCAAAGCCATATGTTCCGTGCCCGCTTCCGTCACACCCAAATGCAACGGATACGGGCATTTTGCGGCGATTTTGCGGTACGCTTCGACCATACGCGGCACATTGGACGACTTAATGGAAATCACAATATCGTCAAAATCGAATTTTTCAAGCAGCGCGGCATGGCGAAGTGCGCTTTCGCACAGCGCATCGGGCGTGGGCGAACCGTATTTCGCCAAAAGTTCTTTTTCCAAAGAGCCGGAATTCACCCCGATACGAATGGGGATATTATGTAAGCGGCAGGCATCTGCCACCGCTTTGACACGGTCATCGGAACCGATGTTGCCGGGATTGATGCGGATTTTATCCACACCCGCCGCCACGCTTTCGAGCGCGCATTTATAATCAAAATGAATATCGGCAACCACGGGGATGGACACGGCTTCTTTCACGGCGGCAAGCGTTTTAACCGCCTCTTTGTTCGGTACGGTCAGCCGCACAATCTCGCAACCCGCGTTTTCGAGTGCAATCGCTTGTTGCACATTGCCCGCAACATCTTCGGCAGGCACATTGAGCATTGACTGCACGCTGATTTTCGCGCCGCCGCCGATTTGTAAATTCCCCGCTTTAACCGCTTTTGAATTTCTGCGTTCCATCGCTGTACTCCTTTTCAGCCTCCGCGCACAATGCGCAGAATATCGTTAAATGTGACAACCACCATCAAAAGCATTAAGAGCACCAGCCCTGCCGCGTGCACATAGCCTTCGTATTTGGCATTGACGGGTTTTCTGCGCACCGCTTCCACAAGCAAAAACAGCAGTCTGCCGCCGTCAAGCGCGGGCAGCGGCAACAAGTTCGCCACCCCAACATTGATAGTGATAAATGCCATAATCATCAATAAATTGTCGAGATTTCCCGAAGTTGCCGCTTCGGCGGTGATGTCGGCAATCATATCCATTGTGCCGACGGGCCCTGCCAATTGCGACATACCGTAACGCCCCGTGACCAAATCAAACAAACTCAACCACACCATACGCACCGTAGAAGCGGATTGCGTAAAGGCGTTTCCGAGAATATTCCAAAATGTCGGTTCTGTGCCAATCACCGAAAAGTCATAATGGATTACGGTGACACCCTCGTATTCCTCGGTGGCGAAATGCACATCGTTTAGCGTGACTTTTTCGCCGTCGCGTTCCACCACGAAGTCCAAAATACCGTCTTGGCTGCGGCTCATTAAAAAAGATAAATCTTTTTCCGACCACACGCGATGCCCTTCGATTTCCACAAAGCGGTCTCCCGCTTTTAAGCCGTACTGTTCGCTGACCGCGTCAGGATAAAAACTGTGCACGGTATTGGTGCCGATGAGGTCTTTGGTAGTGGAAAGCAAAATCAGCATAATGATAAGCCCCAAAATGAGGTTCATCGTTGCGCCTGCCACCACAATCAGGATTTTCTGCCAAACCGGTTTTTTGTTAAAGGCGCGTTCGTCCTCGCTGTCTGCGTCCTCGCCCTCCATAGAGACATAGCCGCCTATGGGGAACAGCCGCCACGCATAGAGCGTGTCGCCCTTTTTCTTTTTGAAAAGCGCAGGTCCCATACCGAGCGCAAATTCATTGACTTTCACTTTGCAAAGTTTTGCGGTAATGAAATGCCCGCACTCGTGAATCATAATAATCAAGCCGAAAAACAGCAAAGCGACGGCAACCGTCCAAACCTTGCCCCAAACGGCCGATGCGGTAATGCTTAATAAAATGACACTCACCTCAAGTCGCGGAAGCAACCGCTTCTCTTGCAAAACGGTCCACTTCCAAAATATCCCCCAAAGTATAGTCGGTTTTTTGCGGCGCGGTTTCCAACACGCGGGCGACACGGTCGGCAATATCCAAAAAGCCGATTTCGCCGCGGCGGAACATCGCGTTCGCCTGTTCGTTGGCGGAATTGACCGCCGCCGGGAACAGTCCCCCTTTATTTATGGCTTCTCTGCACAAGTTTATGCAACGGAAGGTGTCATAATCCGGCTCAAAAAATGTAAGTTTCCCCAAAGCGGCAAGCGACAACTCCCCGACAGGCGATTCGTACCGTTCGGGATAGGTCAGCGCGTACTGAATGGGAATGCGCATATCGGGAAGCCCCAACTGCGCAATTACGGAATTGTCGGTATATTCCACCGCCGAATGCACAATGCTTTCGCGGTGCACCACAATGTCAATGTCGCACGGACGCACCGAAAACAGCCAAACCGCTTCAATGAGCTCCAAACCCTTGTTCATCATGGAAGCCGAGTCCACCGTGATTTTCGCGCCCATTTCCCAATTCGGGTGTTTGAGTGCGTCTTTGACGGTGACGGTTTTCAATTCGTCGCGCGTTTTGCCGAAGAACGGTCCGCCGGATGCGGTCAAAATAATCTTTTTGAGTGCTTTGTTGGTGGGCGCACCCTGCAACGCCTGAAAAATTGCCGAATGCTCGGAGTCCACAGGCAAAATCGGGACATTGTTTTCCTGTGCCGCGCGCATGACGAGCTGACCGCCTGCAACAAGCGTTTCCTTGTTGGCAAGGGCGATTTTTTTGTGTGCCGAAATCGCCGCAAGCGTGGGTTCCAACCCCGCCATGCCCACCACGGAGTTCAACACCGTGTCCGCCGTCGGGCAAACGGCACATTCGCACACGCCGTCTTTCCCGGAAAGCACCTTCGTATCGGTATCCGCCACGCGGATTTTTAAGTCCTTTGCCGCCGCCTCTGACACCAATGCAACCGTTTTCGGGTGAAATTCACGGATTTGTTCCTCCAACAGTTTCGCGTCCGAAAAAGCAGTCAAAGCCTCGACGCTGTACCCGCATTTGCGGGCAACGTCAAGACTTTGGGCGCCGATAGAGCCGGTCGAGCCTAATATAGATAATACTTTTGTCATTGGAATACAGTCCTTGTCAGGAGAATCAGCGCATACAGCGCCGTAGAAACAAACAGCACGCTGTCACAGCGGTCCATTACGCCGCCGTGCCCCGGGAACAGTTTCCCGAAGTCTTTAATGCCGAAATTGCGCTTGATAACAGATGCGGTCAAGTCGCCGCAAATGCCGACAATTGCGAGCACCAACGACATCAAAATCACTTCTATGTAAGAAACCGAGTGCACGGTGAAGAAGCAGTTGTCAAAAATCGCAAACAAAATTACACAGCTTGCGACCGCACCGAGTACACCGCCTACAGCACCCTCGACGGTCTTTTTGGGGCTGATTTCGGTCAATTTATGCTTGCCGAAGAATTTGCCTGTGAAATAGGCAAATGTATCGGAAATCAGCGCGCAGAACAGCGCAAACAGAATGTAAAACAGCCCGTGATAGCCATCGAATTCCTCGGGAAAGCGTTTGTCGATTGCACAAAGTTGCGCAAGCGTTGAAAAGCCCCAAGGCACGAAAATGCTGGCAACCAGCACTGTCGCTACATCCTCAAATTTGGTGTTTTTGTAGTTGGTCAGCATTAAAATAAACAGCGCAAGCGCGTAAATGGCAACCACAGCCGTGGTGGGGATTTCCACACCGCGAGAAGCAAGTGCGAGCGCATAGGTGTAATACACCGGCACCAACGCTGAAAAGACCAAGCTCACGCCCATAATCGCCTTGTTTTTTAACTGCACGCATTTTTCGATTTCATAGGTTGCAACGCAAGACAAAAATGCGAGCGCAATGGGCAAAATCGGGGTGTCGCGAAACACGATAATCCCAATCGCAATCAAAGCGGCAATCACGCCGACAACAATTCGTTTAAGCATAGAAAAAAATGCCTCCATATTCTGCTTTGCGCGGTTCGGTTACACCCCGCCGAACCGACGGTTGCGTTTTTCATAGTCGCGCAACGCTTCGGTGAAATCCGCTTCGGTGAAATCGGGCCACAAAATATCGGAATACCAAAATTCCGAATATGCCGATTGCCACGAGAGGAAGTTCGACAGACGATACTCGCCGCTCGGACGGATAATCAAATCCGGGTCGGGCAGTCCGCCCGTATACAGGTGGTCGGAAATCATCTGTTCGGTGATGTCCGATGCTTTGAGTTTCCCCTTTTCCACTTCTTTGGCAAGGGTTTGCACGCTGTGCAAAATCTCTTGCCGCCCGCCGTAGTTTATGGCGATGTTCAAAATGACATGGCCTTTTTTGCGCGTAATGCGCTCGGAATACCCCATCATTTTGAGAATATCTTTCGGAATGCCCGTGCGGTCGCCGATGAAATTGACCTTGATGCCCTTTTCCTCGTTTTCCGCCTTGCGCTCGTCAAGTTCGCGCAAATACTCGCGGAACAAATCCATAATCGCGGCGACTTCCTCGGGCGGACGTTTCCAATTTTCCGTGGAAAACGCATAAAATGTCAGGCACTCAATGCCGAGGTCGCCTGCAAATTCGCCGATTTTCCGAAAGGTTTTCGCGCCCTCAATATGCCCCTTGTAGCGCGGCAACCCACGATTTTTCGCCCATCTGCCGTTGCCGTCCATAATGATGCCGACATGGCGCGGCAAAACGGAGAATTTCGGTAAATTTTCTTTGTCCATAAGGCTCCCTCAGGCGTTAAATCGCCATAATGTCCTTTTCTTTTTCCTCTACCATTTCATCTACGCGTTTGATGAATTTGTCGGTGATTTTCTGGATTTTTTCTTCGCCGTTGTGCAAATCATCTTCGGTGATGACGCTGTCTTTTTTCATTTTCTTAAGTTTGTCAATGCAATCGCGGCGGATAGAGCGCACGGCGACTTTTGCTTCCTCGCCGAATTTACTGACGTCTTTGGCAAGCATTTTTCTCTTTTCCTCGGTAAGCGGCGGGAAAATGAGACGAATCACCTTACCGTCATCCTGCGGGTTGACGCCGAGGTCAGAGGCCTGAATGGCTTTTTCAATGGTCGAAATGGTGCTGACATCCCACGGCTGAATCACCAAGATTCTGCCCTCGGAAACGGAAACCGCCGCCATTTGCTGTACGGGGGTGGGTACGCCGTAGTAATCTACCGTAACTTTGTCAAGCAACGAAGCGCTTGCACGCCCTGCACGCATGGTTGCAAATTCATTGTGCAACGCTGTTAAGCTTTTTTCCATTTTTTCGTTTGCGAAATCAAATACCTCTTGCATAAGTACGCCTCCTGTAATTGAATGATATAAATTGAATTATTTTACGATAGTGCCGATGTTTTCGCCCTTTGCCGCCCGCACGATGTTTTCGGGGTCGGAAAGGTTGAACACCAAAATCGGAATGTTGTTGTCGCGGCAAAGAGACGCCGCCGTGGAATCCATCACCGCAAGGCCTTTTGCAAGCACTTCGGTGTGAGAAAGGGTATCATATTTCACTGCATCGGCGTATTTGTTCGGGTCTTTGTCATACACGCCGTCCACATTGGTGGCTTTGAAGATGATGTCCGCGTCAATTTCCGCCGCGCGAAGCGCCGCCGCGGTATCGGTCGAGAAGAACGGGTTGCCCGTACCGCAACCGAAAATCACCACTCTGCCTTTTTCCATATGGCGAATTGCTTTATTGCGGATATACGGCTCTGCAATCTGCCGCATCTCAATCGCTGTTTGCACGCGCACTTCCAAGTCGTACTGTTCGAGTGCGTCGGCAAGTGCCAAGGAGTTCATTGCCGTGGCAAGCATACCGATGTGGTCTGCGCGGGTTCTGTCCATATTCCCCGAGCTTCTGCCGCGCCAAAAGTTGCCGCCGCCGACCACCAAGCCGATTTGCACGCCGAGTTTGGCACATTCATTCACCCATTTGCAAGTGTCCTGCACGGTGTCAAAGTCAATGCCGTGACCCTGTTTGCCCGCGAGCACTTCGCCTGAGAGCTTTAACAATATGCGTTTATAAACCGCTTCCATACATGTTTCCTCCAGACTGTTCCGTTTGTAAAATCCGATTTTGCAAACGGTATTCTTTATCCCTATTATTTTACAGTATAATGCGCCTTGTGTAAAGAGATTTTTTTGCCGAAATACAGTTTATACATCCGCTTATTGACGAAAACGAAAAAAAAGTATATAATAAAAAAATCGCTATTTTAAGAAATAATATAAATGCACAGAAAGGCGTGTTCTTTTTTGGAAACAGCAATGTTTGATGTGGAGTTTCTCCAGAACAGTTTTCGCTTACAGGGCACTTACCAATCTTACAAAGTCTTAAATGACGGGCATATCAATTCCACCTTTGTTTTGTGCTATACAGATGCAAACGGTCAACAACACGGTTATGTGGCACAAAAAATCAACACCAATATTTTCAAAAATCCCGACATTTTGATGAATAACATTGTCGGCGTTACTTCCTTTTTACAGAAAAAAATCGCCGCGCGCGGCGGAGATGTGCAGCGCGAAACGCTCAACTTCCTGCCGGCTGCCGACGGCAAATACTATGCGGTGGACAAAGACGGCGCTTGCTGGCGTTGCTACCATCATATCGACAAAGTTTACACCTGCAACATCATTGAAAGCGAGCAGGTATTCTACAATGCAGGCACGGCATTCGGCGCATTTCAGCAGGCACTTGCCGATTATCCGAGTGAAACGCTTGTGGAAACCATTCCGAATTTCCACAACACCTATTCCCGCTTTTTGGATTTCAAAAAAGCCGTTTCGGACAATCTTTCAGGTCGGCGCGATACCGTGCAGGCGGAAATTCAGTTTATTCTTGACCGCGAGGCGAACACACACGTGTTGCTTGACTTAATCGACAAAGGTGAACTGCCGTTACGCGTCACGCACAACGACACAAAACTCAACAACATTTTGTTTGATGAGAAAACCAATCAAGGCATTTGCATTATTGATTTGGACACCGTAATGCCCGGTCTTGCGCTGTACGATTTCGGCGACAGCATTCGCTTCGGTGCAAACACCGCGGCAGAAGATGAAAAAGATGTTTCCAAAGTGTCTTTGAGCCTGCCGCTTTACAAAGCCTATGTCGAGGGGTATTTGCACACTGCGAAAGACAGCCTTTGGGCAAAGGAAATCGAGTATTTGCCGTTCTCGGCAAAACTGATGACCTTGGAATGCGGTATGCGCTTTTTGGCGGACTATTTAAACGGCGATACATACTTCAAAACCGCTTACCCCGAGCACAATTTGGTGCGTTGCCGCACGCAACTCGCTTTGGTTGCCGATATGGAAAAGAAAATGGCAGAGATGGAAAAGATTACCGCAGAAGCGACGAAATAAACTTCTTATTCTGAATAGTCAAGCCCCGAAGGAAAATCCTTCGGGGCTTTCATTGTTTCTTTATTTCATCGTTTGTACGGTAATAATTTCGCCCTCAGCATCTGCCGCGACGGTAAAGGTTGCCGCACTGCCGACATTTAAGAGCACCACTTTTTCCGCATTGGCAACGGGCACTTTGTAAAACGCCGCATCATTCTCCAAACGGATATAGAAGTAGGTTTCGCCGCCGGTCACCACGGAACGGATTTCCGCAACGGTGCCGCTGACTTCTTTGGTTGCAGGCACCTGCGCATCGCCTTGTGTGTTCTCCTGTCCCATTTCGCTGACATCAATGTCCACATTCACGCCGTTGCGTTTCAATTCCGCCGCGTAATTTTCGGTACACTCCGTAAGATTATAGCCTGTTGCTACAATCGTGGATTGCTTTACATTGACCATCGCATACATTTTGACATATTCACTGGAGTCTTTCAAAGCCATAAAGTAGGTCGGCTCGCCGCTGATGTTCAAAAGCAACGGGAAAGTCGCACGGTATGCATACTGTTGCACCGCGCCTTGTGCCGATGCCTGCGCCGCACTTTCCAATGCACCGGAAATCGGGTAATACTTAGTCTCTTTGGTGCGCTGATTTAACAGAACAAACCCGATAATCGACTGGTCGGAACTGATGGAAGTTACGCCCGTATACATATACACATCGTCATTGAGTGCCAAGTAGTTATAGCCGGAACTTGTAACCTTCACGCCTTCTTGCCCCAAAATGGAGTTGATGAAACCGCCGGAAAGTTTGCCGTAGAAATTATATTGCGCGTTCAAAATGTTTGCCGTATACACACGGTCCATCCATTGCCATTCGCTGTCGGCGACGAACTTGTCGGTCGGCAGTTTTGTTTCGCCTGTCAAACTTGTAGAAACCAACACAGACTCACCTGTGACCGCATCTACCACCGCCGCGCCGATGACATCGGTCCCGCCGAACAAGCCGATGGTTTTGTCAAGTACGGGAACAATCCAATACGGGTTGCCGCTTTCGTCGATTTCAAAACTCGGAATATCGAACATCAGCGTCGGATATCGGAAACGCAAATGCCGCAGCAAATACCGATTGAAATGCTCGGACGGGCTGTACCGCATACCGCCGTTTTCCAAACGGATTGCTTCACCCTCTTGCGTAGTCATATCGACAATAATATATGCCGGCAGGCCCTCTTTGGTGTTTTTCAGCCATTTAATGACATCGCCGTAAGCAAGCGGCGTTACGCGAACGGGCGTGCCCTTGTAATTGATTTGCGTGGAGTAGTCGGAAATCACGAACTGTGAAACATAATCCGACAAATTGCCGAGCGTTCTCGTGGCAATATTTTTTGCCGAATCGGCATCCAACCGCGGTACGCTCGAAAAATCGATTTCCGCAACATCTTCTGCAAAGTCGCCTTCCGTCACCGTCAGCAATTTGCTGTAAGACTGTGCGCGGAAAAAGGTTGCGCCGCACAAATAGCCCACAACGCCCACAACCGCAAGCACCGCGACAATGATTATCGGCACGCGCGCACGGCGGCGCACATACGGTCCGTATTCGGGGCGCACGGGCAGTTTGACGGTGAGCACCGTCAACACCAAGTAAATAAACAGCACAAAGGCAACATACAAATACAACTCAATCGCCTTGAAATTGAGTGCGGGAATCATCAAATAGTAGAGTACCGCTGCCAAAATCCCCGTTAAAATGATATTTATGGCGATTTTTCTGCCGGCGTGTTCGGGCGGAATAAAAATATCGGCAACCGATTTTTTGCCGTCATCTTTTTTGCCGCCTGTGAAGTCCACATTGATAGGGTCCAAAATCAACACTTCCTTTGCTTTGCAAATTCTTTTATACAGTATAGTATATTTTACCGCAATTTGCAAGGCTTTAAGCACGCAAGTGTATCAGGACATAATGTAAAGCAAAGCCATCATCAGCGCTTCGTCCGCGCCCTCGGATTTGAGCAGCAGCAAAAGCGAAAACAGCACTGCTTCGTCAGGCTCTTTCAAAACGGTATCCAAAAGATTTGCTTTGCTCTTTTGTACGGTTTGCTGCTGTGTCTTTTGCGTTTCAGGCTGAAAATATTCCTTAAAACTCGGGTAGGTTAGGTCTCTGTCCTCCGGGAGATTTAACGGCATTTTAATTCTGCCGCCCGTTTTCGGCGGTGCTTTCGGCGGTTCGGTACGGCGCGGGGGGCTTGGTGCGGTATTCTCCTTTTTTTCCGCCGCATCGGTGCCCTCAACCGCACTTTTGGAATACATCTGCATATTGCGCACGCGCTCGAGCGCCTTTTCCTGCATCTTTTGCAGTTCGTCATAGGTGTATTCACGCATATCAAAACAGTCCTTTCAATAGCGGCAAGGCGTCCATCAACCGCAAAAAGCGCATAGCTTCATCCGCCCGCTTCTGCCGTTCTTCGGAAAGCAGGGGCTTCAACGCGGCAATGAATTTGGTGCGGTCGTCGTCTTGGTTTAACGCCTTCGCGACCGTTGCGATCATTTTTGCCGTATCCCCGCCGAACAGCGACGAAATGCCGCCCAAAGCGCCGTCGCCGCTTTCTTTTTTCGGCGGTGCATCGGATGCGTTTTCTTTGTTTTGGGAGAGCAGATTTTGCGCCACGCCTTTCAGGCGTTCCAGCTCCTCGGGACTCACCGAGGAAAGCAATTCACTGATGCTGTCCATCGTCTTCCCCCGTCAATTTTTTCAAAAGGCTTTGCGCCTGCGGTGAAGAAAGCAGTTCCCGCGCGGCGTTTTCATCGTGCAAAACCTGCTGTAAGCGTTCGGACTGCGCGGGCGAAAGTTGCGACGCCAAATAGTCTTCCGCTTCCTTTTTTGTGCTTTTTTTGCGAAGTTCCGAAACCATTTTTTCCAAAAAGCCGTTATCCTGCATTGCAAACACCTCTTAAATTTGGTATACTTAAGGCGAGATAAGTCAAACCTTACTGCAGTTTATGAGAAAGGTGCCGAGATTATGATTCGTGCGTTGGTTCTTTCCGATTCGCATCGCGATTATTTGTCCCTTGCGGCGGCGTTGCGCCTGCATCCCGAGGCGGACGCGGTATTTTTCCTCGGGGATGGAGAAGACGATTTTCTCACCTCCACCGTGCAAAAGGAACTGCGAAACAAAAAGGTTACGGCGCTTTGCGGCAACTGCGATATGTATTCCACCTTGCCGAAAGAGGAACTTGTGCCCTTGGGCGGCAAACGGATTTTCGCCTTGCACGGGCACACAAGGCAGGTAAAATACGGTTTGCAGATGTTAAAAGAAGCAGCAACAGAGAAACAGGCGAACATTGTGCTGTACGGGCACACCCATGTGCCGAAAGTCGAATACACAGACGGCATTTACTATATGTGCCCGGGGAGCATCCGCGGCGGGTCTTACGGCATTGTGGACATCACCGACAAAGGTGAAATCGCGTGTTTCACCGCGAAACTTTAACGGAAAGGTTTTTTCGAAATGTTGATTTTTAAAAATGTGCAAGTCATCGGCGAAAATGAAATTTTCGCCGCCGAAGTAGCGGTAGAAAACGGTAAAATCACCGAAATCGCCGAAAAAATTGATGTCTCGCAAGGCGACGAAGTGATAGACGGCAAGGGAAAATACCTTTCGCCCGGATTTATTGATTTACACGTGCACGGCGGCGGCGGATATTCCGCTATGGGCGGCAAAGACGCAGTTATCAAAATGTGCGAAGCACACGCGCGGTTCGGGACAACCTCGATTTTACCAACCACGCTCGCCGCGCCGATAGAACAACTCAAAACCGCCATGGACGGCGTGCGTGCGGCGCAAAGTGCGACGGAGAATGTGCACATTTTAGGCGTGCATTTAGAGGGACCGTTTTTGTCCCCGCATATGTGCGGCGCACAAAGTCCCGAAAATATTTTGGTGCCTGCCGAGCACGATTACGAAGACTTGCTTTCGTATTGGGACGGCATAAAAATCGTCGGCGCCGCGCCCGAAACCGAGGGCGGCATGGCGTTAGGCGAAGCCATAAAACGCCACGGTGCGGCGGCTTCCATTGCCCATTCCACAGCGGATTACGATTTGGCACAGACGGCGTTTGCAAACGGGTACAGCGATGTGACGCACCTCTATAACGCCTGCACTTCTTGTCACAAAGTCGGGGTATTCCGCCGCGCGGGCACGGTGGAGGCAGCGCTCGTCAATGACGAAGCAACCGTACAGGTCATTGCCGACTTGCGGCATCAACCCGTGGGCGTGCTGAAACTCATCTATAAATGCAAAGGCGCGGACAAAATGTATGTCATTACGGACGGCTTAGAGTATGCCGCGCTCGATATGCAGGAGGGCGAGGAATTCACGCAGGAAAACGGTATGTCCGTAGTCTACGAAAACGGCGTGATGCTGCTTTCCGACCGTTCCTGCCTTGCAGGGTCTGTTGCCACTTGTGACAAGTTGGTGCGAAACCTATATAAGACGGTCGGCTTGCCGCTGACGGAATGTGTGAAAATGGCGAGTCTTACACCCGCGCGTGTGGTCGGGATTGCAGACCACACAGGCAAAATTGATGTCGGGTATGACGCAGATATACTGCTGTTCGATGAGGACATTTCCGTTTGCGATGTGTTCGTCGGCGGAAAACGGATTGTGTAAATACACAAAAAACACCCTGTCGCTTTTGCGACAGGGTGTTTTTGCTTGTGAAGAAAAACTTATTTAAGTTCAACTTTTGCGCCGACTTCTTCAAGTTTTGCTTTTGCAGCTTCAGCTTCTTCTTTCGGCATAGCTTCTTTAAGGGTTTTGGGAGCGCCGTCAACGAGAGCTTTTGCTTCGCCGAGGCCAAGACCGGTGATTTCACGAACAGCCTTGATAACCTTGATTTTTTCTGCGCCAACTTCAGCGAGAACTACGTCAAATTCGGTCTTTTCTTCAGCTGCTGCTGCGCCGCCTTCTGCGGGAGCTGCAACTGCGACTGCCGCTGCTGCGGAGACGCCGAATTCTTCTTCTACTGCGTGAACGAGCTCGGAAAGCTCAAGAACGGACATTGCTTTGATTTCTTCAAGCAAAGCGGTAACTTTTTCAGATGCCATTGTATTTTCCTCCAATTATACTGATATTTTTAAAAATTATTCAGCAGGGGTTTCCTCTGCTGCAGGAGCTTCGGCTGCGGGGGCCTCTGCGGGTGCTTCTTCAGCAGCGGGAACTTCCTCGCCGCTCTTGTCCACAACAGCCTGAATTGCACGCGCAAATGCGGCAATCGGTGCGTTGAACGCGCTGAGCACGGTAGCCAACAAGACTTCGCGAGACGGAAGTTTTGCAAGGCTTTGCAATTTTGCAAGGTCGATTACCTCGTCATCCAAGAAACCGCCCTTTAAGTTGAAGTTGTCATTGCCATCGGCGTATTTGCCGAGAATTCTTGCAGCGGCAACATAATCATCCTCACTGGTTGCAACGGCAGTGGTGCCTTCCAAAACGCTGTCAAGCGCTTCAAGCTGTGTGCCTTCGATTGCCAGGTGGATGAGGGTGTTTTTCGTGACGGTGTATTTCACGCCGGCTTCACGAAGCTCTTTACGAAGCTTGGTGTCGTCCGCAACGGAGATACCTTTGTAATCAACGATAACACCTGCGCAGGCACTGTCAAAGCGCGCTTTGAGGTCAGCAACCTGCTGTTTCTTCAATTCCAATACTTTCTCACTGGGCAAACTATTCACCTCCTATGGATTTTTCGCTTGCTTTATGAGAACAAAAAGCGCCTTCTCCGCCAAAAGAGCGGAAAAGGCGTGTAAAATCAACATTTCACAACTTTTCCTCGGCAGGCGGATGAAAAATCCTTACGCAAAACGCACCTGCTGTCTTCGGCAAGCGGATATTATATTAACATTTTAAAAGGAAAATGTCAATACCGATTTTTACTCAGCCGCAACGGGTGCTGCAACGAGTTTGTTGGCGTTTACTTTTACGCCGGGGCCCATTGTGGTGGCAACCACGCAGGATTTGATATACTGACCTTTCATCGCGGCGGGTTTCGCTTTCACGATCGCGTCCATCAAGGTGTTGAAGTTTTCAGCCAACTTTTCGGGGCCGAAAGAAACCTTGCCGATGGGGCAGTGAATGATGTTGGTTTTGTCGAGTCTGTACTCGATTTTACCGGCTTTCGCTTCGGTAACTGCTTTCGCAACATCGGGGGTAACGGTACCGGCCTTCGGCGAGGGCATCAAGCCGCGGGGACCGAGCACTTTACCGAGACGACCAACAAGACCCATCATATTGGGGGCTGCGATGCAGACGTCAAAGTCCATCATACCGCCCTGAACCTGTGCGACGAGGTCTTCCGCACCGACGATTTCCGCACCGGCAGCTGCTGCAGCGTCTGCGTCAGCGCCTTTTGCGAATACGGCAACGCGTACCTTTTTACCTGTGCCGTTCGGGAGAACAACCGCACCGCGAACCTGCTGGTCAGCGTGGCGGGAGTCAACGCCCAAACGAACGTGAATTTCAACGGTTTCATCGAATTTCGCCGTTGCTGTTTTTACTGTGAGCGCAAGCGCTTCATCGGTTTCGTACAGTTTTGTTCTGTCGATCAATTGAGCGCTTTGGGCATATTTTTTACCGTGTTTCATAACTACGAATTTCCTCCTATAAAGTGGTTAAATCGGATGTTTCCTCCCACAAAGGAGCATCAGTCTTCGACCGTAACGCCCATGGAACGCGCGGTTCCGGCGATCATGCTCATTGCGGATTCCACGCTCGAAGCGTTCAGATCGGGCATTTTGGTTTCCGCGATCTTTCTAATCTGCTCGCTCGTGATTTTTGCGACCTTGGTCTTGTTCGGAACACCCGAACCGCTCTCGATACCGCATGCTTTTTTAATCAACACAGCCGCGGGCGGAGTCTTCGTTACGAATGTGAAAGAACGGTCTGCATAAACCGTAATAACGACGGGGATAATCATACCCATATCGTTTTTGGTGCGTTCGTTGAATTCCTTTGTGAACGCCATAATGTTAACGCCGTGCTGACCGAGTGCCGGACCAACGGGCGGTGCCGGTGTTGCTTTGCCGGCGGGGATTTGCAGCTTAATAAAGCCTACAACCTTTTGAGCCATTTGTTTGCACCTCCAAAATTCGTGGTAGTGGCGGAGCAGTTGACTTCGACTGCCCCTCCCACGGCGCATTTTGCAATACGCCATAAAAAGCGGATTTTCCGCTGATTACCAAAATTATTCTTTTACCGTTTCGACTTGGTCAAGTTCCAAATCGACCGGCGTTTCCTTGCCGAACATCGAAATGATGACGCGAACGGAATTTGCATCCGTATCGATATCGTCCACCACGCCGATAACGCCTTCAAACGCGCCGTCGATGATGGTGACCATATCACCTTTTTCGTAATTGACCTCAATCACGCGTTTTTCAACGCCCAATTTAAGGACTTCTTCCTCGGTTAAGGGAATGGGCTTGCTTTCGGGGCCGACAAAGCCGGTTACACCGCGCGTGTTGCGCACAACATACCAAGCGTCATCGGTCATTTTGACCTCGTCCGTGTCCTCATTTTCAAAGACAGCGAACTTCACAAGCACATATCCGGGAAAAATCTTGCGTTCCACTTCTTTTTTCGTACCGTCCTCCCGAATTTCGGTGACGGTTTCGGTGGGCACGCTGACTTCGAGGATTTGGTCATGCATTTTCCGATTTTCCACAACGGTCTCGATGTTCGCGGCGACCTTGTTTTCATAACCGGAATAGGTATGCACAACATACCATTTTGCATTTTCTGCCATAAAACGCCCTCCGTTACATACCAAACAGGCCGGATACGATTTTCCCTGCGGCGGCGGTTGTGGGTTCGCTTTCTGCGCTGCCGACCTTTTCGGCAAGATTCACAAGCGCCTTAACGCCTTCGGAAAGACCTGTGTCCACAAGCCAAAGGATTACGGCGAGCACGGCAACGGTGACCAAAACAACTGCGGTGCTTTTGAGCACGGTTTTTTTGTCAGGCCATACAACCTTTTTGCATTCGCCTTTTTCGTCTTTAAAGAACTTGGCAATCGCCTTGCCCATACGAACGAAAATGTTTCCTTTTTTCTCTTTGGACGCACCGGACTTTTTCGATTCGGCGTCTTTCTTCGTTTTTTCAGCCTTAGATTTAGACTTCGAGGGTTCGGCAACTTCTTTTTTAATTTCGTCAGCCATAATACTCCTCCGTCTTATTTAGTTTCTCTGTGGAGCGTGTGTTTCTTGCAGAATCTGCAGTACTTGTTCATCTCCAACCGGTCAGGCGTGTTCTTTTTGTTCTTCTTCGTGTTGTAGTTGCGTTGCTTGCATTCCGTGCAAGCGAGTGTGATTTTGACTCTCATTTCGGCACCTCCGTTATTCGCAGTTTTCACCGCTTGTCATAGCCTACCTCAAAAAGCAGGGCACAAAAAAAGAACCCTCTTAGAGAGGTACAAGTACTATACCACAAAGAGAACCGTTCGTCAAGTGTTTTTTGTATTTATTTTTCGTGGGGATTGTATTCAACTATATTATAGTATTATGTAATCCGCAAAAATCTGCACGGCGCCGAGTCACCGCCCCTGCGGGTTTGATATGCAAATCTATTTTTTTAAAAAAACTACGCTGCGCGGCGTCATATTTTTGGGATATACTATATATATTATATATTGCTATTATACATCTTGACTTCGCTGTGGCATTGTGGTAGAATTTAAAAAATTTGCACAGTTCCGCATTAGAAAAAACAGAAGGGAAAGCTTTATGAACATTTCCGCTTCTCTCGCCGGCCTTTTGGGGCTTTCGGCAGACAATGTGATATATGTTGTAATTATGTTTGTCATCGGACTTGTACTGATTGTAAAAGGCGGTGACATTTTTGTGGACGCCGCCACCTGGATTGCAGAAGCCACAGGGATTCCGAAATTCATCATCGGTGCAACGGTGGTCAGTTTCGCCACCACGCTTCCGGAACTTTTGGTATCCGCGATTGCCGCCGCAAAAGGGCAAAACGATATGGCAATCGGCAACGCGGTAGGTTCGGTAACGGCAAATGTCGGTTTGATTATGAGCATTTCCGTGCTGTGTATGCCCGCGCTCGTCAAGAGAAAAGAAATCGCATTCAAAGGCTCTTTGATGATTTTGGCGGTTGCGTCGCTGTTCGCATTTTCGTGCAGTTTGGATTTGAATTTGTGGCAAAGTATCATTATGATTGTGATTTTTGCCGTGTTTATGGTTGAGAATATCCTTTCGGGCAAAAAGTCTTTGGGCATCACTGAAGAGGACAGAGGTCCCAAAGCCACCGGCAAAGATATTGTCATCAATGTTGCGAAGTTTTTGATTGGCGCGGCAGGCATTGTTGTCGGCGCGGATTTGCTTGTAGACGACGGCACCGTTATTGCCAAAAGTCTCGGCGTTTCCGAAGCGATTATCGGCGTGACGATTATCGCTGTCGGCACATCGCTTCCCGAATTGGTTACTACGCTCACCGCGATTACGAAAAAGCAGTCTGATTTGTCTATCGGCAATATCATCGGTGCGAACATCATTGACTTGGCGCTGATTTTGCCGATTTGCGCATTTTTGTCCGGCGGCACATTGCCCGTTGGGCGGCAGTCGGCATTCCTCGATATGCCGATTTGTTTCCTGATTATTTGCATTGCCGTTATCCCCGCGCTGATTTTCAAAAAACTCAGCCGTTGGCAGGGCGCGTTGATGCTTTGTATTTATATTGGCTACATTGCCGTTTTGGCAACCAATTCCTCTTTCGGATATTTACCATTTTAGTTTCGTAAAAGCGACGGTTTTCACCGCCGCTTTTCTTTTAAATTCAGCAATAATTTCTCGGGGATTTCGGTTGAAATCCGATAAGGAATATGTTAAAATTTATTGTTAAGAACAGTGTATGATTTGAAAGGCACGGTGTAAGAATTTGAAAGCGTATTTAATGCTGGAAGACGGTTCCGTTTATGCGGGAACTGCACACGGAGATTTTACGGAAACGCCCTGCGAGGTGGTGTTCAACACCTCGATGACGGGGTATGTTGAAATTTTGACCGACCCCTCGTATGCGGGGCAGGGTGTGGTAATGACCTACCCGATGATCGGCAATTACGGAATTAGTTTGGAAGATTTTGAAAGCGAAAAATTGCAGCCGAGCGCGTTTATCGTACACGAGCTGTGCGACACACCCTCGAACTTCCGCTGCACCGGTACGATTGACAGCCTTTTGCGCGAATACCATATCCCCTGCCTTTCAGGGATTGACACGCGCGCGGTTGTCAAAAAACTGCGTGAAAGCGGCACGATGCGCGGCGCGGTCACGGCGGATATTTCCGACAAAGGCCGCTTGATGTCCGTGATTAAATCCTTTAAGCAGGACAAGCTCGTGGAAAGCGTCACCTTACAGAACAAAACCGTTTTGGGCGCAGAAAACAACGGGGCGAAAATCGCGCTGATGGATTTCGGCACGAAACGCAACATCGCCAACAGCTTGGTTACGCGCGGTTGCGTGGTTACGCAACACCCTGCGTGGACCACGGCGGAGGAAATCATCAACGCCAAACCCGACGGCATTATGCTGTCTAACGGCCCCGGAGACCCGGCGGACTGCGTGGGCATGATTAAAGAAATCAAAAAGTTATACGATTACGGCATTCCGACTTTTGCCATTTGCCTGGGGCATCAGCTGATGGCGTTGGCAAACGGCGGCGAAACCGAGCGTATGAAATACGGTCACCGCGGCGCAAACCACCCCGTAAAATTTTTGCATGAGGACAGAACCTACCTCTCCTCGCAAAACCACGGCTATATGGTCAACGGGAAAGGGTTGCCGTCGAACGCCGAAATCAACTGCATCAATGTCAACGACAAAACCGTAGAGGGCATTGTCTACCACGGCAAACCCGTATTCACGGTGCAGTTCCATCCCGAGGCGAATTCCGGCCCGCGGGATACTTCATTCTTGTTTGACAAATTCATTAAAATGGCAGCGGAGGGCAGATACGATGATTGATAAGAGCATCAAAAAAGTTATGGTTATCGGGTCAGGCCCCATCATCATCGGGCAGGCTGCCGAGTTTGACTATGCGGGCACGCAAGCCTGCCGTTCCTTAAAAGAGGAAGGCATTGAGGTTGTGCTCGTCAACTCCAACCCCGCCACGATTATGACCGACGGCGACATTGCCGATAAGGTCTACATTGAGCCGCTGACCATTCCGACCTTAACGAAAATTATTGAAAAAGAAAAACCCGATTCCATTCTCCCCACGCTCGGCGGGCAGACAGGGTTAAACCTTGCCATGGAACTCGATGAACTCGGCGTGTTAAAGGCCAACGGCGTGCGCTTAATCGGCATCAACGCAAGCGCCATTAAAAAGGCAGAGGACCGCCAGGAATTCAAGGATACCATGGAAAAAATCGGCGAACCCTGCATTGAGTCCCTCGTGGTGCACGATGTGGAATCCGCCGTGGAATTCTCCGCAAGAATCGGCTATCCCGTTATCGTGCGTCCCGCTTATACCTTGGGCGGCACGGGCGGCGGCATTGCCGACAACGAGCAGGAACTGCGCGAAATCTGCGCAAACGGCCTGCGCCTTTCCCGCGTGACCGAAGTGCTTATCGAAAAGTGCATTGCGGGTTGGAAAGAAATCGAATACGAAGTGATGCGCGACTCCAAAGGCAACTGCATCACGGTTTGTAATATGGAAAACCTGGACCCCGTCGGCGTACATACGGGCGACTCGATTGTTGTTGCGCCCAGCCAAACGCTGATGGACAAGGATTACCAAATGCTTCGTTCTTCCGCGCTCAACATCATTACGGAATTGGGCATTGAGGGCGGCTGTAATGTGCAGTTCGCATTGCATCCCGACTCGTTCCAATACGCGGTCATTGAAGTAAACCCCCGTGTTTCGCGTTCGTCCGCGCTCGCTTCCAAAGCGACAGGCTACCCGATTGCGCGCGTGGCGGCGAAAATCGCATTGGGGTTGGGATTGGACGAAATCCCGAACGCTGTTACGGGCAAAACCTTTGCTTCGTTTGAACCCGCGCTTGACTACTGCGTGGTTAAATTCCCGAAATGGCCGTTCGACAAATTCGTCACCGCCAAGCGCACCCTCGGCACGCAAATGAAAGCGACCGGCGAAGTTATGGCGGTTGCGCGTTCGTTTGAAGCGGCATTGCAGAAGGCGATGCACTCGCTCGAAGAAAACCGCAAAAGCCTTTTGTATGATGATTTGATTGCAAAATCCACCGCGGAACTCGAAACGCTTTTATGGAACATTGACAATACAAGAATTTATGTGGTTGCCGCGGCGATTTACAACGATATGCCGCTTGCGCGCATCCATGACATCACCAAAATCGACATTTGGTTTTTGCAGAAAATCAAAGTGATTGTCGATATGGAAAAACTTTTGAAAACCGGCTGCTGTGACCGCGACACGCTGCTTGAAGCAAAGCGTTTGGGCTTTACGGACGATGTGATTGCCAAAAATGTCGGCGTGACGGAAGCCTCCATCAAAAACTTGCGCAAAATGTGGAAAATTCAGCCGAGTTTTTCGATTGTCGATACCTGCGCGGCAGAATTCGCGGCGCAAACACCGTACTACTATTCGGATTACTGCATCGAAAACGAAGTAGACACCACCAAGACCAAAAAGAAGATTATGGTGCTCGGTTCAGGACCTATCCGCATCGGGCAAGGCATTGAATTCGACTACTGCTCGGTGCACTCGGTTTGGGCGCTCAAAAAAGCAGGCTGCGAAGCGATTATCGTCAACAACAACCCCGAAACGGTTTCCACCGACTTCGATATTTCCGACAAGTTGTATTTCGAGCCGTTGACGCCCGAATATGTTACCAACATTGTGGAAGCGGAAAAACCCGACGGTGCAATCGTGCAGTTCGGCGGGCAGACTGCCATTAAACTTACCAAAACGCTCAACGATTTGGGCGTGACCATTCTCGGTACCGATGCCGACCACGTGGACGCGGCGGAGGATAGAGAACGCTTTGACGAAATCCTCGAATACTGCGACATCGCGCGTCCGAAAGGCCAAACGGTCTTTACCACGAGCGAAGCGTTGGCGGCGGCACACAGCCTCGGCTACCCCGTTCTTGTGCGTCCGAGTTATGTTTTGGGCGGGCAAGGTATGCAAATTGCCGCGAACGATGATGACATCACCGAATTTATGGACATCATCACCCGCACCATTCCCGACCTTTCCGAACACCCTGTACTCGTGGATAAATACTTGATGGGGCAAGAGGTCGAAGTCGATGCGATTTGCGACGGCAGAGATATTCTCATCCCCGGCATTATGGAACATGTAGACCGTGCGGGTATTCACTCGGGCGACTCGATTTCGGTATACCCTGCTGTTACGCTTTCCGAAAAAGTGCAGAAAACCATTGTGGACTACACAAAGCGACTTGCTTCGGCGTTGCACGTCATCGGTATGATGAACATTCAGTTTATTGTACTGCATGAAGAAGTTTACATCATCGAAGTAAACCCGCGTTCTTCGCGCACCGTGCCCTACATCAGCAAGGTGACGGGCATTCCCGCCATTTCGCTTGCCACACGCGCCATGCTCGGCGAAAAAATTCAGGATATGGGCTACGGCACAGGTCTTTATAAAAACAGCGGTTACTACGCTATCAAACTGCCTGTGTTCTCGTTTGAAAAGATTATCGGTGCGGACACTTCTTTGGGTCCCGAAATGAAATCCACAGGCGAAGTGCTCGGTATTTCGACCGATTACAACGAAGCGCTCCTCAAAGCGTTTGAGGGCGGCGGCGTTTCGCTTCCGAAAGACGGCAAAATTATTGTCACTGTGCGTGATAAGGACAAAGCGGAAGTCTGCGAGATGCTCAAAGAGTTTAAAGATTCCGATTTCAAATTCTACGCCACCCCCGGCACACGCAAAGCGCTGCTTGCGGCAGGCATTGACGCAAAACCCGTCAACAAACTGTCCGGCGACAGCCCGAACATTATGGATATGTTAAACGCGGGCGATGTTTCGTTGATTATCAACACCCCCACACACGGCAGAATCCCCGACCGCGACGGGTTCAAACTGCGCCGTATTGCGGTGGAAAGCGGTACTTCGTGCCTGACTTCTTTGGACGCGGCAAAGGCGATTATGCAAAGCACCTTTATCGTCCCGAGCGACAAGATTTCCTTAACGGATATTGCGACGCTGCAAATTAAGAAATAACGAAAAGAACTACGAAAAATGCCCGCCTTAAAAAGGTGGGCATTTTTTTGAATGAATTTGTTTCTTAGTGCATTACGCCGATAAGAATTCTGCGGGGATAACCTCTTTCACAAAATTCTCGATATACGCCACGCTGAAATCCGATTGTTTGATGCGGGAAGCCTGCTTTTTGGCAAGCGCGTCGGTGTATTGGGACAGCAGGTAAATCTGCACATCGTGCGAGCCGGAAACATAATGCGTTACGATGGTTTCAAACGAAACATCGCTGACGGTGACTTTCCCTGTCGAAAAATCCTTGGAAACGGAATAGTGCAGCATACCGCCTATCACACGCGCCGCGGTGTTCTGCTGAGAAATGAAGTTGCCGAGCGAATACGCCACAAGCGTGCGCGTACCGTCTGCGTTTTCAATCCATTCCACAGGCTGTATCACATGCGGGTGATGCCCGATAATAACATTCGCGCCCCACTGTGCCATTTTCTTGGCAAGATTGCGTTGATCGGCGGAAGGCGTAGTGGTATATTCACTGCCCCAATGGACATTCACAAGCACCACATCGCAATTCTCTTTTGCCGCTTTGATTTTGCGTTCAATGGTTGTTTCGTGCGTGGTCAAAATGTAGCGAAGTTCGCTGCCGCCCGGCAAAGAAAGTCCGTTTGTATACTGCGTGATGCCGATAAGCCCGATTTTCAAGCCGTTTTTCTCAATGTATTCCACTTTATTCAAATCCGCTTCGTCTTTATACGCACCCGTGCGCACAATCCCGGAAGCGTCCCAAAAGTCAATCGCTTCTTGGAGCCCTTTGGCGGTTTTGTCAAGCATATGGTTGTTGGCAAGCGAAACCACATCGAACCCTGTTTTCACAACCTCTGTGCCCAACTCCTGCGGGGAATTGAACAGCGGATAGCCTGACGGCGCATAACTTTTTGCCACAATCGTTTCTTGGTTGATGGTGGCAATATCCGCCGCTTCTACGGTAGATTTCACGCGCGCATAGCAATAGGAAAAATCGTAGCCGTTTCCGCCTGCGCGTTTTTTCGCCTGCTCATAAATCCCGTCATGAATAAGATTGTCCCCGACCGAAAGCATTTTCAGCGTGACGGGCGCGCTCGCTTCTGTCGGTTTTTCCGTCGGCGCTTCCGTCGGCTGTTCTTTCTTGCCGAATACGGACGCCGCAGCAGGTTCAATCGGTTGCCTGCCGTTTTTGACGGTCATGCCGATTGCCACGCCGCCGATGACCACAACCAAAACCAAAATAACCGATAAAAATACTTTTACCGCCTTGTTATTCATACACTTCCCCCATACTTCTCTCGTTATTTGTCGGTGTACAGTTCGCTGTACCGCTGAATGGCGTCCTCAATAATTTCTACTGCGGCAAGCACGCCTTTCGCTTCGTCAATCACGGTCTTTTTGTTTTCGAGCATTTTGTAGACGGTGAAAAAGTGCGTCATTTCGTCAAATACGTGCCGCGGCAGTTGGGAAATGTCGGAATACCCGTTATACGTCGGATCGCCTTTGGGAATGGCGATGATTTTGTCATCGGGCGCGCCGTTGTCGAGCATGGTAATCACGCCGATGGGATAGCACTCCACAAGCGCCATCGGGGTGATTTGCTCGGAGCACAGCACCAAAACATCCAACGGGTCATTGTCGAGCGCATAGGTACGCGGAATGAAGCCGTAGTTCGCCGGATAATGCGTAGAGGTGTGCAAAACGCGGTCGAGCCGCAGCATACCCGTTTCCTTGTCGAGTTCATATTTCATTTTACTGCCTTTGCTGATTTCAATCACGGCATCGAAAGAGGACCGCGTGATGCGCGCGGCGTTGATGTCATGCCAAATGTTCATTTGCGTACTCCTTTGTATTCTTCGATGAGCAATTTGCGGATTTCCCAAAGTTTTTCGGAAAGGTCCACATAGTATTTGTGCGGATTTTCAAAGCGTTTTACTTCGTCCCAAAGCGAGTCAATCTGCTCTGCGCAGTATTCGCGGATTGCTTCAAGCGACGGAGACTGATACACACACTCGCCCTTGTCAAAAATTTTGACAAGCAACGGACGCGCCACATAATTTTCGATTTCCTTGCGTTTCCAGGTGAAATCGGGGTCAAACAGTTCGTAGGGTTTGGAATCGTCGATTTCCTCGCTGTCCGTTGTCAGCACATCGGCAATCGCCTTGCCCGACTCCATATCAAACAGGCGGTAAACCAATTTGGACGAAGGAATCGTGATTTTCCGCACATTTTCGGAAAGGTTGATTTTCGGAATAATCCGCCCATCTTTTTCGACGGCGCACAGTTTGTATACCCCGCCGAACAGCGGAGAGGACGAGGAAGTAATCAGCCGTTCGCCGACGATAAAGCAATCGACTTTCGCCCCTTGCGACAGCATATCGCTGATGATGTGCTCGTCCAAAGAATTCGACGCCATAATGTCGCAGTCGGGGTACCCCGCTTCGTCAAGCATTTTGCGCACGCGTTTGGAAAGATAGGTGATGTCGCCCGAGTCAATACGCACGCTTTTCGGGCGTTTGCCTAAGGGCAACAAAACATCGTTAAACGCGCGAATGGCGTTTGGCACACCCGAACGGAGTGTGTCGTAGGTATCCACCACAAACGTGCAGTCATCGGGGTACGCACGCGCATACGCGCAAAATGCCTCATATTCGGAGTCGAACATCTGCACCCAACTGTGAATCATCGTGTGCGCAACAGGAATGCCGAATTCCCGCGCCGCAACCACGCCCGAAGTAGCCACACAGCCGCCGATATACGCCGCGCGCGCACCGTAAAGTGCGGCATGTGCGCCCTGTGCGCGCCGTGCGCCGAATTCCGCTACCGCCGTGCCGTGCGCCGCACGCACCAAGCGGTTGGCTTTCGTGGCAATCAGACTTTGCTGGTTGATGCAAAGCAGAAGCATAGTTTCAATCATCTGCGCCTGCACCACGGGCCCGCGCACTTTCACAATCGGTTCATTCGGGAATATCGGCGTGCCCTCGGGGATAGCCCAAACATCACAAGCAAATTTAAAATCCCGCAAATAGGCAATAAAGCCTTCGGAAATCCCCTTTTCACGCAAAAATTCCAAATCCGATTCGGAAAAATGCAAATTTTTCAAATATTCAATCACCTGTTCCAGTCCCGCCATTACGGCAAAACCGCCGTTGTCGGGTACACGGCGAAAAAACAGGTCAAAACAGGCTACCGTGTCCTGCATACCGGCAGTAAAATACCCGTCTGCCAACGAGAATTCATACAACTCGGTCATCATCGACAAATCTGCCGCCCGCTTTTCAATGTGCATAAACTCACCTTCTTAAAATAATCCATTTTCAGTTTAGCATATTTCCCGCGATTTCGCAATCTATTCTTGCAGGAAAGTGAAATTTGCCGTATAATATTTTCAGAGTTTTAAGGAGGTTTTATTATGGAAAACTTTATGGATTTGATGACACGCCGTCAAAGTTGCCGCAATTTTAACGGAGAAGATGTTGAACGCGAAAAATTGGAACAGCTTGTGGAGGCGTTTCGCCTGAGCCCTTCGGCGTGCAATGCACAACCGTGGAAAGTGATTGTTGCCACAGGAGAAAGCGCAAAACAGGTGCGCGAATGCGTGCAGGAAGCAGGCAGAAACAAATTTACCGACAACTGCCCTGCGTTTGCGGTGATTGTGGAAGAACACGCCGTTTTAAAACCCGCCGTTGCCGAAAAATTCCACAGTCAGGCGTTTGCGCAAATCGACATCGGCATTGCCGCGGCGCACTACTGCCTTGCCGCAACGGATTTGGGACTTTCAACCTGTATTCTCGGTTGGATGAACGAAGAAAAATTGAAATCCGCCTTACAAATCGCGCCCGAAAAAACAGTACGGTTGGTGCTTGCCACAGGCTATGCCGCCGCAGACGATACCTTGCGTGAAAAGAAGCGCAAACCCACAAACGAAATCGCGGAATTCAGAGGATAAGTATGGGACTTTCGCTTGCCGTAGGCTTCTTTGCGGCGGTGCTCGTATTTTGCATCGCAGCGTATCCCTTAAAACTTTACAAACGCACCTATAACCCGGCAAGCAAAGGGCAAAATCTTTTGCTGTTCGGGGTGGTGGTTTGTTGCCTGCTGCCGGCGATTTACATCTTTTGCACGCTCGACCACGAAAATATACTCTATCCTTTTTCGGGTTTGTTGGAAAATCAAAACGGGTATGCACAGCAGTTTGACGCGTTTTTAAAAGGGCAACTGCATTTGGATTTCGCACCGGACGAACGCATTTTATCGCTCGAAAATCCGTATAATCCCGCCGCACGCGCCGAAAGCGGTGCGTGGTACCCGTGGGACCGAGCGCTTTTTGACGGGAAATATTTTTCCTATTTCGGTATTGCGCCGCTTTTGACCGTCTATTTCCCTTACTACGCGCTGACGGGCGCTTTGCCCGCGCCGCAGACCGTGTGCTTTATTTTCGCACTCGTCGCGGTGGTTGCCGTTGCGTTGCTTGTTCTGCGCCTTGTACGGCTTTTTGTGCCGAACTGTAATTTCTGCGCGTTGGTGCTCGCCATTGTCGCCGCAGAAGCAGGCAGTCTTATCTATATGTTGCAATCCTCGGCGGATATGTACTACGTTGCGGTGCTTAGCGGTGTGATGCATTTGATGCTCTTTTTGCTGTTCGCCTTTTGCGCGTATCGGCAGAAAAAAACAGGGCCTTGCTTGCTGTTTTTACTCCTCTCTGCGCTGAATTTGGTGCTGACGGTGCTTTCACGTCCGAATATGGCACTGTACGCCGCCGTTTGTATTCCGATTTTTTGGTCTGTATTTTTCGACAAAAGCGCGAAAACGCCCGTTAAAACCGTAAAGTTTTTAACCTTTACAATCCCCGTTGCGCTCGGCGCGGCTTTTACCATGTGGTACAATTACGCGCGTTTCGGCTCTGTGTTGGAATTCGGGGCGCAGTATCAACTGACCGTGTGCGATGTATCCGAGTATCATCTTACCGTGGGACTGCTTCCCGTCGCGCTGTATCACTATTTTTTCCAACTTCCGCAGTGCAAGAGCACCTTCCCCTATATTACGCTGACCTATGAATCTTTTCCGCACGGTACGGGATTTTTGTATGTCGCCAAAATGCTCGGCGCATTTTCTATGCCGTCCCTTGCAGGCATTGTTCTTTCCCCCGTAACCTATCAGCGGAAGAACCCCATTGTAAAGCCTTTAACCTTTACACTCGCATTTGTTTGCTGTGTTGCGCTCGCCTATCTCGACACTTGTTTCGGTGGGGTTTGCGTGCGGTATCTTGCCGACGTTGCCCCAATTGCGGCGGTCTTTTCAGGCATAGTTCTGCTCGATTTGCAAACGCTTTTTGAAAAAAGCAGCAAACGCGTGCAATATGCGGTCTTTTTGGTGCTCTGCTTGCTGTTTTTGTTGACAGCGGCAGTCGGCTTTTTGTTGATATTTGAAAATGAGCGAAATTATATTCTGACATTGCGCTAAAACAATCTAAACCGCGCCGTATCTTTTGCGCGCGCAAACGCCGTTTATCGAAAGTCTGCCGCTTCGTGCAAAAAAGGCTTGACAATCGGTGCGCATCATTGTATAATACCTCTTGCAAAATCGAAATAGCGGTATTGTGTAACGGTAGCACAGCGGACTCTGACTCCGTATGTTGAGGTTCGAATCCTTATACCGCTGCCAAAGTTGGACAGTTCATAACGAACTGTCCATTTTATTTCGCCTTTTGGCACATTTTTGCACCTGAGAATGTGCTTTTTCACTTTATATACTTTTTTGCAATTTCACATAGCAGATCTCGGTGAGACTTTGTGAGACACACAAACTCGTCAAACCTTGCCAATTTGGTGAGAGATTTTCGAGAGATAAAGGCAAGGAGTTTTCATTCCTTGCCTTTAGTTTTTGTGTTATTCGTTTACTGCTTTTTGTTCTTTCTGATTAGCATATTCTTGTAATCTCTTTCGGTTTTGCTCGAAAACCTCGTCTACCATATGAGTATAGATTTTTGCTGTTACGGATATATCCGAATGTCCCATTAGTTCTTTAGCTACATTGAGTGGAACACCTGCAGCCTGACAGTCTGTGCAGAATGTGTGACGAAGCAGATAAGGTTCAAGGTCAGGCGCAAGAGTTGATTTTGTTATCTGATTTCTATACACCTTTGCACCGTTTGCGATGTCCATTTCTCTGCAAAAATTATGCCAAGCTTGATAAAATGCAGTTTCATCAAGCGGCAGCTTGTTATTCTTGTATTTTACGAATACATATTTGTCATTCTGCCCTTTTAACTTGTGCTCCGTTAACGCCGTTTTCAACTGAGGCGGAATCGGTATCTTTCTGCCTGTCCCCGCTTC
>DAVZHM010000009.1:0-31594 GCA_052273845.1 Candidatus Fimenecus sp. | reverse complement strand
ATTTCGTTGAGTGCCGCGGAACTGATGGAGTTACCGCTGAACAGAATTTGCGGGGTATCTTTGCAAAGCAGGTTGTAGTTTTGCGATTTGCAGAATTCAATCGCCGCACGCGCACCGAGGTAACTGCCGCCGATGCCGATGACAACCAAAACTTCGGAATCCTTGCGGATTTTTGCCGCCGCTTTTTCAATGCGTGCAAATTCTTCTTTATCGTAATTCACCGGCAAATCAACCCAGCCGAGGAAATCGTTCCCCTCGCCTGTTTTGGCAATCAGTTTTTGATGCGCCGCCTTGACTTCTTCGGAAATCGCAGCGTAGTCACTGTCGGTAATAAAATCATTCAAATACTTGGTGTTCAGTTTTAAAGCCATTTGTAAAAATTAACTCCTTTGGAACTGCCGTACCTTACGGCAAAAATGCAGCAACTTCTTTGTTGTTGCATTTATTCTACCTTAAAACGCGTCTCTTTTCAATATAAAATTGTGAATTTTTTTGAAAAATCTGCACAGATTTAGATACAATTCAGGAATTATTGACACAATGCACACAAAATGCGGCGAAACGCTTCCCGAAAGGTCAATCGCTCCACAAGGGTATCGTTACACAAATCATAGGTGCAAACGGTTTCGCCGTCGGATTTAAAATAGACGCGTCCGAGCAGTTGCCCCGCTTCCACAGGTGCTTCCACCGTTGCGGCAACATCAATTTCCTGTGTGAGGGAATCGGCTTTTCCTTTCGGAAGCAATATATTTTTGGTGTCGGGCATACGCACGCGAATACTGTCTTCCATACCGTGCAGCACCGTGACCGCAGGGATTTGTGCACCGTCCACCGACAAAGCGACGCTTTCGTAATTTGCAAAGCCCCAATCAAGCATTTGCCGCGCCGAAGCAAAGCGCGCGTCACTCGATTCACTGCCAAGCACCACAGCGACCAAATGCAAGCCGTTCCGTTTTGCGCTTGCCGCAACACAGCACCCCGCTTTGGAGGTTGTGCCCGTTTTAAGGCCCGTTGCCCCCTCGTAAAAGCGCACCAATTTATTGGTGTTTGTCAATTCTGTTTTACCGTCACGCAACGAATCCATCCAAATGGTGGTATAATTGGTGATGCGTTGGTGCTTTAAAAGTTCACAGGACATCAGCGCAATATCGTACGCGCTGGTTTTATGGTTTTCAGCGGTATCGTCAAGTCCTGTGCAGTTTTCAAAATTCGTATCGCGCATACCGAGTTCTTTGGCGCGTTCGTTCATCATTTTTACGAACGCGGTACTGCTGCCCGCCACATACTCCCCGAGCGCTTCGCAGGCATCATTGGCACTTGCAACCGCGGCGGCTTTCAACAGCTCCTCCACCGTCATTTGCTCGCCTTCTTCAAGCCAAATCTGCGAGCCGCCTTTCGAGCACGCTTCTTTGCTTGCGGTTACGGTGTCGGTCAGCGCGATTTTGCCGTTGTCAATCGCTTCCGTAACTAACAACAAGGTCATAATTTTGGTGACGGAGGCTGGATACAGTTTTTCGTGCGCGTTTTGTGCCATTAAGACTTTGCCGCTGTCCGCATCAACCAAAACCCCTGCTTTTGCAGCGATTTCCACCTGCATAGGCGGGAGTTCTTCTTGTGCGGCACACGGCAAAGCACACAAAAAAGCGACCAAAACGCATAACAGTACAGAACATAGTTTTTTCATTATACAAAACCCCTTTCCTACTCTTCTATATGCACTCGGGGATTGTAAAAATGAATTTTTATGGTACAATATAGGTAGATTTTATTCGGAGGCACCTTATGTCGGATTTTGAAACCGCAAAAGCACGCGCCGCCGTGCTTCGCAAAGACTTAAACCACCACATTTACCGCTATTATGTGGAAAATGAAAACGATATTTCGGATTATGAATACGATATGCTTATGCGCGAATTGCAGGCAATTGAGGAAGCATACCCGCAATTGCTTACAAGCGACTCCCCCACCCACCGCGTCGGCGGCGAGGCGGACAACGCCTTTGCCCCCGTTACGCACGAAGTAAAAATGGAAAGTTTGCAAGACGCGTTTTCCGAGGGGGAAATCCGCGATTTCCATACACGCGTAACAAGCGGTGTTGCATCCGCCTCCTATGTTGTAGAGCCGAAAATCGACGGCCTTTCGGTTTCGCTTGAATACGAAAACGGCGTGTTTGTGCGCGGCAGTACGCGCGGTGACGGTGTGACCGGCGAAGATATTACCGCCAATTTACGCACCGTGCGCAGTATTCCGTTGCGCCTGAATGTGGATTTGCCGTTTATTGAGGTGCGCGGCGAGGTCTATATGCCGCGCGAAACCTTTTTGGAAATCGTGAAAGAGCAGGAATTAAACGAGGAAAAACCGTTTAAAAATCCGCGTAACGCGGCGGCAGGCTCTTTGCGGCAAAAAAATCCGAAAATCACCGCCAAACGCAAACTGGACATTTTTGTATTCAACATTCAGCGCATCGAGGGAAAAACGCTCCGTTCGCACAAAGAGTCACTCGATTTTTTGAAAACGCTCGGATTTAAAACCGTGCCTTTTTATACACCGTGTGCGAATATTGACGAAGCGCTCGCGGAAATTCAACGCATCGGGGACATTCGCTACACCCTCCCCTTTGATATTGACGGTGCGGTGATTAAGGTAGACGATTTTGCCGCGCGCGAAGTTTTGGGCAGTACGGCGAAATATCCCAAATGGGCAATCGCGTTTAAATATCCGCCCGAAGAAAAAGAAACCACGCTGTTGGATATTGAAATCAATGTCGGCAGAACGGGTGTGCTCACCCCGACCGCCGTTTTTGCGCCTGTGCTGTTGGCGGGAACCACCGTCAGCCGTGCAACCTTACACAATGAAGATTTTATTCGGGAAAAACAGATTTCCATTGGGGATACGGTGGTCATCCGCAAGGCGGGCGATATTATTCCCGAAGTGCTGTCTGTTTCGCGCCATCAGGACGGTATGCCGCTTTACGAAATGCCGAAAATCTGCCCCTCTTGCGGCGCGCCTGTTGCCCGTGAGGCGGACGAAGCCGCTGTGCGCTGCACAAATCCCGACTGCCCCGCGCAACTGTTAAGGATGCTCATTCATTTTTGCAGTCGCGACGCAATGGATATTGAGGGTTTGGGCGAAGCGCTTTTGGAAGTGTTGACAGACAAAGGAATGCTTCAAAACGCCGCAGATATTTATCATTTGGATTATGAGAAAATTGCCGCTTTGGACCGTATGGGTGAAAAAAGTGCGCAAAATCTGCAAAATGCCGTAGAAAATTCCAAACAAAACGATTTGAGCAAACTGATATTCGCCCTCGGCATTCGGCACATCGGGCAAAAGGCGGCTTCGCTTCTTTCGGAACACTTTTTAACGATGGACGCGCTTCAAAACGCTACGCGGGAGGATATTCTCTCGATTGATGGGTTCGGCGAAATTATGGCGGACGCCGTGGTGCAGTTTTTCGCGCTTGAACCGTCACGCGAATTGATTTCGGCTTTGGCGGCGGCTGGCGTGAATATGCAATCGAAAAAGGAAATTGTGGACAGCCGTTTTGCAGGAAAAACCTTTGTGCTCACAGGTACTCTGCCGACCTTGACGCGCGCAGAGGCTTCCAAAATCATTGAAAGTTTTCAAGGAAAAACCGCTTCGTCGGTTTCCAAAAAGACGGATTATGTGCTTGCAGGCGAAGATGCGGGCAGTAAACTTACCAAGGCGCAACAACTCGGCGTAACGGTGATTTCGGAAGCGGAATTTTCAGAAATGATTCAGTAAATACAATGCTTATAAGCAACAGCGGAGCAGGATAAAATCCTACTCCGCTGATTTTTATTGTTTTTGAGAGTCGTTTGCGGCGATTTCCGTTTCTGTCAACACACCGTTTTCGGCGAGAATCGGCAAAACGCGTTCGGCGGCATACAGATAATAGGTGTAATCCGCCCCCTCAAAATACTGCGTTGCCGACGCTACACAAATATAATTTGAATTTTTCAATGTTTTATCGCGCGTGACCACAAAATCTGTTTTTTGATGATATACCTCCAAACTTTGTGACACAACCATTTCGGGCAAGGAAATGTTCAATCGGCAGAAGTATTTGCTTTCAGGCACAATGCCCGCGGTCGTATAAAAGCCGCCGTCCAAAAACCCGTAGTTTAAAAGCGTTGGGTTTTCCACGCTGCATATGATTTTTTGGAATTTATACTGCGGCAGTTCGTCTTTTTGATACACCATTAAATATGTGTTGTCGCTTGTAAAATAGGAGAATAGCCCCGCACCGCACAAAGTGACAACCGCCGTGCAAACCGTTACAAATCGTTTGACCTCTTTACAGGAAACGCGTCTTGCAATTTTCCCCAAAGCCACCGCCGCAAATACGGTGAATACAGCGAATACCAAACTGTAATACGGATAACTCACATCGCCGGAAAAGACAAACAGCAAAGTTACCACAGCCGTGCAGAGCAAATGGGCGCGTCTGCCCTTTTCGGCAGAAACGGTATACCAAACCACCCCCGCAAACGCAGGCACGGCAAAATACACATTTTTCTCCACAGAATTACCGATACGCCAAAGCAGGCGTTCTGAAAACGCCGCAACGCCCAACGCTTTTTCGCCTTTGTCGGCGTACAGAAACAGGTTGTTGTAAAAATACGCTTGCCAAAGGTCGGAGAATGCCCCCACCGAACCAAAATACGCAAGTACGGGAATACTCGGCAACAATACGCCTGTCAAAATACAAAGCACAGCCTTTATAAGCGCACCGAATCCGTCTTTGCGCAAGGTTTTCCACAACGGCACAAGTGCCCAACCGATAAAAAAGCCGACCAAATTAAATTTCATCCAAAAAACCAAGCCTGCAAGCACGCCCACGCACAACCAGCCGCGCAAAGAAATGCTTCTGTTTTCGGAAAACGCGCGTTCAGCAATATATATCGCCGCCGCAAAAAGAGGCAAGCACAGTTCCTCTACGCTGTCGCCATGGCAAAATGCGTATGAAGCGTAAACTGCCGAAGCCAAAAGGGGTAAAAGCACATACACGCCGCGCACGCGGTACACGCGCAGATTTTTTGCGGAAAAATATAAAAAGAATGTCCCCGCAAACAGTTCCAATAAATACACACCGAAAAAGGATTTTTCGGACAAGCGGTAACATAAAGCGTGCAAAAAGTACAGCCACGGGCCTTTTTGTTCGTATATGTCGCGATACAGCACCTTGCCGTTTGCCAAGACTTTGCCGACGGTAAAAAAGCAGTTGGCGTCCACCCAATCGTTTAAGGGATACAAAAACGAGGATTTGGTGCATACGGTCAAAACGACAAACGCAACAAGCGCACTATACAGAAACAGGCAGACCGTTTCTTTTTTCGGGTTTTGGGGCAAAGGCACAGGTTGATTTTCCGAAAATCGACAAGAAAGGCTTTGCGGCAAATGCGAAAGCAGGGCAAAAAGCGTGAAAAACATACACACGCCGAGCGCAATGGAAAACACCCATAAAATCGGTGTTTGTGCATCGGGATGCACTACAAAATACTGACGCCAATATATGCCGTTCGGCATTTCAAAATACAAATCCAACGCCGAAAGCAAAGCAAGCAAAAAAGAGAGCACGCCGCCAATCCAAATCGTTCCCGTAGTATGCGTTTTGCGAGAAATCAAGCGTGGAAAATATAGTGCCGCCACAAGCACCAACATGGCAGGCACCGCCCAAAGTCCTTTTGGAATATCGTAAAGCGAGCCAAACGAGACAAGCACAAGAGAGAGCGCCGCTAAAATCAAAAAGGGCAAATTGCTTATGAAATTGTGCAAAAATTTTGGCTTACCCATACGGCACCTCAAAAGTAGTATTTTTAGTATCATACCGCACTTTTGAAATGCGGTCAAGCATACAACGCAAAATTCAAACAATCTTATTTTGTGCAAAAAACGGTCAACGCCGAATATCGGGTTGACCGTTTTGCAATTGCATATGTTTTTGTTTCGAAAAAATCAGTTGTTAATGAATTTATCTTTCTCATCGTTCCAGCTGTAAAGCTTTCTGACTTCTTCACCGACTTTTTCCGACGGATGCTCTGCGGCAAGTTTACGCATTGCCTTGAAGTGTACCTGACGGCCCGCGGGAGACATATCCAAAAGGAATTCTTTAGCAAAGGTGCCGTCCTGAATGTCAGAAAGGATTTTCTTCATGGTCTTTTTGGTTTCTTCCGTAATCAGTTTCGGACCGGTGACATAATCGCCGTATTCTGCAGTGTTGGAAATGGAATAACGCATACCTGCGAAACCGCTTTGGTAAATCAAATCAACAATCAGTTTCATTTCATGAATGCATTCAAAGTATGCATTACGCGGGTCATACCCTGCTTCGCAAAGGGTTTCAAAACCCGCCTGCATCAAAGCGCAAACGCCGCCGCACAAAACTGCCTGCTCACCGAACAAGTCGGTTTCGGTTTCGGTTCTGAACGTGGTTTCCAAAACACCTGCTCTTGCGCCACCGATTGCGAGTGCATATGCCAACGCCATATCAAGTGCTCTGCCGGTTGCATCCTGCTGCACGGCAACCAAGCAAGGAACGCCTTTGCCTGCCTGATATTCGGAACGAACGGTGTGGCCGGGGCCTTTCGGTGCAACCATGGTAACGTCAACATCTTTCGGCGGGTTGATGCAACCGAAATGAATGTTGAAACCGTGTGCGAACATCAGCATATTGCCTGCTTCAAGGTTCGGCTCGATGTCTTTCTTATACATATCTGCCTGCAATTCATCGTTAATCAAAATCATGATAATGTCGGCTTTTTTTGCAGCCTCTGCTGCGGTGTAAACTTCAAAACCCTGTTGTTCCGCTTTTGCCCAGGATTTGCTGCCTTCATACAAACCGATGATAACATTGCAGCCGGAATCTTTTGCGTTCAACGCATGTGCGTGACCTTGGCTGCCGTAGCCGATAACGGCAATCGTTTTGCCGTCCAACAAAGATAAGTTGCAGTCTTCCTGATAAAACATTCTTGCTTCTGCCATTTTAGTAGCCTCCATAATATATTTTAGTTGTATGATAACCCGTTTGCGTTGTCATACAACCATTATAGCCATAAATTTACATATGTCAATAGTTTTTTACGAAATATCCGAAAAAAGTTTTTCGTTGAGGATTGCATGGTGCAAATGAATGGTCACAGCGCTTTTCAGCCCCTGCCCGTCGCGCTTTTCCAAGAAATTCATAATCAGAATATGGTCTTTGTACGCGTCCTCGGCAATGACATCCAAATTGTAATTGAGTGCAAAAGTCTGCTCAATGGTTTGTGTCAACATCGGCATAAATCGGCTCAAAAAGTCATTGTGTGAGGCTTTCAAAATTGCGCCGTGAAATGCGCTTTCGGAAGCGATGCGTTTTTTACTTTGCGGGTCTTTGAGAATTTGCTGTTGGCACTCCGCACCCAATTCCAAAATGTGCGCAATTTCGCTGTCCGTTGCGCGTTTGCACGCGAGCGCCGCTGCCGAAGGCTCAAAAATCAGACGCGTTTCGTAAAGGTCATGAAGCGTGATTTTCATTTTGGCAAAATCCTGCAAATCCATGCCGCCCTGTGCGTATTGATTGATTTGCTCTGCAACAAATGTGCCGCGTCCGCGCCGCACTTCCAAAATCCCTTCGGAAGTCAAAATACGAATGGCTTCCCGAAGCGTAGTTCGGCTGATGCCGAGTTTTTCGGAAAGCACATTTTCATTCGGCAATTTTTCACCGAATTGATAAATATGTTCTTCGGTAATCATATTCCGCAAGGTGTCCGCCGTGCGCTGTGACAAATTTTCCTTTTGCATAATAAGCCTCGTTTCAAGCGTGAAATCGTTCGTATATTACTATACAATATCTTTTATAAAAAAGCAAAACAATCTTTAAACAGAGAACAGCCTTCCAAATCTGCTTTGAAAGGCTGTTATAAAATCGGTTTATTTTTTGTGGCACTGATGACGGCAGGTTTCGCAGTTCGGCGCGATAATGATGTCGTCAATCGTTTTGCCTGCGGGAATCAGCGGCAAAACACGCTCATCTTTGCCGATGGTGCAGTCAATCCAAACGGGGCAATTGTCTTGTTGTGCCTGTTTGTATGCCGCTTTGAATTCTCGGAGATTGGTTGCGCGGTAGCCTTTGCCGCCGAAGCCCTCCACCACCTTGACAAAATCGGTTTGGCGTTCGGGGTCGGTTTGCGAATAGCGTTTGCCGTAGAAGCAGGTTTGCCATTGACGCACCATGCCGAGCACGCGATTGTCGAAAATCACGGTGATAATCGGCAAGCCGTAGCTGACTGCCGTGCACGCTTCGTTCAAATTCATATGGAATGAGCCGTCACCCGTGATGTGCACCACGCGTTTGTCGGGACACGCAATTTGCGCACCGATTGCCGCACCGTAGCCGTAGCCCATGGTGCCCAAGCCGCCGCTTGTTAAGAAATTGCGCGCACCCGTGTGATGGATATACTGCGCCGCCCACATTTGATGCTGACCGACATCGGTCACATACACGGTTTCTTTATCGGTACCGTCGCAAATGGCTTCCACAAGTTCGTGCGGTGTGAGATGCGCGGGGTCATCCTGCGGGATATAATCGTCCTTTTTAAAGGCGTCGAGTTCCTGTATCCACGCACTGCGATCTACCGTCTCAATAAACGGCAAAATCGCCGTCAAAATCGTTTTGACATCACCTGCAAGGTAGGCATCCACATTGACATTCTTATTGATTTCGCTCATATCAATGTCGATTTGCACAACTTTTGCCTTTTTCGCAAACGCATCGGGCTTTAAAGCAACGCGGTCGGAAAAACGCGTGCCGACCGCAATCAGCAAATCCGCTTCGTCCATCGCTTTATTGGTAACATAACTGCCGTGCATACCGACCAAACCGTAGTTTAACGGTTCATTGTAACCCAAAACGCCTGCCGCCATCAGCGTGTGGCAAGCGGGTGCGCCGGTTTTTTCAACAAATGCGCGTGCAACTTCGGAAGCGTCCGCCGAAGTGACGCCGCCGCCGAGTTCGATAAGTGGGCGTTTTGCCGAGTTAATCATTTTTGCAACCGCTTTCAGTTGTTCGGTATGCAAAACGGTGCTGTCCGCAATCGGTGCAGGCGTTACGGGTTCAAAATCGGTGATTGCCGCAGTAATATCTTTCGGAATATCGACAAGCACAGGTCCTTTTCTGCCGGTGTTGGCAATTTTGAACGCTTCACGCAAAATCGGCGCGAGTTCGGAGATATCCTGCACCATAAAGTTGTGCTTTGTAATGGGCATAGTGATACCCGTTATGTATACTTCCTGAAACGCATCTCTGCCAATAAGCGATGTGCTGACATTGCCCGTAATGGCAACCATCGGAACAGAGTCCATATACGCAGTGGCGATGCCCGTGACGAGGTTTGTTGCACCGGGGCCGCTTGTGGCGATAACCACGCCTGTTTTGCCGGTTGCGCGGGCGTATCCGTCCGCCGCGTGCGAAGCACCTTGCTCGTGTGCGGTCAAAATGTGACGGATTTTGTCGCGGTATTTGTAAAGCGCGTCATATATATTCAAAACTGCGCCGCCGGGATAACCGAAAACGGTATCCACCCCGTGCTCTATAAGCACCTCGGCGATAATGTCGGAACCATTGAGTTTCATAGACTTCTCCTGCCAATACTACATATACTTTTGATGATTTTGGGTTATATTCTAATCCTATTTCAAAAAATTGTCAACCTATAACAAGCATAAGACGCTCATCAAATCTTCCCGTGTTTTCATACGAAACGGCAAGAAATTTGTAACATTTGCAAAAAAGCACGGCGGAAACCAGGTTCCTGCCGTGCTTTCAAAGCGTTTTGTATCACACTTTTTCGCCAGATGGCGTTTCGCTTTCGTTTGGCGCAGATTGCTCTGTTTCCGCCGTGTTTTCCGCAATAGGCGCAACGGCCGTTTCCGTAGGCTGTACAGCGTCAACTGCATTTTCCTCTGCAGACTGTGCGTCATCCTTCGCTTCGGTTTTATCGCTTTCCGATTGCAAAGGCGGCAATTCTTTACCGTCCATCAGCATATAGAACTCATCCGCGTCAATCTTTTCGCGTTCCACAAGGGCTTTTGCAACGATATGCAATTTGTCGATGTGCTCACGCAAAATTGACTCCGTGCGTTTGTAGGCATTCAAAACGATGGTTTCCACCTCTTGGTCGATTTCCGCGGCAACCGTTTCGGAATAGTTGCGTATATGGTTGTAATCCTTACCGATGAAAACTTCATCATTATCTTTGCCGAACGCAATCGGACCGAGTTTTTCACTCATACCGTATTTGGTGACCATTTTGCGGGCGATTTCGGAAGCGCGTTCAATATCGTTGGAAGCACCTGTTGAAATATCGCCGAAAATGATACTTTCCGCAACTCTGCCGCCCAAAAGCCCGACAATATCGTCCAACATTCTCGAACGCATCATATGCAGTTCGTCTTTTTCGGGCTGATACATCGTAAAGCCGCCCGCCATACCGCGCGGCACGATGGAAATGTGCGTAACAGGGTCTTTATGCTCCAAATAGTAAGAGGAAACCGCGTGCCCCGCCTCGTGATACGCGGTGATTTTCTTGTCGCGTTCGGAGATGCGGTGCGATTTTTTCTCGGTACCGACCAAGACTTTCATCGTCGCCTCTTCGATTTCGGGCATGGTGATGGCTTTTTTCTTGCGTCTTGCCGCCAAAAGTGCCGCTTCATTCAAAAGATTTTCAAGGTCCGCACCCGTAAAGCCGACTGTGGCACCGGCAATCTGCCCCAAATTCACATCGGGACCCAAGGGTTTGCCCTTGGCGTGTACTTTCAAAATATCTTCTCTGCCGCGAATGTCGGGATAATTCACGGTAACCTGACGGTCAAAACGGCCGGGGCGCAACAACGCGGGGTCGAGAATATCAGGACGGTTGGTAGCGGCAATCACAATGACGCCCTCATTTGCACCGAAGCCGTCCATTTCTACAAGCAACTGATTGAGCGTCTGTTCGCGCTCATCGTGCCCGCCGCCCATACCGGCGCCTCTGTGGCGACCGACGGCGTCGATTTCATCAATAAAGATAATCGAGGGGGCGTTCTTTTTGGCTTGGTCGAACAAATCGCGCACACGCGACGCGCCGACGCCAACATACATTTCCACAAAATCCGAACCGGAAATGGAGAAAAACGGCACATCCGCTTCGCCCGCAACTGCGCGCGCAAGCAAAGTTTTACCTGTACCGGGCGGGCCGACAAGCAACACGCCTTTCGGGATTCTTGCGCCGAGTTCGTTAAATGCCTGCGGATTTTTAAGGAATTCCACGATTTCTTCGAGTTCTTCCTTTTCCTCATCCGCACCTGCGACATCTTGGAAGGTGGTTTTGCGTTTATCGTCGCCGCCTTTTTTGATGCGCGCTTTGCCGAACGACATGGCGCGGTTATTTTCGTTTTGCATAGACTGGTTCATCTTGCGGAACATAAAGAACATAATAAGCGTCAAGAGAACCATTACGGCAACGGTCGGGAGCAAACTGACCCACCACGAGTTTGCAGAGCCGGATTTGTAATCGACTTTAATCTGCGCATCCGGATTTTCGCGGTTGTATTCCATTACCTTCCCGTGCACATCTTCCACGAACAAATTGACATTCGGCACGGTATATTCGTAGGTGGTATCGTCCCCTGCAACCTTATACTCCAAAACACCGCTTGTGAGATTCAGGTTGTATTCGGTGATTTCGTGATTGTCAAATTTATTGACAATCTCAAAATACTCGGTTTTTGCCTTCGTTGTTTGCCCCAAGTTCATATACAGCACCACACACACCACAAACACAAGCGGAATGGCAATGTAGGGGATAACAACTCTCCAATCTATTTTTTTCAAAAGGCGTTTCCTCCTTATGGTTTTCGATTTTATTTATCTGCGTATACCGACGGTTTCAAAATGCCGACATACGGCAGGTTTCTGTATTTTTCGGCGTAGTCCAAACCGTACCCGACCACAAACGCATCGGGAATGACGGCGCCTACATAATCCGCCTGCAAGTCTGCCGCACGGCGGTCGGGCTTGTCAAGCAAGGTGCAGATTTTGATGCTTGCGGGATTGCGCATTTGCAAAATCTGTTTTAAATAGCTTAAGGTTTTGCCGCTGTCCAAAATATCTTCGACAATCAGCAAATTTGCGCCTTCAATAACATTGGTATCCAAATCCTTGATGATTTTCACAACGCCCGAGGAGGTTGTGCCCGCACCGTAACTCGAAACGGACATAAAATCAATCACGCAAGGCAATGTGATGGCGCGCATCAAGTCACCCATAAACACGACGGAACCTTTTAACACGCTGACCAAAATCAGCGGATTTTCGCTGTTCTCGTAATCGTTGCAAATTTCTGTTGCAATGCGGTTCACAATTTCTTTCAAGTCCGATTCGGACAGCAAAACGCGTTCCACATCCAAAGACAAATCATATTTATTCATTCGTATTTCCCCCGCAAATATAAGTTAAAACCAAAAATTCTTTTGTGTTTGCATTCGGCTTCGCCGATTTGGAAGCACCGCACGGCGCAAACCAAAGCACTTCATCGGCAGAACATAATAACGGCACCGAATTGCGTGCCTGCGGCGGTATGCCAAATTCATTCAGCCATTTTTTGACGGATTTGGTCACCGCCCGCCTGCCGTCGGTAAAAGCATCACCTGCGCGGCGGCTGCGCAACACAGTATTGTTTATTTTAGCACAATCCACCGCATTCGCCAATAGTTCTTTGTGAAGATTTTGTAAATCTTTTTGTGTGTATTGTTGAATTTCAATTCTACCGTTCGGCAAATAAACCGTTTCGGGAAAAATCTCCAAAGGAAAAGGGATTTCAAACGGTTCTGCCGTTTCCGCTTGCGGAAATTCCAAAACACCGCCGCGACTGCGCACAACAATGCCGCCCGGCAATGTTGCACTGCCGTTTTTAAAAAGAAGCGCATATGTTTCTTCAATATGGGCGGCGGTGATGTCGGCATCGGTTTTTTCCTGCAAAATACGGTGCAAAAGCCGACAACAAAGTGCTTTTGGCTGATTTTTGAAAAGCGTCAGCGGAATAGCGTTCATATCAACCTCTTGCAACAGTTCGTTGCAAAGAGTTTCGAGTGTCTCGTTTTCTGTGCGCAAATGGGAACACATACGGGTAATCGATGAAAGCACCGCGGGATTGAGTGTCTTTAAAACAGGCAGAACCTCTGCGCGGATGCGATTGCGCGTGTAGTCGAGCGATAAATTGGTGCTGTCGGTCATATAGGACAAATCGTTTGAAGCGCAATACGCTTCCACCTCGGTGCGGGTACAAAACAAAATCGGACGAATGATATTCCCGCGTACAGGCGGAATCCCGCACAAGCCTGCAAGTCCCGTGCCGCGTGTCAAATTCCACAGCACGGTTTCGGCGTTGTCATCGGCGGTGTGCGCCGTGGCAAGTTTGATATTTTGCGCCGCTTTTTCCGAAAATACACCGTAGCGAAGACGCCGCGCACAGGTTTCCGTGCTTTCGTGCGTTTCCTTTGCCGTTTGCGGCACATCAACATACACCGTTTCAAACGGAATACCGAGTTTCTTACAAAAGCTTTCGCAAAATGCGGCATCGCGGTCTGCTTCCGCGCCGCGAATACCGTGGTGCACATGCAATGCAGAAACAGAAATGCCCAATTCCGCTTGCAGAGAAGCTAAAAGGTGCAAAAGACAAACCGAATCCGCGCCGCCCGAAAAGCCGACGGTAACACGGTCACCGCACGCGAGCATTCCGTATTCGCGCAAAGCACAAAGTACGCGGTTACGCATCACGGTACAACTCCGGTGTGGAGAACATGGTGTAACTGCCGTTCCAGTGCAGGTCAATATCGCCTGTACCGCCGTGACGGTTTTTAGCGACAATCACCTGCGCCTTGTTATCGTCGACCACCACGGTTTCATTCTTTTCCTCATCATAATAGGACTCACGGTACAGCATCAAAACGATGTCGGCATCCTGCTCGATGGAACCCGACTCACGCAAGTCGGACAGTTGCGGTTTATGAGATTTTCCGCGTCCCTCTGTGGAACGGGAAAGCTGGGAACAGGTAATGACGGGGATTTTTAAATCCTTTGCCATCAGCTTTAAACTTCTTGTGATTTCGGAAACCTCCTGCACGCGGCTGTCAGTGCGTTTTGTGCCCTGCATCAACTGCAAATAGTCGATAATCACGCAGTCCACATCGCGCATTTTGCGCACACGCGCTTTCATTTCGGGCACGGTGATGTTGGTGGTATCGTCGAAATACAGTTCCGCATCATTCAAAGAAACCGTCGCTTGGGCAATCCGCTGCCAATCGTCATCGGAAAGTTCGCCTGTACGCATTTTTTGGCTTTCCACACGCGCTTCGGTGGAAAGAATACGCTGTGCCAACTGCTCTTTGCCCATTTCCAAAGAGAAAAAGACCACTTTTTTCTTCGCTTGCACCGCCACATTGCGCGCGATATTCAACGCGAAACTGGTTTTACCCATCGCAGGACGCGCACCGATTAAAATCAAATCGGATTTGTTAAGCCCTGTCATATACTTGTCCAAAAGGGAGAAGCCTGTGGGAATGCCCTTATATTCGGCGGCGAGCGCAGGGTCTGTTAATTTTTGCAGATTGTCATACACCTCATTGGTGATGATTTCGGAAAGGCGCGTCGGCTCATTGGTTTTCGTGCCCTGACGGATGTCATAAATCTTCTGCTCTGCCGCATCCATAATGGTGTCGGCAGGCAGTTCTTCATTCGCCGCGTTTTTAAGCATTTCCGAGGCGGCGTCCATCAGCGTGCGCAAATAGTATTTCTCTTTGATGATTTTCGCGTAGTTTTCCACATTGGCGACGCTCGGTACGGCGGCGGCAAGTTGCGCCAAATAGTTTTTGCCGCCCGCTTCGTCATATGTGCCGTTTTTGCGCAGTTCCTCGGCGACAATCAGCGCGTCCACCTTTTGGTTGAGCAATTTCAGGTTGGCAATGATACCGTAAATCGCCTTGTGCTGCGGAATGTAGAAACAATCCGACGAGCGCAAAATGCCCGACACACGGTCATAGCAGTTCGGGTCGATTAAAACCGCGCCCAAAACCGCCTGCTCGGCGTCCATACTGTACGGCTCTTGAATTTTATCAAACAAAAGGGTATCCATTATGTATCTCCTTTATCAGGATTATTCGCTGACCTCAACGGTAACCGTAGCGGAAATGCCCGTATACAGTTTCACTTCCGCAGAATAGGTTCCGAAATTTTTAATGTCGGCAACCGACAGTTTGCGTTTGTCTACCGCAACAGACAACTGCTCGGTAATCGCCGTTGCAACATCTTTTGCCGTTACGGAACCGAACAGTCTGCCGTTTTGCCCCGCTTTCGCCGTCAGGCGCACGGTTTTGCCGTCCAATTTTGCTTTGGCGTCTTTGGCGGCGGCGATTTCAACATCAATTTTGTGCTGTTTGGACGCTTCGTTATTTTTATACTCAGTCAAAGTTTGCGCGGTTGCTTCCACAGCAAGCCCTTTCGGGAACAGGAAATTGCGCGCGTACCCATCGGACGCTTTGACCTTTTCGCCAGCTTTGCCCAAACCTTTTACATCTTTTTTCAAAATAACTTCCATAATCTGTACCTCCGAAGTTGTATTTCTGTTTTATTGATTTTCAAAATAAGTGTCTATTGCTTCACACAAAAGTTTCTTTGCCGTAAGAAGGTCGGTATCGGCAAGTTGTGCCGCCGCCATCGTTTGATGCCCGCCGCCGCCGAGCGTTTCCATAATCAACTGCACGTTGATTTTGCCCATGGACCGCGCGGAAATGTTGGCAGTTTCATCGGTCTCAAACAGCACGAAGGATGCATCCACATCGCTGACCGTCAACAGTTCATCCGCCGCTTGGGCTGAAATCACGCGCAAATCCTTTGCCGCAAAATCGGCAACGGAAACGGCGCACCGTTTATAACTTTGTGCGTTTAATACAATTTGACCGCGCAGTTTGCGGTTTTCCATACTGCTGCTGAAGAAACTTTTGACGGTAACGGTGTCCGCCCCGCGAGCGCGCAAATATGCCGCCGCTTCAAAGGTGCGCACGCCTGTACGCAATACAAATTCCTTGGTATCGAGCGCGATACCCGCTAAAAGGGCGTTCGCCTCAAGCGAGGTAATCAGCGGTTTGTTCCCCATATACTGCAAAAGTTCCGTAACCAATTCGCAGGTAGAGGACGCGTGCGGTTCGTGGTAAAAGATTACCGCGTTTTGAATGTAATCCACATTTTTTCTGTGGTGGTCAATGACCACAACCTGCTGTGCTTTTTCATATACCTCGGTACTTTCGACAAATCCCGTTTTGTGTGTATCCACCACAATCAGCAGAGATTTTTCGTGCATCATACGCACTGCCGTTTCGGGCGAAACAAACATATCCGCGCCCGTTTGCGCACGCATATAGGAAATCAGCGGCATAGAAAGTGTGGTTTTTTCATCGACCACGATTTTGGCAAGTTTGCCAAAAGAAGAAGCCGCTTTGCACATACCGATAGCCGCACCGATGCTGTCCAAATCCGAAAATTTGTGCCCCATAATGAACACATCTTCGCAAGTATTAAGCAGTTCCCCCACAGCGTTTGCGACCACGCGGGAACGCACTTTGGTGCGTTTTTCCACGCCTTTGGAAACACCGCCGAAAAACTGATAACTTTCATCGGCGCCTTTTAATACCGCTTGGTCGCCGCCGCGCCCGAGCGCCATATCAAATGCCTGGCGCGCATTGCTTTCGGCGTCGGAAAGCGAGTCTCCCCTGCCCACGCCGACGGACAGGGTAATGCCGACAGACGCACCGTTGTATGTATACGTACGAACCTGTTCAAGCACATTGAATTTTTTGGAAATCATTTTCCGAAGTTCCGTTTCGGGCACAATCGCCAAAAATCTGCCGCTGCCCAATTTTCGGAATATACCGTCGTATTCCGACAGCCAATTTTCCGTGACGCGCTCCACATCGCCGACGATTTCGGCGTATTCGCTCTCCTTATAAGCACGGTAGATTTCATCGGCGCTGTCCGCCGCAACAATCGCCACGGCGGGTTTTTCGGCTTTATACGCCGCCGCCGTTTGCTTTAAGTCGGTATTTTCCGTATAAATCAAAACATAGGACTGCCTGCCCGCGCAGGCGATGTGGCTGAAATAAACGGTGTATTCGCGTTTGCCGAGTCGAACGTCAAACACGGGTTTTTCACGGATTTCCTGCAATCCCAAACCGCCCGTAAACTGCCCGATGCTACCGCTTTGCGGCGCGGCAACCGTCAGCACCTCATTTTGGAATTTTTGATTGTACCAAACCACACGGTCGCTGTTGTCAAACACGGCAACAGGCAACGGGAAGCCTGCCAAAGAGGAATTTTCCTCTGCGGAAAACGAAGCGTTGAGCGCAGAAACCGTTTTGCGAATGACTTGAAAATCGCGGTGTGCTTTCAGCGCCGCAAACAACGCAAAGACAAGCAACAGCGCAAACTGCACAAGTGCCGCTTTCCAGCTAAAAAAGGCGCTGACTACGCAAAACGCCGCGCACAACAATATGAAAGCAAAACTGAACGGATAAGTGCGTATTGCACGACCGGCTTTCAAATCTTACACCTCCATAATGATAGGCAACACCATCGGACTGCGTTTGGTGCGTGTATACATCAAGCGCGAAATTTCATCGCGCAGACGATTGCGAATGGTACCGAAATCACGCACGTGCTCATACATACAATCGGCAAGCACGCTTTCGCACAAGCGGCGCGATTCCTCCATCAGTTGTTCGGACTCCCGCACATACACAAAGCCGCGTGTCACAACATCGGGACCGGAAATTGCTTCGCCCGAGTCCTTTTCAATCGTCACGGCAATAATGATGATGCCATCCTCTGCAAGGCGTTTGCGGTCACGCAAAACCACGGAGCCGACATCGCCGACGCCGCTGCCGTCTACAAAGACCATACCCGCCTGCACTTCGCCCGAAACACGGATTTTTTCCGCGGTGATTTCCACTTCTTTGCCGTTGTCGGCAAGCAGAATGTTCTCTTCGGGAATCCCCATGGTGCGCGCAAGCGCCGCGTGCTTTTGTAAATGCTTTTGCTCGCCGTGCACGGGAATAAAATATTTCGGCTTGACAAGACTCATCATCAGTTTGAGTTCCTCTTGGCAAGCATGCCCCGAAACATGGACATCGTACATTTTTTCATAAACAACCTCGGCGCCGCGTTTTAAAAGTTCGTCCACAACCTTGCCGACCATTTTTTCGTTGCCGGGAATGGGGGTTGCGGAGATAATGACATAATCGTTCGGGCCGATTTCCACGCGCCGATGCTCGGAAAACGCCATTCTGTAAAGTGCGGACATCGGCTCGCCCTGACTGCCCGTGGTGATGAGCACAAGTTTTTCGGGGGGATAACGGTTAATGCTGTCAATGCCGACCAAAATCCCTTCGGGTACGCGAATATAGCCGAGTTGGGCCGCAATGGAAACAACATTTTCAAGGCTTCTGCCCGAAAGCGCGACCTTACGCCCTAAGCTTTCCGCCACATTGATAATCTGCTGCACGCGGTGAATATTGGATGCGAAAGTCGCCACAATCAAGCGGCGGTCCCCCGCCTTGCGGAACTGCACCTCAAAGGTTTCGCCGACCTTGCGTTCACTTTCGGTAAACCCGGGTTTGACGGCGTTTGTCGAATCGGACAAAAGGCACAGCACGCCCTGTTCCCCAATCGCGGACAGACGCGCAAGGTCAATTACGCCGCCGTCAATGGGCGTTGTGTCGATTTTAAAGTCACCCGTTTGTACCACTGTGCCCGCAGGGGTGTTAATGGCAAGCGCCACCGCGTCGGGAATGGAGTGGTTGACATGGATAAACTCGGTTTCAAAACAGCCGAGTTTGACTTTGTCGCCGGGTTTGATTACATTCAAATTGCATTTGTCGAGGATTTTGTGCTCGCGCAATTTGCCCTCGATAAGCCCAATCGTCAGCCGTGTGGAATACACGGGGACAGAAAGGGATTTCAGCAGAAACGCAAGCCCGCCGATGTGGTCCTCGTGGCCATGGGTAATCAAAATTCCCTTGACTTTATCGGCGTTTTCAAGCACATAGGTAAAATCGGGAATGACCAAATCCACACCGAACATTTCGGGGTCGGGAAAGGCAAGACCGCAATCGACCAACAGCATTTCGCCGTTGCACTCGTAAAGCGTCATATTTTTGCCGACTTCATTAAGCCCGCCTAAGAAAGCGATTTTCAATGGCGGCGTCGGTTTTTTCTTTTTCGGTTTGCCGCCCGATGCGGCACGGCGGGTGGATTTGCCTGCGTTTTTCAGGCTGTTATAATATCTTTTCTGCTGTTGCCCTGCCGCGGAATCGCTGAATCCCTGCATTGTACTTTTTTGCTTGGATTGCGATTTTTGTTGAGATTTCGGTTGTTTTTTCGACTGCGCAGTATTCTTTTTGGCAGTCTTGCCCTTGCCCGCGCCGTTTTGCCGCCCTTTTGCGGGCTTTTGCGCAGGATTTTGGGGTATTTCATTGTTTTGTTTTGCCATGCAAGTTCTCCTTAATTCTTGAAGTAATTTTATGTATTACCTGCTTTCAAAGCACAAAAAGCAGGTGAAAGTTCTCATAATCTATGCAATCGGTTTCTGCTTACGCACAGATAGCGATTATAGATTTTGATTATAATATAATACTATTAAAACGGCTCGGTGTCAATGATTTGTCAATCTTTCTTCCACTTCTTCGCAAAGCGCCTTTGCCGTTTCAAATCGGTTTGCCTCCGCCAAAATACACAAAGACCTGCCCGCGCGCTGCGGAATGAGCAGTACGCGCCCGTTCGTAGGGAACCAAACCGCACCCGTATCGCGAATTTCCACATCGGCGAGGTGCAGTTTTTCGCACAAATCCTGCATCGGCACACGCAGCGGAACACTTTTGCGCCGCACAAAAAATGCGGGCAATTCCCGATGCAGTTCGGCAAGACTTTTCCCGCTTTTTTCTAAAATACCGAGCAAACGCATACTCAAAAACAAGCCGTCACGCACATACAACTGCTCGCGTGCAAGCGCGCACACCTGTTTGTCCGCACTTTTTGCAGGGCAATTCGCGTAGTGGAAAATCCGTCTGCCGTTTTTCGCGGCGAGTGCCTCCAAAGCGAACGGTGCGTCCGCACAAAGGGCAACATCCTGCCCGCTTTCAAACGCCGCATTACAGCAAATTGCCAACAACCGTTCGTGCGGCAAATATCCGCAGTCGCGGTGAAAAGCGATCACACGCGTACCGTCCGCAGAAAGCCGAAGCGTTACCTCATCTCCCGTTTTGGCTTGCAGGCGGTAAAGCGCATCTTCAAGCAACATGGTAATTTCCGCGTTGGGGCATTGCACAAAAACGGATTGATGGTGTAATCCCACGCCCGCTTCGCGCAACAATTCGCGTAAATATAAACTTTGCGCATCGTGCATATCCGATATAACCTTACAAAGAGCCGGTACCGTCGCGGGGAAATCCCCGATTTGCAAGCGCGTTTGCAAAGAGGACATTTGCGCGTCCGACAGCATCAACCCGCCCGCCGCAAAAAGTTGCAAACAAAGCTTTTCTTTTCGATGGGAAAGAAAAATGCCGACCTGCATATCGCAAAACGATGTGTAAAAATACAGTTGCGGCAAAAAACCTTTGCCGAAATCCCAAACACCGCTCCCCGCGGCAGACAGCGTGCCCGACAAAATTCGCGCCGCCGCAGTGGCTATGGGACTGCCGTCCGACAAAATCCCGACTTTTTTCCCGAAATCGCAACTGCCAAGTGACAAGCCGAGGGCGGCAAGCAAAATCGGGTCAATGCCTTTTTGGGTATGCAGTTGTCCGTTTTCCGTAAACACCGTTTGCCACGGCACAGAAAAGCGAACATCGCCCAACACGCGCATACCGTTTTCCACCGTCTGTTGTTGCCAAACACGCACCCCCTGCCCGACCGCGGCGTATTTGCCGACCGCAGAATACGCGCCGACCACACTGCCGACCTCCAACGACGCCCCCGCTTTGATTACCGCGTTTTCACAGACAACCGCACCGTGCAATTTTGCGTTTTGATAAACAGCAACGCCCGAGCACACCACGCTTTGTGCGACACAAGCACCCGTGCCGATAAAACTGTTATCGCAAAGCACGGTGTTCGGTCCGATTTGCGCGCCGTCCGAAACCGTTACATTTTCGCCGAACCACACAGGCGGTATGATTTGATATTTTCCGTTGGGGAGCGCACGACTTGCATAAATCCCGTTTGCAAGGTGCAAAGGTGTATACCGCGTTTCGCCGTGTAATACCGCACGCGAACAGGCACGAAATGCGGCGGGCGTATCCAAAAAATTGCAGTACCCGTTCTGTGCGCATACATACGCGGTGCACGGCAAAAGATGGGGTAAAACAGAGGCACTTTCAGTCGTTTCACAAATTTGCAATACCGCGAAAAGTTGTTCGGGTCGCAACAGATACACACCGCTGTCCGCGAGTTTGGAAAGCGGTCGGTGTCTTTCGAAAAACAGCATAGTATCCGTTATTCTTTCCGATGAATCCGTCACCAAAGCAACACCGTCCGTCAAATAATCAGAGGCAGTGCCGAGCACGGTGATGTCTGCGTCGGTTTCGCAATGCAAATGCTTTGCATCGGTCAAATCAAAATCGAAAAAATGCGCTCCGTACAGAAAACAAATCGGTTCCGATTGGGACGCGAGCGATTGCAAATACGGATGTGTCTTTGTCTCCTGTTCAAAAACAAAATATACCGATAAGCCTTGCGGTGTACAGCAGCGCACCGCCTCTTTCACGCGCATCTCATCATAGGGCAAAATAAGGCAAACTTCTTTGACATGGTTTGCGTACAAAGTATCCAAAATATGGGCAAGCAAGGGCTTGCCGACAATGGGCAAGAGCAGTTTCGGCGTGGTACAGGTTATGGGATAAAGCGGTGTTTCCCCTGTGCCTGCAAACAAAACGGCTTTCATTTTCATTCCCCCAACGGTTTTTCACCGAAAAAAATTTGACACGGTTTAGTATTACCGAAAGAAAGAACGTTTAAACACATCAAAATTGGGGGAAAATGGCAGTAGTTGACAAATTTTTTTCCTTGCATTACAATAGGCTCGACATTTCGGAGGTGGTTTGATTTGCGGTTATATTGGAAAACGGTTTTCTTCTGCTTGGTTCTTGCCGTAATGGGCGTCTGTTTTGCTGCCTGCGGCAAACCCACGGAATTTGAAAAAGTGGATATTCCCGTTAGCGAAACAGTTACAGAAGCAGAAACCGCCGCTGTGGACGCTGTGCCCGTAACCATAACCGAACCCGTTTCCGAAGAAACACCTTCGGAAACCGCCACACGGCGCAGAGGTACACAGCAAAATCGAAATCCCAAAGCACCTGCAGAGTCTGAAGCGCCTGCCGAACCGGAAGCGCCTTCAGAGCCTGAAACTCCTGTTGCGCCTGAAGTGCCCGCAGAAACTGAAACTCCTGCTGAGCCGGAAACACCTGCCGAACCCGAAGTGCCCTCGGATTCCGAGACGCCGGCAGAAACCGAAGTGCCGCCTGCAGAATAAAGTTCATAAACAACACAAAACGCAGTACCGTTTTTTCGGTGCTGCGTTTTTTCCTTTTCCCCGTTTTTCGTTCGGATTACACAACCGGGCGCACGGGGATATTTTTTTCTGCCAAATAGGCTTTTAAATCTGCAATGGGAATTTCATTAAAATGAAACAGAGAAGCCGCCAAAACCGCGTCCGCCTTGCCGACGGTGAGCGCATCATAAAAATGTTCCGGTGCGCCCGCGCCGCCCGATGCAATCACCGGCACGCCGACCGCTTCGGATACGGCTTTGGTCAGCGCGATGTCATACCCTGTTTTTTGTCCGTCACAATCCATACTTGTGAGCAGAATTTCGCCCGCTCCGCGGGATACCGCTTCTTTTGCCCAAACAACGGCATCAATCCCTGTCGGGAGTCTGCCGCCGTTCAAATACACTTCCCAGCCGCCTTGTGCACGGCGTTTGGCGTCAATGGCGCACACCACGCATTGACTGCCGAATTTCTGCGCCGCCTCGTTAATCAAGTCGGGATTGCGCACCGCCGCAGAGTTGACGGAGATTTTATCCGCCCCCGCGCGCAAAAGTTCTTTGAAATCATCGGTGGTACGAATGCCGCCGCCGACGGTAAAAGGAATAAAAATCGAATTTGCCACGCGTGTGACAATGTCCACCATCGTGCCGCGCCCTTCGTGGGTGGCGGTGATGTCCAACAACACCAATTCGTCCGCGCCTTTTTTGTCATAGGCAACGGCACATTCCACGGGGTCTCCCGCATCACGCAAATTGACAAAACTCACGCCTTTAACCACGCGCCCGTTTTTGACATCCAAACAAGGAATCACCCGTTTTGCGTACATCAGCGCACCCCTTTCTGCATAGCGGCGAAATTTTTCAGGATTTGCAAGCCCACCGCGCCGCTTTTTTCGGGATGGAACTGCGTTGCATATAAATTTTTCGACACATCTGCGGCAGATGCATGAAACGAAATTCCGTATTCTGCCGTTGCCGCCACATTTTCGAGATGTTTCGCCTTTAAATAATAGGAATGGACGAAATAAACGTATGCCCCGTTCGGCACACCGCGATACAGCGGGCAATCGGGAGTAATGTCAATGGAATTCCAACCGATTTGCGGGATTTTCAATCCGATTTCACGCGGGAAACGGCAAATTTCGCCTTCCAATACCGAAAGCCCCTTCACACCGGGTGTTTCCTCGCTTTTTTGAAAGAGCATTTGTAACCCCAAGCAAATCCCCAAAAACGGCGTGTCGGACAGCGCCGCCGCTTTGACGGTTTCGGTCAATCCCGATTGATGGAGACACGCAATTGCATCGCCGAACGCACCGACGCCCGGCAAAATTACTGCATCGGCCGCTTCAATTTCCGCTTTGTCGGCGGTGATGAGATTGTCCGCGCCGATAAAATCCAACGCCTTGCGCACGCTTTGCAAATTGCCTGCGCCGTAGTCAATAACCGCTATCATTTTCGTTCACCCGAATCCAAAAAATATGTAGTAGATTTTAGCACAACTATACGCGTTTTACAATAAAATTTCGACAATTTTCGAAAAATCCGAAACCGTATGGTCTGCCGCCGCCTGCAATTCCCGCCGTCCGCTTTTGACAGCGAACGAATGAAATGCCTGTATCATTTCCAAATCGTTTAAATTGTCGCCGACCACCGACAAATCGTTTTCTGCCGCGTGAAAATGGGTTAAAATTTCATAAAGTCCCGTCACCTTGCTTGTATGCGGCGCACAGACATCAATATAAATGCCGTTTTGGTGTGCCGACAAAAGGTCGGGATAGGTTTGGTTCAAAGTTTGCACATACCGTGCCGCCGTTTGCTCATCCGGAAAGCGCGTGCCCATTTCGTGAAAACCCGAAAGTGCTGAAAGCGCCGATTCGGGGAGAATTTCCGTATCGTCATATACAGGCGGAAATCCCGTATCGTACCATAAGCGTTCCATGCCGACGGAAACGCAAAAATACATACCGCCGAACGCGCGTGTTTCGCGGTACAACGGCAAAACCGCTTCGCGCGGGGCTTTGTGCTCGGCAAGGATATTTTTCTGTGCATCTAACAAAATACCGCCGGTACAGCAAATGAGGAAATCAAAAGGTACCGCCCTCATTTCTGCTTCTTTGAGAATACTCGGCAGATGCCGTCCTGTGACAATGCCGAATTTGTTGCCCGCTTTTTGAAAACGGCGAATGGCAGACAAATCCGCCTCGGTAACGGTGTTGTTGCGAAACAGCGTTCCGTCAAAATCGGTTGCCAAAATTTGCATAGGAGTCCCCTGCCTTTCTGTTGTAATTTTAGCACAGATTCAGCGTAAAGAAAAGGTTTCTCAAAAGAAAAACCCTTACAAGCTGTAAGGGTTTTTCGAGGTTGGGGGGGAGAAAAACAGTTAATTCTCTTTTACGCAAGACGAAAGCAGCGTTGCGACCGCTTCGGCGGTATCAAGAGAAAGTGCTTTTTTTGAGAGTGCATCTGCTTCGGTTTTTGTCCAAAGCGATATGGTTTTGCGTGTGGAAAGCACCGACACGGGCGATACGGAAAATTCGTGCAGCCCGAAAGAAATGAGCAACGGAATAAAGGCTTTATCCGCCGCCGCTTCGCCGCACATACCGACGGGAATCCCCGCCGAGGAAGCCGCTTCTACGGTGTGCTTTATCAGTCGCAGCACCGCGGGGTGGTAGTGGCTGTAAAGAGACGAAACCTTGCTGTTGCCGCGGTCCACCGCCATCACATACTGCGTTAAATCGTTGGTGCCGATGCTGAAAAAGTCTGCTTCTTTTGCCAACAAATCCGCTGTAACCGCGGCAGACGGGGTTTCAATCATTACGCCGACCGGGATGTTTTCATTGAACGGGATATTTTCGTTTCGCAAATCGTCTTTGATGCGTTCCAACAATGCACGCACGCGTTTGATTTCGGTTACCGTTGTAACAAGCGGCAACATAATTTTCACATTGCCGTAAGCCGAGGCCCGAAGCAATGCACGCAGTTGCACTTCATAAAGTTCGGAATTGTCCAAACAATACCGCACGGCGCGGTGTCCCAAAAACGGGTTTTCTTCCTTTTCCATATGCAAATAGGGAATGTCCTTATCGCCGCCGACATCGAGCGTGCGAATGATGACCTCTTTGCCCGCCATCTGTTCGGCAACTGCGCGGTACGCCGTAAATTGCTCTTCCTCGCTCGGCAGAGCGGTTCTGTCCATAAACAGAAATTCCGTGCGGAACAGTCCCACGCCCTCGCCGTCATTTTGCAGTACGGCGTCGGTATCCTCGGGTTTGCCGATGTTGGCATATACCGCGAGCTGCTTGCCGTCGGCGGTGACGGTCTTTTTCCCGACAAAGGCACGCAATGCCTGTTTTTCCGCCAAAAGTTGTTCGCGTTTGGAAGCATATGCTTCCAAAATACCCTGTGCGGGACGCGCCACCACTTCGCCGCGCGTGCCGTCTACCACAACCGTGTCCCCGTTTTGCAACAGCGAACAGGCGTTTTCTACGCTCATCACCGCGGGGATTTCCAAAGACCTTGACAAAATTGCGGAATGCGATGTTCTTGAGCCCGTTTCGGCGATAACGCCGACAATATGCTCTTTTTGCATACCCGCCGTCATAGACGGGGTGAAGTCTTTTGCCACCAAGACTGTTTCAGGGGGCAGGTCGCTCAAATCGACCGTCTCCTGCCCCAACAAAATCCCCAAAAGGCGGGCGCGCAAGTCGCGAATGTCCGTGGCGCGCTGTTTGGTCAGGTCATCTTCTACGGAAGAAAACATTTCGATATACATATTGCATACCGCATCCACCGCCGCTTCGGCGCACTGCCCGTTGTCAATAAATTCCTGCATTTGCGCGGACATAAACGGGTCGTTGAGCATCATGATTTGCCCGCTTAAAATTTCCGCCTGTTTTTCGCCGACGGTTTGTTTCATTTTTTCCTGCATTGCCGCGGTTTTTTCCGTGAATACCGTTACGGCGTTTTGCAGACGCTGTTTTTCAGGTTCTGCACCCGCAAACACAATACGGGAATAGTCAAGTGTTGGTTCGCGCACGAGGAGCACCGTGCCTATGCCGATGCCCTCTGCGCCTGCAATTCCTTGATAAAGCATACCTCATCCCTCACCTGTCTGTGATTTTATTTCTCGTCGCCGAGGCCGCTTTCCACAAGCGCAACGGCTTCCTGCAATGCGGCGACTTCGTCTTCACCGTCGCATTTGATTTCGATTTCGGAGCCGCATTTAATGCAAGCCGCCATAATGTTCATAATGCTTTTGCCGTTGATTTCTTTGCCGTTAAACAGAATATACACATCGGATTTGTACTTTGCCATTGCGCTGATGAACACATTTGCCGGACGCATATGAAACCCCATTTGATTTGTGACTTTTGTTTTTTGTGATACCATAGTTCTCTACCTCACTGTTTTGTTTTTTTCTTTTTGAGAAGCGCGAGCATCAGTGCGCCGACCACAGAGCCTGCTACAAGGGCAATCAGATAACCGAAAGGCTTACCGACAACCGCGAAGGTGAAGATGCCGCCGTGGGGTGCGGGGCAAGTACAGCCGAACAGCGCCGAAACAGCACCCGCAACCGCGGAGCCGACCAGGCAGGAAGGAATTACGCGCAACGGGTCAGAAGCAGCGTAAGGAATCGCGCCTTCCGTAATGAAGCAAAGTCCCATAAGATAGTTCACAGGGCCGCTTTTCAGTTCATCTTTCGTCCATCTGTTTTTGAAGAACGTGGTGGCAAGGGCAATCGCAATGGGCGGCACCATACCGCCAATCATAACCGCCGCCATAATCCAGGTGTTGCCGTCAGCAATCGCCGCCGTGCCGAATACATAAGCCGCCTTGTTGAAAGGTCCGCCCATATCAATCGCCATCATACCCGCAAGCACAATGGAGAGAAGCAATTTGCTGGTGTTGCCAAGTGTGGAAAGTCCGCTTGCGACACTCGTATTGATTAGGCCTATAACGGGGTTAATCAGCAACATAAACAAGCCGATAAGCAATGTACCGAACAACGGATACAGGAACACGGGTTTGATGCCGTCCATCGATTTCGGTAACCAAGAGAAAGCTTTTTTCAGGAAATTGACAAGAATACCTGCGACAAAACCTGCGAGCAATGCGCCCAAGAAGCCCGAAACTGCGGTATCGTCACCCGTGGGCGATGCAAGTGTTGCGCCCGTGGTTGCAAGATAGCCGCCGACAATACCGGGAAGTAAACCGGGACGGTCCGCAATGGAACTTGCGATATACCCTGCCAAAATCGGCAGCATAAAGGCGAACGCCGCTTTACCAATCCAAAAGACAACGGACGCGATGGGGTTCGTATATCCAAACTCGCCGCCGACATTGGCATTGCCTGCGATTGTGTCAATGAGGAAGCCGAGGGCAATGAGCACACCGCCGCCGACCACGAACGGAAGCATATGCGAAACACCGTTCATCAGGTGTTTATAAACTTTTCTGCCGAAGCCCTCTTTTTCGTCCGAATCATCGCTATCGCTTTTTTCACCGTCGTGGTGATACACCGAAGCTTTGCCGTTCAGGACTTTTTGAATCAGTTCTTCGGGTTTGTTAATCCCGCTGGAAACCGAGACTTTCAAAACGGGTTTGCCGTCAAACCGCGCCATTTCCACATTTTTGTCGGCGGCAATGATGATGCCGTCACATTCGGCGATTTCTTTTTTGGTCAGCACATTTTTCGCGCCGCCCGAGCCGTTGGTTTCCGCCTTTAAAGGCACGCCCATTTTTTCGCCCGTTTTTTCGAGTGCTTCCGCCGCCATATAGGTATGTGCAATACCTGTGGGACAAGCAGTAACTGCCAAAATGCGGTAACCGTCTTTTTTAGGCGTTTCCGCTTTCTTTTCTTCGGGGTATTTTTCGCTTTCCTTTTTGTCAATCAGCGCCAAAAATTCTTCTGCGGTTTTGGCTTCTGTAAGGCTTTGTGCAAATTCCGGTTCCATCAGCATAACCATCAGTCTCGAAAGAATTTCCAAATGCACATCGCCGTCGGTTGTAGCGGCAATCATAAACAAAAGTTTTGCCTTTTTCCCGTCGGGGGCGTCATAATCCACACCGTCGGGTACGGTAATCGCGGCAAGCGCGGGGGCTTTCACCGCTTCGCTTTTGGCGTGCGGTACGGCAATCCCCTCGCCTATGGCGGTGGTCCCCATAGATTCACGCGCCAAAATATCCGCTTTGTACTGTGCGGGGTCGTTTAAATTGCCCGCTTTCTCGTGGAGAGAAACAAGTATGTCGATTGCGTTTTGTTTGTCAGAAGCCGAAGTGTTTAATTGTATGGCTTCTTTTTTGAGCAAATCAATAATGCGCATAAAGCAGTCTCCTTTTCATTTATTGCATATTTTTAAGGATTTCCATAATCATATCGTGTTGCGCCAAGCCCTCGGAAAGCGCAGTTGCACCGCCTGCCGCAGTACCGAGTTTTAATGCGCAACTGTAATCGTTGCTTTGCAGCCAACCCGCCAAAAATCCCGCGACCATCGAGTCGCCCGCGCCGACGGAGTTTTTGGCTTTGCCTTTTACGGCGGGGATTGCGTGTTTTTCGCCGGTTTGGGTTAAGAGAATTGCACCTTCGCTCGCGCGCGAAACCAATACGTTTCTTGCCCCGCGGGATTGCAATTCGGCGGCGCCGGCAAACAGTTCCGCTTCGGTTTTAAGCGTGCGCCCCAACATTTCGGTAAGTTCGTGGTGGTTGGGTTTAATCAAGAACGGTTGAAAACGCAGTACGCGCAACAGCAATTCGCCGGTTGCATCCACCGCGAACAGAATACCGCGGTTTTGCAAGTGTTCCATAATGGTTTCGTAAGTGTTTTCGGGCAAAGTTTTCGGAATACTGCCCGAAAGACAAACAATGTCGTTCGGTTGCAGAGCGTCTAACTTTTGCATCAGCGTTTCAAACGCAGTTTGCGAAATCGGCGGTCCGCCCGCGTTGATGTCGGTTTCGGTTTCCGCTTTTATTTTCACATTGATGCGTGTATTGCCGCTGTCGAGTTCCACAAAATCGGTTTTAACACCTGCTTTTTGCAATGCCGCTTGGAGTGCTTTTCCCGTAAAGCCTGCCGTAAAACCGAGCGCAACGCTTTCCACGCCGAGTTCCTTTAATACTGCTGAAACATTGATGCCCTTGCCGCCGAAATAGAGGCTGTCCGTTTCTGTACGGTTCACTTCGCCTGTGACCAATTTCGGCAGACGCACCACGTAATCGAGCGCCGGATTAAAAGTAACGGTGTAAATCATTCAGTCACCTCCTTAATGACCGTATGCTTTTGGTACTCCCCGTTTTCAAGGCGGTCTGTGAGAATACACGCCTTGTCAAGCGGGGCAAAGGTCACGGAAAAGACTTTGTTGAATTTGGAAGCATCCGCAAGCACATAAGTGATATATGACCTATTTACGGCTTCTGCTTTCAAAAGCCCTTCCTCGGTGTCGGGGGTTGTAAATCCTTGCGCTACCGTAATGCCGTTGGTACCCATAAAGGATTTTGTGAAATTGTATTGTTTTAAATTGTTAACGGCAACCGCGCCGATGACCGCTTCGGTGGAGAGTTTTAACTGCCCGCCGATGATGTAAGCGCGAAGCCCTTTTTGGATTAACTTCTTGGCGTGCGCAATGCCGTTGGTCACAAAGGCGGCGCGCGTACCCGCGTCGATATAATCAATCATTTTTTCAGTGGTTGTGCCCGCATCGAGGTAAACAAAATCGTCGTTGTCGATAAGCGATGCGGCGTACCGTGCGATTTTTTCCTTATGGGCAACATTCTGTGCGGATTTTGTAGAGACATCTTCTTCGGCAGAATGAAAGCTTTGCGCTTCAAGTGCCGTTGCGCCGCCGTGTACCTTGCGAAGCAATCCGCGCGCATCCAAACTTTGCAAGTCGCGGCGCACGGTAGATTCCGAAATTCCGAGCCGTTCGGAAAGTTCGGTTACGGTAACCGCGCCCTTTTCTTTGAGTTCGCGTAAAACGGCGGCAAATCTTTCTTCAGTCAGCATCGTGTTCCCTCGCAATCCTTTTGTTTCTGTTTTCAAGATGAATATACCATCTATTTTGCGCAAAGTCAAGCATTTTCTTTTAATTTCTTTCAATTTTTATCAAAATATTTGCAAAAGCGCGCAAATTACTGCAAATTCAAGATAAAATCCGCAATATATTGAAAAACAGGCGCGCAATCCGCAGAGCCGCCCTCGCCGTTTTCTTTGAGCACCGTTACGGCATATTGCGGTGTTTCATACGGAAAATAACCGCAAAACCACGAATGGGTAACCTCTGTGCCGTCTGATTGCATCCACCCGCTTTGCGCGGTGGCGGTTTTGCCCGCTGCGGTACCGCGTGTCGGCTTGGCGCGTTTACCGCTGCCGTTTTCCACGGCATAAAAAAGCAATGCACCAACGCGATTGGCTGTATCTTCGGATATGGCGCGGCGGGTCGTCGGCAACGCGGCGCGCTGATAGATTTCTCCCGAAGCGTCCACTTTGGCATACATCAAACTCGGTGCGCGGTACACGCCGCCGTTTGCAATCGCCGCGTAAACGGCGGTCATTTGCAGAGGTGACGCCAACAATTCCCCCTGCCCGAACGCGAGATTGGCGATATCCTGCGAAGCGCCAAGGGTTGCGGCATCGGGCAAAACGCCGCCGTTTGTGTAATAACCATCCGCCAATTCTATGCTCGCACCCAGCCCGAGGTTTTGCGCAACATCGCAAATCGGATTTGCCCCCACAGACAGCGCCAAATCAATAAAATACGGATTGCAGGAATTCGACATCGCTTCTGCCATTTTTTGTGTACCGTGTCCCGCGTGCAAATGGCAGTTGAATATGGTTTTTCCAAGGGTGTACGCCCCCGTGCAGGTATAGGAAAACTCCTCCCTCTGCCCCGATTCCAATGCGGCGGCGGCAACCACGGCTTTAAAGACGGAGCCGACGGAATACGGCGTAATTGCTCGGTTTAAAAAAGATG